>CAZVWL010000096.1:0-10860 GCA_964630845.1 uncultured Fibrobacteraceae bacterium
TTTGACGTTCGACATCGCCGAGGGCGTCGACGTGCACGCGGCCGAGCCCATGGGCCGTGGCGAGGTGTGGGTGCGCGGGCTGCTGGTCGGCACCGACGTGTTCGTGCTGATGGCGTGGGACCGGTCCGGCGGGGTCTTCGAGAACGCGGAAACCCAGCGATTCCTCGATTCGCTGGAGCTCCTCTGATTTCGCTCAGGTAAGATCCGACGCTGCCGAAGCCTCCGGTGAACAGGACCATCCTGCCCCGCGCCGGAGGAGTGCATCGCCCATGACGACCTGTGTGGATACCAAGACCGGCTGGCGCAACGTCAACCTGGACGTGCTGCGCCGGGTGGACGAGCTGCCGAGCCTGTCCAACGTGGTGACCGAGTTCCTGGCGCTCGTGCGGCGGGAGTTCTTCTCGGCCAAGGACTTCGAGGCGGTCATCAGCAAGGACCAGGCGCTCGTCGCCCGCCTGCTGAAGCTGGCCAACAGCGGCCTGTTCGGCAAGTCGCGCAGCATCCATTCTATTCCCGAGGCGGTGGTCCTGGTCGGCCTCGAGAACATGAAGAAGATCGTCTTCTCGGTGAGCACCGAGGGGCTGACCCGCCTGCGTCTCAAGAACTACTACTACGAACCGAGCCGGGGCTACTGGATGCACTCGACGGCCGTCGGGCTGACCGCCCGGGCGATCATCGAGGTGCTGCCGAGCAAGCCGCTGCACGCCGAGGAAGCGTTCGCGGCGGGGCTGTTGCACGACGTGGGCAAGCTGATCGTCGACGATTACCTCGACCCCGCCGGCGGCAAGCGCACCATCTCGCTCGCCGAAGAGGCCGAAGCCATCGGGCTCGACCACGCCGAACTCGCCGAATACATCCTGCACCAATGGCGTCTGCCCGAGTCGATCGTGACCGCGATTCGTGACCATCATCGCGACCCCGCGGCCGGCGAGGTGGACGGGGGCGCCCAGGTGCTGCAGCTGGCCCAGATCATCTGCGCCAACTGGAGCATCGGCAAGGGCGAGCCGATCGACCTCAGCCAGGACTTCGATCCCGAGCCGTACGCCGACAGCCTGCAGCGTGTCGGATTGTCCATGGCGAAGGTTCCCCAGCTGATCTGGGATATTCGCCAGCACCTGACCGGCCTGGAACGCCTCTATCCGGCCGATTAGGTTATTCCGCGAAGAATGTAACGGGCCCGCCAGGCGGCCACGGGCCGAAACACGGCCGGCGCGCCGTCTTGCCGGGGGATTTCATAGAAACTAAAAACATTTGTCATGGCGCACATCGGGCGTTAAATTTGCAACGGGTCTGAGAGCAGGCAGCTGCCTGCAGGCAGACCGGTGCCGGCGCTCCGACCAATGCCAGCCGGCGGACCGGGAGGGCGTCATGCGCGCGAATCAGCAGCTCAGCGCCAGTCTCGAGGACTACCTCGAGGCCATCTTCCATGTCATCGAGGAGAAGCAGGCAGCCCGCGCCAAGGACATCGTCGAGCGGCTCGGGGTGCACAACTCCTCGGTGACGCAGGCCTTGCGCGCCCTTTCCGAACGCGGTCTGATCAACTACGCCCCCTACGATCTGGTGACGCTGACGGATTCCGGCCGGGCGGCTGCGGCCGACGTGGTCGAAAAGCACCAGGCGCTGCGGGCTTTCCTGGTCGACGTGCTGGGCCTCGACGCGACCAGCGCCGAGGACAACGCCTGCCGGCTGGAACACGGCATCAGCCAGGACGTGCTGGAACGGCTGCGTCTGCTGATGGCGTACCGGCGCCGCAACCCGGGCAAGGTGGTCTGCTGGAGCGACGCGCGCGGCGACTTCGTGCCCGGGAAGGAGGCGTGAGATGCCGCTGGCCCTGATCCGCGAGGGAACCCGGGCGGTGCTGCGCGCCATCCACGGCGGCCGCGGGGTGCGCGGCCGGCTGGCCGCGATGGGCCTGATCCCGGGTGCCGAGGTCACCGTCGTGCACAACGGCGGCGACGGCCCCTTCGTGGTCGCGGTCAACGATGCGCGCATCTGCATCGGCCGGGGCATGGCCATGAAGATCGAGGTCGAGTGAGCGCGGGCAGGTCGGTAGCCCTTGCCGGGAACCCCAACGCCGGCAAGACGACCATCTTCAACCGCTTGACCGGCGCCCGCCAGCACGTGGGCAACTATCCCGGCGTGACCGTCGAATGGAAAGAGGGCACGCGCCGCACGCCCGCCGGCGATCTGCACGTCGTCGACCTGCCCGGCACCTACAGCCTGACCGCCTTCAGCGAGGAAGAGCTGGTGGCCCGCGACTACCTGCTGACGCGGCCGCCCGACCTCGTGATCGACGTCATCGACGCCAGCAACCTCGAGCGCAACCTCTACCTCACCACCGAACTGCTCGAGCTGGGCTTGCCCCTGGTCGTGGCCCTGAACATGAGCGACGTCGCGCGAGCGCGTGGCCTGGTGATCGACGCCGACCTGCTGTCGCGGCGCCTTGGCGGCGTGCCGGTGGTGCCGGTCGTCGGGCGCACCGGCGAGGGTCTGGACGGGCTGATCGAGGCGGCGCTCGCCGTGCTCGGGCGCAACGGCGACCGGCCGCAGGCGCGCGTCGATTTCGGGCCGGTCGTCGAGGCCGGCATCGGGCGGCTCGTGGCGGCGATGGGCACGCTCGGCGGCACCGCGCCGCCGGTCGCCCAGCGCCGCTGGCACGCCGTCAAGCTGCTCGAGCGCGACCACGCCGTGACCGGCGCCCTGGCCGGCACCCCGATCGCCGAGCAGGCCGCCGCCGCCGCCGCGGCCCTGGACCTCGACGGCGACGACACCAGCGACATCACCGTCAGCCGCAGCCGCTACGCTTACATCGCCACGCTCTGCCGCGGCGCGGTGCGGACGACCGCCACCGGCCGCCGCGACCGCTCCGACAGCCTCGACAAGGCGGCCCTGCACCCCGTCTGGGGCGTGCCCATCTTCCTGGCGCTCATGTACCTGGTCTTCAACGCCACCTTCACCCTGGGCGAACCGCTCATGGGGCTGATGGAGCGCGGCGTCGGCGCGGTGGGTGCGTGGCTCGAGGGGCTGTGGCCGGCGGGGTCGACCAGCCCGCTGCGCTCGCTGCTCGTCGACGGCGTCGTGGGGGGCGTGGGCGGCGTGCTGGTGTTCCTGCCGAACATCGTGCTGCTGTTTCTGGCCATCGCCCTGCTCGAGGGCAGCGGCTACATGGCGCGCGCGGCCTTCGTCATGGACCGGTTCATGAGCCGCGTGGGTCTGCACGGCAAGAGCTTCATCCCGCTCTTGATCGGCTTCGGTTGCACCGTGCCCGCGATCATGGCCACGCGCACGCTCGAGACGCGCCGCGACCGCCTGATCACCATGCTCATCCTGCCCTTGATGAGCTGCGGCGCCCGCCTGCCCATCTACGCGCTGATCATCCCGGCCTTCTTCCCGTCGCGCTGGCAGGGCCCCGTGCTCTGGCTGCTCTACGTGATCGGCATCGTGCTGGCGTTGCTCGGCGCGCAGCTGCTACGTCGGGCGCTGTTCCGTGGCGAGACCACGCCGTTGCTCATGGAGCTGCCGCCGTACCGCATGCCGACTCTGGGCAGCCTGCTGGCCCAGATGTGGTTGCGCGCCTGGCTGTACGTCAAGAAGGCGGGCACCGTGATCCTCGGGGTGTCGATCATCCTCTGGGCGCTGACCAGCTACCCGAAGCCGCCGGCGGACGCCCTCGTCGACACCGACCCCGATCAGCAAGCCGCCGCCGCCATGGCCTACTCGGTGGCCGGACGGGCGGGCCACCTGCTCGAACCGGTGCTGGCGCCGATGGGGTTCGATTGGCGCATCGGCACCGCCCTGATCGGCGCCTTCGCGGCCAAGGAAGTCTTCGTGGCGCAGATGGGCATCGTGTTCGCGGTCGGCGCGGCCGACGACGACCCCGACGCCCTGCGCCTGCAACTGAGCCGCTACTACGGGCCGCTGGTCGGCTTCTGCATCATGCTCTTCTGCCTGATCGCCACCCCGTGCATGGCCACCGTCGCGGTCACCCGCCAGGAGAGCGGCGGCTGGCGCTGGGCCTTGCTGCAATTCTGGGGGCTGACCGCGCTGGCCTGGGTGCTCACCACACTCGTCTACCAGGTGGGTCGCCTGCTATGAGCTGGGACCTCGCCATCACGCTGGTGATCCTCGCGACGGCCCTCGGCTGGGCCGGCTGGCGGCTGCGTCGCTTCGTGCGCCGCGGCGGCAGCGGTTGTGGCGAGGGGTGCTCCGGCGCCGCTTGTCGCTTGCAGGCCCCGGACCCGCGCCCTTGTTCGCCGGACCTCGACGGGAAGCCGCCTGGTCGATCCTGATATCTGCCACGACGGATCGGCGATGCGCCAAAGTGGCTGTCAGGACCTGACAGCGGCGGCGGTCGCCATTTCTGTATACTGTGCGCAGCGTGGCGTCTCGGTTGGTTATTGTGTTGTATTATAATCATTTAACGACATCGTCCGCGGGCTCGGTATCCTGGCACCATCCCTGCAGTTACCAGGCTGAATCCCCAACCGTGAGGTGTCAGGACCGATGAAGAACTGGACCGTCAACGCCGTCGAGGCCCTGCAGAAGGCCCAGCAGAAGGCCTTCCAGGCCAACCACGCCGAGATCGCGCCCCTGCACCTGCTCTGGGCGCTGTTGAGCGAGCCCGGCCTGGCCGGCACCGCGCTGCGCGCGCTGGAGACCGATCCCGGCCTGGTCCTGCGCACCGCCGAGCAAGAGCTGGCGACCCTGCCGACGGTCAGCCGCCGCGAGGCTCCCGACGCGGGCCGCGAGCTGCAGACCACCATGCTCGAGGCGCAGACGCTCGCCCAGCAGCGCTCAGGCGGGATGGTGGGCACGCGCGAGCTGTTGCTGGCTGTGGCGGCCGATCGTGGCCGGGCCGGCAGCGTGCTGCGTACCTTCGACGTGACCGCCGCCAAGATCGCCCACGCGCTCGAGCAGTCGGCCGCGGGCGTCCAGGACGGGCAGGAACAGAGCGGCGAATCGGCGCTGCGCAAGTACGCGCGCGACCTCTGCGACCTCGCCCGCAAGGGCAAGATCGACCCCATCATCGGCCGCGACGAGGAGATCCGCCGCGTCGTGCAGATCCTCAGCCGCCGCACCAAGAACAACCCCGTGCTGATCGGCTCGCCCGGCGTGGGCAAGACCGCGGTCGCCGAAGGTCTGGCGCGCCGCCTCGTCGAGGGCGACGTGCCCGAGGGGCTCAAGGGCAAGCAGCTCTTCGCCCTGGACATGGGCGCGCTCGTGGCCGGCGCGAAGTACCGCGGCGAGTTCGAGGAACGCCTGAAGGCCGTGATCAAGGAGGTCACCGAGGCCGACGGCGAGGTCCTGCTCTTCATCGACGAGATGCACACCCTGGTGGGCGCCGGCAAGGCCGAGGGCGCCATGGACGCCTCGAACATCCTGAAGCCCGCGCTCGCGCGCGGCGAGCTGCACTGCGTGGGCGCCACGACCATCGATGAATACCGCCAGCACATCGAGAAGGACCCCGCCCTGGAGCGGCGTTTCCAGCCGGTGATGGTCGAGGAGCCGACCTGGGAGCAGGCCGTGGCCATCCTGCGGGGTCTGAAGGAGAAGTACGAGGTGCACCACGGCATCCGCATCACCGACGGGGCGATCGTCGCCGCGGTGCAGCTCTCCCAGCGCTACATCGCCGACCGCATGCTGCCGGACAAGGCCATCGACCTGATGGACGAAGCGGCCAGCCGCCTGCGCATGCAGATCGACTCGGTGCCCGCCGAGGTCGACGACCTGCAGCGGCGTCTCAACCAGCTGGAGATGGAGAAGCTGGCGCTGGCCAAGGAGACCGAGAAGTCGGCCGTCGCGCGCCGCGAGGTGATCGACGCGCAGATCGCCGAACATCGCGACGAGCTGGCGCGCGTCAGGGCCCGCTGGGAGCAGGAGAAGCACGCGATCGACCGCATGCGCGCCTTGCAGGCGGAGCAGGAACGGGCGCAGCTCGCGGCCGAGCAGGCCGAGCGGCAGGGCGACCTCGCCCGCGCCAGCGAGCTGAAGTACGGCGAGATGAGCCGCCTCGCGCGCGCGCTCGCCGAGGCGCGCGCCGCGCTCGTGACCGTGCAGGGCGAGTCGCCGCTCCTGAAGGAAGAGGTCACCGAGGAGGACATCGCCCACCTCGTCTCCCGCTGGACGGGGATTCCCGCCACGCGCCTGGTCGAGGAGGAGAGCCGCAAGCTGCGCGACCTCGAGAACCGCCTCGCCGCGCGGGTCGTGGGACAGGACGAGGCCGTGGCCGCCGTCGCCCGCACCGTGCGCCGCAGCCGCGCCGGGCTCAGCGGCGCCGACCGCCCGCTCGGGTCGTTCCTCTTCCTGGGCCCCACGGGTGTGGGCAAGACCGAACTGGTCAAGGCGCTGGCCGAGCAGCTCTTCGGCGACGAGAAGCACCTCGTGCGCCTGGACATGAGCGAGTACATGGAGCGCCACGCCGTGGCGCGCATGATCGGCGCCCCGCCGGGATACGTGGGCTTCGAGGCGGGCGGCCAGCTCACCGAGGCCGTGCGTCGCCACCCGTACAGCGTGATCCTGCTCGACGAGGTGGAGAAGGCGCATCCCGAGGTCATGAACGTCCTGTTGCAGCTGCTGGACGACGGCCGCCTGACCGACGGCCACGGCCGCGTGGTGGACTTCCGCAACACGATCGTCGTGATGACCAGCAACCTGTGCCAGGATCCGCGTTTCGAGCCCGACAGCGCCGGTGAGCGCGCCGTGCTCGACGAGCTGGGCGGGCATTTCCGTGCCGAGCTGCTCAACCGACTCGATGCGATCGTGCGTTTCCGGAGCCTCGCGCGCGGTCAGATCGAGCGCATCGTGCGGCTCGAACTGGCGAAGGTGGACCGCCTGCTGGCCGAGCAGGAACTCGGGCTGGAGGCGACCGATGCGGCGGTGGCCTGGCTGGCCGATCGCGGCTACGACCCGCGCTTCGGCGCGCGACCCGTGAAGCGGGTGATCCAGCGCGAGGTGCAGGATCGGCTCGCCGATGCGATCCTGGCCGCAGAGGTTGCGCCGGGTGGGCCGGTGCGGCTCGACGTGGTCGCAGGTTCGCTTGTCCTGAACGGTCGTCCGACGACCGAAACACAGATGGGAGCGACGTCATGAAGCTCGTCGGGATCATGAGCCTCAAGGAGCATCGCCACAAGGTGCGCGAGGTGCTGAAGGATCAGGGCGTGCAGATCTTCAGCGAGACCGACATCTACGGCCACTCGACCGAGACGCTCGCGCGCATCGGCTGGTTCGCCACGCCGCAGCAGTCTCCCGAGTACTCGACGCTCTGCTTCGCGATCGTGCCGGATCAGAACGCGACGCCGATCCTCGACGCGATCGCCGCGCTCGGTCCCGGCGACGACACCGGGCACCCGATCCGCGCGTTCATGGTGCCGGTGGAACGGATGGTCTGAGCGTCATCTGGCGCAGCTTGCCGAGCAGCATCTCCGGCGTCAGCGGCTTCTGCAAGAAGTCGGCGTGGCCTTGCCGCAAGCCTCGCTGGATGAGCGTCTCGCCCGCGTAGCCGGACATGAAGACCGTCGGCAGCACGATGCCCGAGGCGTCGAGCTGGCTGCGCAGCTGCGGGCCGTTCAATCCGGGCATGACGACGTCGGTCAAGAGGAGGTCGGCCGGGGCAGGCCGCTCGCGCAGGTCGGCGAGGCAGTCGGAGCCGTTGGCGTAGGCGCGCACGGCGTAGCCGTACTTGGTCAGCAGCGTCTCGATGAGCTGGCGCACCATGTCGTCGTCTTCGACCAGGATGACCGTCTCACCGTGGCCGCGCGGCAGGGATTCGTCCGGTGGGGGCGGTTCGGCGCGCACCAAGGATCCAGCCTCTATCCGGCAGGGCAAGAGCACCGTGACCTCCAGCCCTCCCGTCTCGCGGTTGCGCAGCAGCAGGCGGCCTCCGTGCTGCTTGACGATGCTGTCGACGGTCGCCAGCCCTAAACCCAGGCCCCTGCCCGATTCCTTCGTGGTGAAGAATGGCTCGCAGACGCGCGGCAGCAGCTCGGCCGGGATTCCCGGCCCCGAATCACGAACCTGCAGGCACGCGTAGGTCCCCTGGGGGAGGTCCGACGCGTCGGCGACGTCACGGACGTCCACGCCGATCTCCAGGACGCCGCCTTCGGGCATCGCGTCCATGGCGTTGACCGCGAGGTTCAGCACCAGCTGCTCGATCTGGCCGGGATCGGCGTGCACGAGGCCGGTCGCCTGGCCGATGTCGCAGCGAAGCTGGATGTCTTCGCGCAAGGTCTGGCGCAGGACCGGCTCCAGCTCGCGCAAGGCGGCGCCGAGGTCCAGCTCGCGCATCGCCACGACCTGCTGGTGGCTGAATGCGAGCAGCTGCCGGGCCAGGCTGCGCGCGCGTTCGCCGGCGCGCTGGATCGCCTCGAGGTCGGCGCGGGCCTCCTCGCTCAGGTTCGGGTCGGCCAGCAGCATCTCGCTGTAGCCGAGGATCGGCGTGAGCAGGTTGTTGAAATCGTGGGCCACGCCGCCGGCGAGCCTGCCCACCGACTCCAGCCGCTGCGACTGCATGAGCTGCCGTTCGAGCCGGCGCTGGCTCGTGATGTCGTGCAGCAGGATCAGGGCGTGGGGGCGACCCTGGAACGTCAGGCGCACCGCGCGGATCACCGTCTCGCGCTCGCGTCTTTCGCGGTCGCAAGTCACGCCCGCCAGGGCTAGCGGACGGTCGGCCGGCGGGTTGCGCAGGCTCTGTAGCAAGGCGAGGTCGTCCTCGCGCAGCAGGCAGCTGAGCGGCCGGCCCGTGAGCTGCGCGGGGGTCCAGCCGTAGTTGCCGGCCACCTGAGGGTTGGCCGCCACGATGATGCCGTCCGGATCGACCAGCAGCACGCCGTCGGTCATCGCGTCGAAGATCTTGCGGTAGCGGGACTCGCTCTCACGCAGCGCCCCGAGCTGATGGCCGATCGACGCGCGCATTGCCGCGAAGCTGCGCGCGAGCAGGCCCACGTCGCTCGGGCCGTCGGTGGCGACGGCCACGTCGAGATCGCCGGCGGCCATGGCGGTGGCGGCCTCGGTCAACGAGCGCAACGGGAGCATCTCCCGGCGCAGCATCACCGCCAGGCCGGCCAGGACCAGCGCCGTGACGCCGATCCAGACCAGCACCAGCCGTTGGCGGATGATGGTCGCGTCGGCGAGCAGCCGGTCCTGAGGCGAGCGGCAGCCGATCACCCAGGGCATGCCGGGCAGCGGCCGGAAGCTCACCCAGAAGCGACGACCATCAGGATCAGACCAGGCATAGCGGCCCGCCTCGGTGGGCCGGGCACGGTCGCGCAGGGAGGCGACCGCGTCGCGCAGGCGGTCGCGCGCCGACTCGTCGACGAGCAGCCGCCCGCGGTCATCCAGTGCGAAGGGGATCATCTCGCGCGAAGGATCGGCGATCGCCGCCAGCTCGCGGAGCACGGCGGCGTCGCTCGCGGCGGGGTCGAGCCGGCGCGCGGCCATTTCCAGCAGCTGACCGCGCAGGTCCAGGTTGCGGCGCAGCAGCACCGTGCGCGCGGTGCCGTCCATGAGCACGAACGCGGCCACGGCGGTGATCGCGAAGGCCACGCCGACCAGCGCCGTCAACCTGCTCGCCAGCGACATGTTGTTCAGCGCGCGCATGGCCGCAGCATCGGAGCAGTGAAGAGTCATTTCAACTAGATTTATCTTTATGTGCTGCACGCGCGAACCGTGATTAACCTGTCTGCAGACAGCCATGATCACCAACACTGGAAAGACCATGCAGGGCTTGCCGCTATTTCCGCTCCCGGACTTCTTCCTGTTGCCCGGAGCGGTGGCCCCGTTGCACATCTTCGAACCACGCTATCGGCAGATGGTGTCCGACCTGCTCGACACCTCCGGGCGGCTCGTGATCGCGCCGTACAGCGTGACCGAGAAACGCGTGCTGCCGGTCGGCGGCCTCGGCGAGATCGTGCACCACGAGACGCTGGCCGATGGTCGCTACCTGATCTGGGTGCTGGGGCTCGGTCGTGTCGAGCTGCAGGAGGTCGTCAGCGATCGGCTCTATCGCAAGGCCGACGCCCGCCTGATCCTCGACCAGGAATCGGACGAAGCGTCCGGCGATGAGCTGTTGCCGCGGCTGCTCGCGGCGATCCAGACCCGCGCGCCGCGAGGCCAGCAACTGCACGGCGAGCTGTCGCTCGGCCTGCTCGCCGACATCCTGCTGAACGCCTTGCCGCTGGACGCCGAGCGCATGGCCGCGGTCTTCACCGAGCGTTGTCCGGTGGTGCGCGCGCGGCGCGCCCTGGCGTGGCACGAGGACTGCTGATGATGTTGCCCTGGCTGCTGCTGATCGCCGCCGTCGCTGGAGGTGCCCCCACCATGAACACGGAGACCGCCGTCCTCGGTGGCGGCTGCTTCTGGTGCATCGAGGCCGTCTACGAGGAGGTCGCGGGCGTGCTCGACGCCGAGTCGGGTTACGCGGGCGGCCATGTGGTCGATCCCGACTACCGTGCGGTGACCGGCGGCGAGACCGGCCATGCCGAGGTGGTCAAGGTGACCTTCGACCCGCAGGTGATCAGCTACGGCGAGGTCCTGCTGATCTTCTTCGGCGTGCACGACCCCACCACGCGCAACCGCCAGGGGGCCGACGTCGGCCCGCAGTACCGCTCGATCATCCTCTGGGCCGACGAGGCCCAGCGCGAGACGGCCGAGCGCATCATCGGCGACCTCGAGCGCGATCAGGTCTTCGCGCGGCCGATCGTCACCGAGGTCGTGCCGCTGGATGCCTACTACCGCGCCGAGGACTACCACCAGGACTACTTCCGGAAGAACCCGGCCCAGGGGTATTGCCAGGTGGTCATCGCGCCGAAGCTGGCGAAGTTCCGGCAGCAGTTCGCCGACCGCCTGCGGCGCTGAGCCGCTAGC
>CAZVWL010000097.1:0-10818 GCA_964630845.1 uncultured Fibrobacteraceae bacterium
CTCGCCTTCTGGCTCGACGACGACTGGGTGCCACGCTACGAGTACGCCGTGGCCGGCACGCCCTGCGAGCCGGTCATCCGCGAGGCCGGCTTCGTGCATTTTCCCGACCGGCTCATCGACCTCTTCCCCGACGACCCCGACCTGCCGCCGCTCGCTGCGGTCAGCTACATGGGTGCCCCGTTGCTGGACACCGACGGCAGCCTGCTCGGGCACCTCGCCATGCTGCACGACCAACCGCTGCCTGCCGATGCGTTGCGGCGCGACGTGTTCAGGATCTTCGCCGCGCAGGCCGCGGCCGAACTGCGACGCCTGCGCGCCGAACAGTCGGTGCAGGCGCGGGAGCGGCACCTCGCGGCCGTCTTCGCGGGCGTGCTCGACGCCGTGATCGAGCTGGACGGCCGCCTCGACGTCCTGCGCGTCAACCCGGCCGCGGCAAGGGTGTTCGGCGTCGCGTCGGCGAACCTGTCCGGACGCAGCTTCGCGCCATACCTCGCCCCCGGCGACCGCGAACGCGTGCTGGGCCTGATGGCGCAGCTCGAAGCCGCCCCGACCAGCGCGAGCGCGGTCTGGATCCCCGGCGGCCTGGAGGCCGTGCGCGCCGGCGGCAACCGTTTCCCGGCCGAAGCCACGCTGTCGCGCGTCGCGGTCGACGGCCGCGACGTGTGGGTGCTGGTCCTGCGGGACGTGGACGAGCGGCGCGCCGCCGAGCAGCGTCTCCGCAAGCTCGCGGCGGAGGCGGAGTACCTGCGCGGCGAGGTCCGCGCGCATCTCGGGACCGACATCGTCGGCCGCAGCGACGCCATGCGACCCGTGCTGGAGGCGATCGCGCGGGTCGCCGTGACCGACGCCACGGTGCTGATCATCGGCGAGACCGGCACGGGCAAGGAGCTGGTGGCCCGGGCCGTGCATGCCGCCAGCGGCCGCGCCGCGCGCCCGTTGATCACGGTCAACTGCGCGGCGATCCCCGCCAACCTGATCGAGAGCGAGTTCTTCGGCCACGTGCGCGGCGCCTTCACCGGCGCGACGACCGCGCGCGAGGGTCGCTTCGCGCTGGCCGACGGCGGCACCTTGTTCCTCGACGAGGTCGGCGAGCTGCCCCTGGACCTGCAGGCCAAGCTTCTGCGCGTGTTGCAGGAAGGCGAGTTCGAGCCGGTCGGTTCGGCAACCACGCGGCGCGTGGACGTGCGCGTGGTGGCGGCCATCAACCGCGACCTGGCGGCCGAGGCCGCCGCCGGCCGCTTCCGCGAGGATCTCTACTACCGTCTGGCGGTGTTCCCGCTCGCCGTGCCGCCGCTGCGCGAACGCGGCGATGATGTCGTCCTGCTGGCCGAGCACTTCCTGCGGCGTTGCGCCGCGCGCCTGGGCCGCCGACCGGCGACCCTGGACGCGCGCGGCCGGCTCGCGGTGCGCGCCTACCGGTGGCCGGGCAACGTGCGCGAGCTGCAGAACGTCGTGGAGCGGGCGCTCATCCTCGCGGGCGATCACCAGCCCGATCTGGCGGCCCTGCTGCCGGCCGCGGCTACGCCGGCAATGACCACGGCGACCGTCGGCCGCGACGAGCCCGGCGTGCTCGACGAGGCGCAGATGCAGGCCTTCGAGCGCGAGAACCTGCGGCGCGCGCTGGACCGCTGCGGCGGACGGGTGAGCGGACCTGATGGCGCGGCGGCCATGCTCGGCATCGCGCCGTCGACCCTGGCTTCCCGGTTGCGCCGGCACGGGCTCGGCCGCAACGGTCCGCCGCGTTAGCCCTGCTCGTAGAAGACCACCTCGCCGGTCTCCAGCGCGTACTCCGCACCGATCACCACGAGGCCGTCGTTCTGCACGAGGTCCTCGATGATCTGCGAGCCGTGCTGCAGGTGCTCGACCGCGACGCGCACGTTGGCGCGGACGGCGGCGCGCATCAGCGCGGCGGGGTCGTGCCGCAGCTCGGTCTCCAGCAGGCCGGCGATGGCCGGACCGATGCGGCTGACGATCGAGTGCAGGTTGGGCGACTGCTGGGGCAGCGGCTGGCGCAGCTCCTCGAGCGTGGCCTCGATGGCGCCGCAGCGCGAGTGGCCGAGCACGACGACGAGGCGGACGCCGAACTTCGCCGCCGCGAACTCGATGCTGCCGATATGCGAGGGGGCCACGATGTTGCCGGCCACGCGGATCACGAAGAGATCGCCGAGGCCGTGGTCGAAGATCAGCTCGACCGGCACGCGGGAATCCGAGCAGCCGAGCACGACGGCGAACGGCTCCTGGCCGAGCACCAGGGCGTTGCGGCGCTTCTCGCTCAGACGGCGGTCGAGCTGGCGTTCGCCGGCGACGAAGCGGCGGTTGCCCTCCTTCAGGAGGGCGAGGGCTTGCTGGCCGGTGACCATGGGCGGCTCTCCTTGGTGGTCGGACGAGCTGGCAAGATAGGCGAGAACCCGTCCAACCGCCGGACCTCGGTCAAGGCCGCAGCTGCGGAGCCGGCGCGAACCGCTGCCGCGGCTCGACCGTGACCCGGGGGCCGTCGATCACGATGTCGAAGACATGCCACCAGCCGCTGGTGTCGCTGGTCGCTTCGTCGTAGACCGCGTCGGCCACCGGGAACTGCCACGGCTCCTCGTTGATCACCAGGTCGACCACGGCGCCCGAGGCGCGCAGGGCGTCGGTCCGGCGACGGGAATAGTCGTGCACCCAGTATTCGGTCTTGCCGTCGTACCAGCGGCGGCCGGTGATCGTCTCGGGGCCGGACGTGCCGCGCGCGTCGCCATCGTGCCTGGTGTAGGGCGCGAGATCGAGGCGGCCGCGTTCGATGAAGTTGAGCACCCATTGCAGTTTGAGGCGGTCGTCATCCTCGATGAAGATGCGGTAGTAGGCGTCGAGATCGGCGTCCGGTGCGTTCCAGTTCAGGTCGATGTGGTAGCTGGGCAAGGTGATGGTCAGGGGTTCCTCCAGGACGAGCGGGCAGGCGCCGAGGGTGCTGATGGTGTCGCGCGCGCCGGCGATGCTGCCGAGGTAAGGCGTCAGCAGCCCGGCCTGAGACGGGGTGACCGGCAGCACGAAGCCGCCGTCTTCTTCGGTCAGGACGCTGGTGCGGAAGCGCCCGCCGAGGTCGCTGTAGGTCACGTTCACGTTGGGCAGGGGCTCGCCGAGGTTGTCCGTCACGGTGCCGACCACCTCGCAGATCTCGGCGGCGGGGTTGGCCCAGGCGATGGGGCCGAGCGACGGCAGGGTGACCTCGTAGAAGCCATCGGTGAGGGGCGCCTCGCCCGCCTCGTTCCAGGTGCCGGCCCAGCGGTCGAGCACCCAGACCAGCGTGGTGGGCGGCAGCGTGATGCCGGCGGGTTCGCCGATGCCGAGGCGGTAGGTCACGGCGACGTCTGCCGCGAGCTGCATCGGGCCTGCCTGGGAATCGACGAAGACCCACAAGGCCCCCAGCGCCTCGAGCGGCACATCCTGGCCGCCGGTGCGCACGCCAACGAACTCCCCGGGAAACGCGGCCGCGAAATGGGGATCGAGCAAGGTCGTGACCGCGAGGTACGGCGCGACGCGGTCGGCGTAGAGCGTCGAGTCGGCCCGGATGAACGAAGATTCGGGAAATTCCGCCCGGCTGCCGAGCGCGCCGATGTTGGCCGCGCCGCCGTTGCTGGCGAAGAACACGGGGCCGCGCACGACCGGCAGCAGCATCACCCGCGGGAAGTGCAACTCGACGCCCGCGTTCAGGCGCAGACGCCGGAAGTTGGCGTTGAAGAGCTGAGGGGTGGAGCTGAAACGCACCACGTCCCGTTCGAGTTCGAGGTTGGCCAGGAAAAAACGTCCGCCGAGGTCGGCGAATCCCAGGCTGGTCAGCTCGCTGCCGGATGACCGCACTTCGAGGCGGGCGCCGGCGAGCGGGGCGCCCGAGACATTGACGACGAGCCCCGAGATCGCCGCGAGGTCGTCGCTGATGTCAGGAGATTCGGAACTGGTGAACGGGTTGAGCACGTGACTGGCGTCGGTGCAGGACCAGAGCGCCAGGCAAAGGGCCGACAACGCGGCCCACGAGAACGCGCGGCTCGACCTTCGGACCGTTCGCACCATCCGCTTCATCCTCTTCCCCCGCTCAGGACTGACTCATCCGGCGCGCGCGCATGAGCAGGCGCTCGGCGAGGTCGGCCTGGTCCTCGTACTTCGCCGCGGCCACGAGGTGCTGGATGGCCAGCCCGCGGTTGCCCTTCTCGATGTGGCAGTAGCCGATCATCAGGTGCGCGCGCCCCGATTCGGGGTCCAGCGCGGCGACCTGCGTGAAGGCCTCGGCCGCGGCGTCGTAGTCGCGCTTCAGGTAATAGACATCGCCGAGCAGCGACCACAGGCGGGCGGTGGGGTGCGCGCGCAGGCCGCTGCGCAGCGAGGCGAGCGCGTCGTCGAGCTCGTGCGCCGCCACCAGCGCCGACGCGAGGCGCTCGAAGTCCTCGGACTGGGCGTCGCTGGTGAGGCTGTTGCGATAACGCAGACTCGCGAGCATCGGCACTTCGATCAGCGAGTAGAGATCACCGAGGGTGCGCTCCTCCCGCGGCGAGAGGTCGCGAAGGTAGCCGACCATCGTCAAGGCGATGGCGGCCTCGCGGTAGTCCTTGCAGCCGACATGGAACTGGTACGACAGGAACCAGGCCTCGTGGTTGGCGGGATCGCCGGCGAGGTAACGCGCGAGCGACGGCGCCGCCAGTTCGGGCTGCTGCAGGCTGATCGCCGCCGCGGCGAGCTGCGCGTACCAGTCGTGGCGGGGCGTGCCCCAGCGGCCGTTGCAGAGTTCCAGGAGCAGGGGCGCGGCGGTCGCCGCGTCGTCGGCCAGCAGGAAACCGGCCGCCGCGAAGTACAACGTCTCGGGCTGCGGGTTGAGGTCGGTGCGGAAGCTGCGCAGGAACGCGTCGCCCGCCGCGGCGAAGTCGCCGAGCGAATACCGGGCGTGCGCCAGCCCGAACCAGGCGGCCGCCAGGCGCGGCTCCAGGGCCACTGCCTGCGCGAAATGGTCACGCGCCGCCTCGACGTTGCCGAGCGCGTCGTGGCTGCGGGCCAGATGGTACTGGACCAGGGCGTGATCCTGGTCGGAGTAGTCGCTCAGGTGGCGGCTCAGGACCGCGATCGCGTCGCCATGCTCGCCGCGCCGGGCCTTGGCCGTGGCCAGCACGAGCGTCTTGCGCACGAGACGCGGGACCTGCGACATGTCGGCAGGATCGACGAACGAGGTCTCGCCTGCGGTCGCCGCGGGCGATTCGGCGGCGACGGCGTCGATCGGCAGCGAGGTCGACACGCCGATCAGCATCAAGGTCAACACCCAGGTCTTGATCATGGCACCCTCCTGGTCCGGTTCTCTGGTCCGGTTCTAGTTCAGACGAAAATGCAAGGTCGTGGTGATCCAGGCCGTCACCGGCTCGCCGCCCACCTCGCCGGGCCGGAAGCGCCAGCTCGAGACGGCCTTGCGCACGGACTGGTCGAAGATGTTGGCCGGCTTGGCCTTCAGGATGTTCACCTGGCGCACGGCGCCGTCCTTGCCGACGAGCACCTTGACGGCCACGTAGCCCTCGATGCCGCGCTCGCGGGCCTGGAACGGGTACTCGGGGTTCACGCGGCCGACGATCTCGGGGGCGCGATCGAGGTCCGTCGAGTCGAAGATGAAATCGGTGGTCGCCGCGTCGCGACGCACGCCGCCCACGTTGATCGTGATGCCGATGGCCGGGCCGCCGAGGTCGCCGAGGCCCGGCGCGATGAGGTCAGGCGCGAAATCGGGTCGTTCCTGCGGCGGCGGCGGTTCGGGATCCTTCTGCTCTTCCTGCTTGGGAGGCTCCGGCGGCGCGAGCGAGACCAGGCTGACGCTCATCGGCTCGGTGATGTCCGGCGTCACCTCGCGCTCCTGGGACAGCACGGTCGTCAAGCCGAAGAGGCCGAGGTTGACCACCCCGGCGATCACCAGCACCACGACGACCCTGCCCAGACGCCGCAAACCCATCACTCGCCATCCTCGCGCTTGGCCGCGAGCGAGACGCTGCTCGCGCCGGCCAGGCGGCACTGGTCCATCACCTGCACCACGTCGCCGGTCTGGCTGAACTTGTCGGCGATCACCACGACGCCGGCCTCGGGATCCTCGGCCAGGGCGCGCTCCACCAGGCCACGCACCGAACGCACGTCGACGCGCTTGCCCTCCATCCAGACCTCGCCCTCGCCCGAAACGCCGATCATGATCGAGCCGCGCTCCTTGACCTCGGCCGTGGCCGCGGTCGAGCGCTGCACCTCGATGCCGGACTCCTTGACGAAGCTGGTCGTCACCACGAAGAAGATGAGCAGCAGGAACACCATGTCGATCAGGGGCGACAGGTTGACGTCGACCTTGTCGTTGCCGCCGCGGATCGTCTTGCGCACGTTGATCATCGTCTCGGTCCTCCGTCAGGCCCGGGCCAGCATGGCTTGCTGCTGGTGCTTGAGGGCACGGTCGAGCAGGTGCGTGAACTCGTCGAACCCGATCTCCAGGCGCCGGGCGCGGCGCATCAGAGCCGCCGAGACCAGCAGCCCCGGCACCGCCACCAGCAGGCCGGCCTGCGTGGTGACCAGGGCCACGGAGATGCCGCCGGCCATCGCCTTGGCGTTGCCGGTGCCGAACAGGGCGATGACCTCGAAGGTCTCGATCATGCCGAGCACGGTGCCGAGCAGACCGAGCAGCGGCGCGACCGACGCGAGCACCGCGATGAGCTGCAGGTGCTGGCGCAGCCGCGGGCGCAGGTCCAGCGCATGCTGGTAAAGGATGTTGCGGTCGAGGTCCGGATCGCCCGACCGCTCGGCCAGCAGCGCGTGCAACAGCTCGCGGCGCAGTCCGGTGCGACCGGCGCCCGCCGGCTGGTTGCCGGACAGGGCGGCAAGCGCGTCGCTGGCGGCCACGTCGTCGCGGCTCAGCAGGTAGTAGCCGACCAGCCGATCGGCGATCAGCGACCACATGGCCAGGGACGTCAGACCCAGCGGGATCATCACCCAGCCACCTTGCTGCAGGTATTCGTAACCCGCCCACAGCATGTCGCGCATCACGCGCCTCCGGACGCCGTCAGCTTCAGGCCCCGATGGTTGTGCTTCTGGAAGATGTTGCAGAGTTGCACCGAGCGTTCCTCCATGTCGCCGATGATGTGGTCGACCCGGCGCGACAGGAACGTGTGCAGCAGCATGATCGGAATGGCCACCGACAGGCCGAGCATGGTGGTGACCAGCGCCTCGGAGATGCCGCCGGACATCAGCTTGGGATCGCCCGTGCCGTAGAGGGTGATGACCCGGAAGGTGTCGATCATGCCCGTCACCGTGCCGAGCAGGCCCAGCAGCGGCGCCACCGCGCCGAGCACCGCGAGCACCGCCATGCCGCGCTCCACCTTCGGCAGCTGGTTGAGGATCGCCTCCTGCAGCACGCTCTCCTGGGTTTGCCGGTCGGCGTGACGCATCTCGAGGCCGGCGCTCAGCACGTGGCCCACCGGCGAGTTGCGCCGGCCCTGCAGCAGCTTCTCGGCGCCGTCCCAGTCGCCGCCGGCGACCAGCTCGTTCATGCGGTCCATGATGCGGTTCGTGTTGCCGTGCACGGCCTGCAGATAGACGAACTTGTAGACGACGATCAAGAAGGCGAGCACCGCCAGCCCGATGATCGGCCAGACGATCGGGCCGCCCGCCTCGATCTGCTCCCAGAGGGTGGTCTGGTGGCTGACCTGGCGCAGGGCGCCGCCGGCGGAGATGTCCAGCGGGACACGTTCGGAACCACCGTCGAAGTAGGCGGCGAGGTCGCGCCCCAGACCGCCGCGCGGCAGGTGCGCCAGCGCGACGAAACGACCGCTCTCCGGGGAGTAGGTCAAGAACCCGGTCTCCTCCGGCGTGCGGTAGGCCGCCGTGAACTTGCCGAGCGTCAGGATTGTGCCGGTGGCCTCCTGGCCGTCACGGCCGATGAACGACCCCTCGCGCAGGGTCACCTGGCCCGAACGCTGGATCTCGTCGAAGAGCGCCGCCGCCAGGCCGGTGATGTCCTCGATGTCGGGGAAGTAGCCGGGCTCGACCAGCGGGCGCACGCGATCGAGGCGTTCGGGGCGGTCGGCCGTCAGCGGCGACTGGTGCAGCAGCGTCTCGACTTCCTTGGCCGCGAGGCGCACGTTGCCGGAGACTTCCTTGAACTGCAGCTCGCTCTGGCCCCAGCGGTCGGTCAGGCGCTCGCGAACACGTTCCTGGTCGGCCATGCGGGCCTGCAACGCGTTCAGCTCGGCCTCCAGGCGAGCCTGTTCGGCCTCGAGCCGTTCGACCTCGACGGTCAACTTGGCGCGGTCGGCCAGGATCGCCGCTTCGGCGGCGGCGGCCCGCGAGTCGGCCTCGGCGCGGGCCTGGGCGGCCTTGCGCGCGGCTTCGCGCGCGTCCTCGGCGAAAGCCGGCAGCGCCAACAGGAGGCAGCAGACGATGATGATCAGGCGCGTCACGACGTGATCCTCCCGAGCGGCAAGGAGAGCAGCTGCACCGGACGCATGCGGGTGGCCATCTCCATGGCGCGCTGCATGGTGCGGGCGTGGCGGTCGGGCAGCGCGACGTGCGCCTCGGCGGCGGGATCCCAGGTGCCGATCAGGCGGCCGTCGGGCGTACGCCAGTACATGGCGAGCCGGCCGAGGCGCAGCATGTCGACGAAGGTCTCGCGCCCGTCGATGAGGATGCGCTCCTGGGTGACCTCGACGGTCTGGCCGTACTGGGCCTCGATCAGCAGGCCCTCGAGCAGGCGCCGGAGTTTCTCCGCGGAGTCGACCTCGGGCTTGGCCAGCTCGGCTCGCAAGAAGCGCAGCCGGTTGGCGCGTTCCTCGGCCAGGAACGGGAGGTCGGCTTGCACGACGCGCTCGAGGCGGTGCAGCACGGCCGTCATCGAGTCCTGGATCACGGCCTGCAGGCGCGTCGATTCGTCGAGGCGACGCTGCAGTTCCCGCACGCGGTCATCGAGGGCGCCGGCGCGCTGACGCTCGACCGCGAGGCGATCCTGCAGCCACTCGACGTTGCCCTTGGCCACGCGGTAACGATGCTCGAGGTCGGCCTTCTCGCCGGCCCAGTCGTCCTTCAGGGCTTGCGTGCCCTGCTCGGTCGTGATGGTCTGGTCGACCTTGCCGGTCAGATCCTCGGCGGTCTGCCCGGTCGCCGCCGCCACGAGGACGAGCAGCAACGAGATGGTCATCAGCGGTCGCATCGATCGGTCCCTCCGGACATGAGGATTCGGGCCCGTACAACCTATCCGGGCTGCATCAAGGCCTCGTTACGCCTCTGTTAGGATTAGGTGAGTCGTCCGTAAGGCGAAGAAAGGACCCCGCGCCCTGAAGCGCGGGGTCCGGGAGCTTCACGAGGAAGCTAACTAGACATAATGGAACGGCTGGGCCCCTCGGGTATCGTGTGTTGGTCCGCAGAGACCAGGGACACAAGGGAACCGAGGCTCCCATCACGAAAGGACCCAGCCATGACACACGATAGCACAGGGACCGTTTGGGTGGGTATGGATGTTCACCAGGAATCCATCACCGCAGCGATCCTCTTTGGAGACAAGGACATTCCGGAGATCGTCCGGTTGCCGGGGGACCTCAACGCTGTTCGCCGGCTCTTTCGCCGCTTGACCAAGCAGGGCACTCCGCGGGCGTGCTACGAGGCCTCGGGGGCGGGCTACGTTTTGCAGAGAGCCCTAGACCACGATGGGTTTCAATGCGAGGTGATTGCCCCGAGCCTGATCCCCCGCTGTCCGGGCGATCATCGCAAGACCGATCGCCTGGATGCCGTGCGGCTGGCTCGCATGTATCGCAGTGGCCATCTGCGGGCGGTGACCGTGCCCGACGAGGAGCAGGAAGCCGTCCGCCAACTGGTGCGGTGTCGCCTGTCGTTGCAGCGCCAGATCGTTCGCAGCAAGCATCGGATCGTCCGCGTGCTGGCGACACACGGGCATCGCTTCACCGGGACCAAGAGCAACTGGACGGTAAAGCACCGCGCGTGGTTGGCCGCGCTACGCCGCGAGATGAAGGGCGCGTTGCAGACCGTCCTGGCCTACGACCTCGACCACCTGGAGTACCTCGAGTCTCAGCAACGATCACTCGACGCCGAGATCGAGCAGTGGTCGCGTCGGGAGCCCTGGCGGGCGACCGTCGAAGCGCTGCAGTGTTTCCGTGGTATCAAGACCCTGACAGCGATGACGTTGGTGACGGAGATCGGGGACATCCGCCGCTTCAGCCATCCGGACCAATTGATGGGCTACACGGGGCTGGTGTCGAAGGAGAATTCCAGCGGCGAGAAGCAGCGGCGTGGCTCGATCACCAAGGCAGGCAACACATTCCTGAGGCGGATCCTCGTGGAAGCAGCCTGGCACTACCAGTACAGGGTCGGCTCGACCTTGATCCTCGATCGTCGCCGGATGGGTCAGGATCCCCAGGTGGTCGCGATCGCCGTGAAAGCTCAGCATCGACTCGGCAAGCGCTTCCATCACCTGGAGAAGACGAAGCATCGGAACAAGGTCGCTGTCGCGGTGGCTCGTGAATTGAGTGGATTCGTGTGGGCGGCGATGTCGGTCGCCGCCGCGAAGCACAACTAGAAAGTGAGTGGAGCAGGGACCGGTCAGGGGAACCCTCGTTTCAAGTATGCGGCAGGCCATGAGCTGGACCCGCGGCCCTAGACGGAGGTCACCCCGAGACGGACAGAATTGTGTGCGGTAACCAACCCGCGGATATCAGTCTGATCAACCGTCGTTGGCGTCCCTGCTCCCAACAACTAAGAGCAAGAAGAGCCCCGGCTTTCGCCGGGGCCCGAAGGAGCGCACTAATCAACGCTTGACTAGCCGTTCCATATCACTTG
>CAZVWL010000098.1:0-10765 GCA_964630845.1 uncultured Fibrobacteraceae bacterium
CCGCCGCTTGCAGGACGAGCTGCAGTCCGGTCAACTGGACTCCGCGCTGACGACCGCCCGCGCGTTGAGCGCCTCCCTCCCGGACAACCAGGGCCTGTGGTACAACCTCGCCGGCCTCGAGCAGTCGCACGGCCGGCCCGACGCCGCCGTCGACGCCTTCGACCGGGCCGTCGCCCTCGGCTTCGACGACTTCCGCCACGCCGACCAGGACAGCAACCTCGGCGACCTGCGCCGGCATCCGCGCTACCAGGATCACCGTGCCCGCTGGCGGCAAACGTTGGCGGCGGAGGCGGCGGCGAAGTCGACCAGCCTCGTCATCGGCCAATGGTCGGCGCCGATCGTCATGAACCCCCGACAACCCGCCGACGACACTCCGAGCGCCTCGTTCCGGCTGCGAGCCGGCCAGCACGCCCTGGAGGTCGAGCTGACGGTCGAAGGCCACGGCATGACGCCGCACCCGCCCTGGCGCGGCGGCAGCGGCGTGTTCGTGTCTGTGCACCTGCCCGAGGTCGACCAGCCCGCCGAGGGCCGGCACTTCGTCGAGGTCGCCGTCGGCCAGGCCGACGGCGCGCCGGTCGGCGCCGTGCGCCTCGGCCAGCGCTGGCAACGCATCGCCGAGCTGACGCCCAAGCTGATCCCCGACCAAGACGGCGCCACGCTGCTGATCGTCTTCTCGGTGCCCTGGACCCTCGCCGGCAGCTTGCATCCGCTGGTCGACACCACGCTCGGCCTGAACCTCGCCTACGTGCGCGGCGCCGGCGCGGCGCCGGCTGTCCGCCTTGCCTGGCTGGACGACCCCGCCGCCGGCCGCGCCGACCGGCGCTGGCGGCGCGGCGTGCCGATCCGCTGGCAGTGGCCGGCGGCCGAGGGCCCGGCGGTGCGGGGTCGGTTGTCGGACCTGGTCGTTCGCGACGACACGCTGACCTTCGATCCGCTGGTGGTCGTCGCGACCGATGCCCGACCGGCCGCGATCGAGCTGGTGCTGCGTGATCGTGCGCAACGCGTCGCGAAGCGCGCGTCGTGGACCGTTGACGGACCGCCGGGCCGACGTCAACGCCCGCAGACGCTTTCGCTGGCGGGTGTGGACCGCGGCCCGGTCCGCCTGGGGCTCAGCTGGCACGATCCCGCCACCGACGCCGTGGGCGTCTGGGACGCCGACTTGCTCCTGTTGCCGGCAAGCTGGGAGGCCGAAACCGCCGCGCGCATCGCGGCCGCGCCGGGCGCCGAGCGGCCCTCGTTGCGGCACCGGCTGGACGCGATCGAGCAAGCGCTGCAGACGCGTCACCCGCTGGACAACCCCGGCCCGATCGGCACGACGGTCGATGAGCTGGAAACGATGCTCGACCACCTCGCGTCGTTCGGCACGACCCTGGTGGCCGGCGCGCCTTACCTGGCGGTGATGAACGCCGAAGAAGGTCGCCCCGAGCTTCGCTGCAGCCTCTTTTTGCCCGAGGATTGGCGCCCCGGCCGAACGCAACGCACGCTGGTCGTGCTCGCGGTAGCCACCGGCGGCGAGCAGCGCGTGGTCAACCTGGTGCCGCGCTTCCTGGCCGAGCACGGCGCCGATCACGAGCCCGTGCTGGTCGCGGTGCCGCATCTCGGCGAACTGCTGCCCGCGACCGCCGGCCCGGAGCTGATCGCGCGGCTGCTCGACTGGCTGGTGGACCTGGTCGACGCCGGCCCGTTCTACCTCGCCGGCACCGACCTGCACGCCGCCACGGTCATCGAGCTGGCCGCCACGGGCCGACCCGACCTCGCGGGCATCCTCATGCTGACCGGCATGAACTTCCGGCCGTATCCCGACGAGGGGGCGTCCGAGATGGCGGTCCGCGTGGCCGGCGTCGACCCCGGGCTGGCCGCAGGCTGGCTCTGGTTTCCCGAGGAGCAGGGCCGCGGCGATCAAGCGCGCGCGCTGCGACGCGCCCTGCGGTCGGCCGGCCTCACGCTGAACCCCGCTCAGGCCGTCCAGGGAGGCCTCGACCTCACCCAGGCCTGGACGCGCGCCTTGCTCTGGACGCTGAAACAAGAGCGCCGATGATGCGTAAAGAACCGGTCCACGCCGGCGAGCGAATAACGACGGCGCGCGGCGGGTAGTGTTTCACGTGTCCGGTTGCAAGATCGACGTGCCCGCAACAAGGAGAGTATCGACCATGTTCCGTCCCGCCCTGCCGTTCTGCCTCGTCTTGATCGCGGTCGCGATGCTGGCGACGGCTCCCGCGACGGCCCAGAAACAAGCGGCGACCGGAGCGCCGGAGCTGATCAACGGCGCCACCCCGCGCGACGGCGTCAAGAAGCTCGCGCTCGAGGAAATCTGGCGTCGCGGCGGCGAGGACGATGACGAGGTGCTGCTCGGCATCGTCTCCAGCGTGCTGACCGACGCCAGCGGCAACCTCTACGTGCTCGACGCCCAGCTCATGCAGGTCCTGGTCTTCGGGCCCGACGGCCGTCTGCAGCGCACGCTCGGCCGCCAGGGATCCGGCCCCGGCGAGTTCGAGAACGCCCAACAGATCGCCTTTTTGCCCGGCGGCGACGCGATCGGCGTCACGCAGACCTTCCCCGGCAAGCTCGTCGGTCTGAAGCTCGACGGCACCCCGGCCGGCGACATCCGCATCGGCGATCCCGCCGGCGGCGGCTTCGCCGCGCTCATCGCGGCCCAGTCGGGCGGCGACAACCTCGTGGTCGCGGGCATCGAGATTGCATTCAACCAGGCCGAGATGACCATGAACCGGCACCATTTCGTGCGCGGCTACCTGCGTGACGGCACGCTGCGCCACGAGTACCACGCCAAGGACGTGCTCTGGAACTTCAACGCCGGCTTCAAGCTCAGCGAGCAGGAGAACGACTATGTCTGGTGGCGCCTGGGCGTGGACCATGCCGGCCGCGTGCTCATCGCCGAGCCGCGCGAGGGTTACCGGATCAACGTCTACAGCCCCGACGGCACGCTCGAACGTGTGTTTGGCCGGCAGTACCAGACCATGCCGCGCAGCCAGGCCATGCTCGCCCGCTACGAAGGCATCATGGAGGCGCAGGCCCGCCAGCTGCCGCCCGGCACCGCACGCGAGGTGGCCAAGAACGAGCAGGACATCTGGGGCCTGCGCTGCATGCCGGACGGCTCGGTGTGGGTGATGACCAGCCGCGGCATGTTCGAGCCGCCGGCCGGCGCGTTCGCGGCCTGGGACGTCTTCGACGGCAACGGCACCTACGTGCGGCAGGTCGAGGCGCACATCCCCGGCCGCTCCGGCACGGACATGCTGATCGTGACGGAGCATGGCTACGCGATCATGATCACCGGCTTCTGGGATGCCGTGATGGCGGTCATGGGCGCCGGCCAGTCCGATGAGGAAGCCGAGCCCATGCAGCTCATCTGCTACCGGATCAAGTCGTGAAGGAGTTCGCCGTCATGCGCAAGTTCGCCCCTTGCCTCGCCATCGTCCTGATCAACCTGTCGACGGCCGCCGCGGCGGCCGTCGTCGAGAACCCCGCCTCCGCTCCCGGCGGCGTGCGCACGGTCGTCCTGACCGAGGCCTGGCGCGCGGGCGGCGAGGGCGACGAGGTCTTCTTCGGCAACGTCGGCCGCGTGCTCTCGGGGCCCGACGGCACGCTGCTCGTGCTGGACAGCCAGCTGGCCCAGGTCCAGGTCTACGACCGGGACGGTCGCTGGCAGCGATCGCTCGGGCGCAGCGGCGAGGGGCCGGGCGAGGTGCGCAATCCGGCGGACGCGTTCCACTTGCCGGACGGGCGTCTTTGCCTGGCGCAGAGTTTTCCGGGGCGCCTGGTCTACCTGAACCCGGACGGCACGCCCGGCGGCCAGGCCCAGTACCAATCCCAGGGCACGGCCGCCACGTTCAGCGTCATGGTCGCCGGACGCACCGCGCCGGACGGCATCCTGCTGGCCGGCATCCGCATGAACCAGAGCGGCGGCCCGCAGATGCAGCAGACCTTCTTCCTATCGCGTTGCGACGCGGACGGCATGGAACAGCAGGTCTACCTGGAGAAGCCGTACGCGGTGAACTTCGCGGACTTCCGCCTCGACGAGGCGAGCATGGACTTCGTCTGGATGGGCCGCATGGACATCGACGCCGCGGGCAACGTGGTCATCGCCCCGGAGCGCAACCGCTACCTGGTGCGCGTGCTGGGGCCCGACGGCGCCGAGCTGCGGGCGTTCTCGCGCCCGTTGTCGCTCGCCAGGCGGACGGCGACGGAGCGCGAGATCGCCACCAAGGTGCACCAGGCGATCGGCGCCAACTACGGCGTGCCCTTGCAGGGCGTGAGCATCGAGGAGACCGAGCCGGCGATCAACGGGCTCTGGGCCCGGCCCGGCGGCGAGGTCTGGATCATGTCGCCGCATCAGAAGCCCGCCGAAGGGGTGTTCGCGCTGCTCGACGTGTTCGACGCGTCGGGCCGTTTCACGCACCAGCTCGCCCTGCAGGCCCCGGGCGACGCGACGCGCGACGGTCTGTTCATCCTCGATGACGGGCGGGTGGTCGTGGTCGCGGGCGGCCTCGACGCCTGGCTCAGCCAGCAGGGGGTCGCCGCGACCGATGCGGACGCGCCCGCGCTGGAGGTCATCTGTTATCACGCGCGCTGGTGACAACCGGCGCGCATTCTGGTACCTTGCCCCGTCGGGGATGCCACCACCCGCCATCGAGGTGAATCGATGATCATGACCCCGGGTACGCGCCGTCGCGCGATGTTGCCGGCCGCGCTGATCGCCAGCGTGCTGTGCCTGCTGGTCCTGCTGCTCTCTGGCTGCCTCGGCGGCGGCGGCGGCGGTGACGGGCAGGCGGCCGACACGACGGCCGCCCAGGCTGCTGCGGCAAGCGAGGCGCAGACGGAGAACGCGGGCGCGGGCGAGGGCGAGGGCGAATCCGCCCGCGAGGAGCGCGCGATCCGCGTGATGACGGGCCGGGTGATCCGCGGCGACCTCGTGCAGAGCGTGTTCGCCGACGGCCAGCTGCGCACCCGCCAGGTGCTCGAGGTGAAGGCGAAGATCGGCGGCCAGCTCGTCGAGGTGCTGGTGCGCGACGGCGATCAGGTGCGGCAGGGCCAGGTGCTCGCGCGGCTGGACGGGCGCGAGTACCGGCTCGACCTCGAAAAGAGCCGCTTCGAGCAGCTGCGGGCGCTGAGCCAGGTGGCGGCCGAGCAGGACACCTTCGCGGTCGACCTCGACGCGCTGCGGACCTTCGAGGAGCAGCGGCGCGACCTGGATCGCCAGCGCGACCGCGGCCGCATCGGCGAATCCGAACACCGCGCGCGCGTGCTCGAGCTGGAGCTGGAAGCGCTGGCGGGCGGGGCGTTCCGGCAGGAGGTCTTCCAGCAGCGCACCGGCCTGGCCGACGCCCGGCTGGCCGAAGAACGCGCGCGGCTGAACCTGGAGTACACGGAGATCAGGGCCCCGTTCAGCGGCGTCGTGCAGGGCGTGCAGGCCGTGGTCGGCGCCAACATCATGTCCGGCCAGACCATCTGTCTCATCTACGACAACGAGCGCCTCGAGGCCGCGGTCAACGTGCTGGAGGCCAACCTGGCCGACCTCGTCGTGGGCCGGCCGGCGCGCGTGGCGGTGCCCGCCGTGCGCGACACCGTGCTCGCGCAGGTCGACGTGATCGCCGCCAGCCTCGATGCGCAGAGCCGCACCTGCGAGGTCATCATCCGCTTCGAGAATCCCGGCGGGCGCTTGCGACCGGGCATGTTCTGCCGCGCCGAGATCGCCGGGTTCGTGCATCCCGAGCGCCTGATGGTGCCGAAGGCCGCCGTGCTGATCCGCGACGACCGGCCGCTGGTCTTCAAGCGCCAGGACACCCGTGCCCAGTGGCTCTACGTGACCACCGGCCTGCAGAACGACCACTGGGTGGAGATCACGCAGGTGCACTCGGGCGGCAGCCTGGCGCCTGGCGACGAGGTCATCGTCAGCGACCACCTCACGCTGGCCCATGAATCGCTGATCGAGGTGCGCGGCCAGGCCGAACCCGACCGGCGCTGGGAGTTCGCGCGCGCCGATCAGAAGGCCGGCCGATGATCCTGCAGGCGGTCCGGCGGCCGGTCGCGGTCCTGATGGTGTTCACGGGACTGGTGATCCTGGGCTGGCAGGGCAAGAACCGCCTGGCGCTCGACCTGTTGCCGGCCATCAACTACCCCAACCTGACGGTGATCACCAGCTACGCCGACACCCCGGCCGGCGACCTGGTGCGCCTGGTCACCCAGCCCCTCGAGGAGGTCGTCGCCGGCCAGGAAGGCGTGCGCCGCGTGGTGTCCCGCACGCGCGAGGGCGTCTCGACGATCACGGTGCAGTACGACTGGGGCACCGACATGGACTTCGCGAACCTGCACCTGCGCGAGGCCATCGACCAGGTCGCCTACCGCCAGGACTTCCCGGCGGCGGCCGACCGGCCCCTGATCCTGCGCTGGGATCCTACCGCTCGCCCCATCGCCATCCTCGTGCTCGAAGGCGAGGCGCCGCTGCGCGAGATGACCGATTTTGCGCGCGAGGTCGTCAAGCCCGCGCTGGAGCAGATCAGCGGGGTGAGCCAGGCGGAGGTGATCGGCGGCGCCGAGCGCGAGATCCGCATCGAACCCGACTTCGAGAGCCTGCGCCTGTACGGCCTGACCGTGGCCGACCTCGCCACCGCCCTGCGCATCGCCAACGTGAACTTCCCCGGCGGACGCATCCGCAAGGGCCCGCTCTATCTGCCGCTGCGCATCCTGGGCGAGTTCGAGAACCTCGACGAGATCCGCCGCACCGAGATCCCCATGGCCGGCCGCAAGCTCACGATCGGCGACGTGGCCACCGTGATCGACGGGGTCAAGGAGCCGGAAGGGCTCACCTACCTCGGTGGCCGGGAGGTGGTCGCGCTGCACCTCTTCAAGGAGGTGGGCAAGAACACGATCACGACCACGACCGAGGTCGACAAGGTGCTCGGCGTGCTGTCCGACAGCTATCCCGATTTTGCGGCCACCTACGTCTACCGCGACGCCGACTACGTCACCGAGTCCGTCGAGAGTCTGCAGGAATCGCTGCTGCTGGGCGCGCTGCTCGCCTTCGTGGTCCTCTTCGTGTTCCTGGCCGACTGGCGCAGCCCGCTGGTGGTCGGCCTGGCGATCCCCGTCTCGATCATGACCACGTTCGCGCTGCTGGACTTCGGCAAGGTGAACCTCAACCTGATGTCGCTCGGCGGCTTGTCGCTCGCCGCGGGCATGCTCGTGGACAACGCGATCGTCGTGCTGGAGAACATCAACCGGCACCTGCGCAACGTGAAGGGGTCCAAGGACGGCGCCACGATCGCCGAGGTCTGCGCCCACGCGACCCGCGAGGTCGCCTCGCCCGTGATCGCGGCCACCTTGACCACGGTCGCCGTGTTCTTCCCGGTGATCTACGTGCCGGGCATCGCCGGCGAGTTCTTCCGCGACCAGGCGTTGACGGTGACCTTCGCGCTGTTGGTCTCGATCCTCGCGGCGCTCATCCTGCAGCCGATGATCTCGGCTTACGTCCTGAGGCCGAGCGACAAGCCCAGCTGGATCTTCCGCCCCGGCCTGGCGGTGATCAACCGCTGGCAGGCCGCTTATCACCGGCGGCTGCCCTGGGTCCTGGACCACAAGCCCATCTTCCTGCTCGCGGTGCTGCTGGCGCTCGGCCTGACCGCCTGGCTGGGCAGCGACTTGCGCCGCACGTTCCTGCCCGACCGCAACCAGGGCGACTTCTCGCTGCACCTCGAGCTGCCGGCCGGCACGCCGGTCGAGGGCACGGGCGAGGTGGCCGCCCGGCTCGCCGCGTTCCTGGCGACGCGACCCCACGTGGCCACCGTCTACACTCAGGTCGGTCAGACCGAAAAGACCCTCGCCAGCCTGCGTGACTACACGGCGCCCAACGTGGCGCGGATCCGGGTCATCCTGCAGCCTTCGCGGCACGGTCAGCGCGACATGCAGGAGATCAAGGACGCGCTGCAGGTTCGGTTGGCGCAACTGGCGGGCAGCGTCTGGACCTTCCAGGACGAGGGCCTCGGCCTCGGCGAGATCCTCGCCAGCGGCGAGGCGCCGTTCAGCCTGGGCATCGTCGCGGAGGATCCCGAGGATGCGCGGCGGGTGGCCGAGCAACTGCTGGTGAACCTCGGCCGCGTGGAGGGCCTGACCGACCTCCAGATGGATCGCATCCTGGGCAACCCGACCCTCCGCCTGGGTCTGGACCGCGAAACCGCGCTGCGTTACGGCATCGAGCCCGAGTTCGTGGCCGCCGAGCTGCGCAGCCGCATCCAGGGCACGGTGGCCACGCAGTACAACGAGATCGACCGACGGATCGACATCGCCGTGCGCCTGCCCCGCGAACAGCGGCAGGACCTCGACCTCGTGCTCGCCTCGCCGGTGAACCTGCCGGGCGGCAAGACGGCCACCCTCGGCACGTTCGTCATGCAGGAGGTCGAGCAGCCCGTGCGCGAGGTCGTGCGCCTGAACCAGCGCCGCCAGATCACCGTCTCGGGCGATGTGGTGGGCCGGGGCGTGGACGAGGTGTGGCGCGAGGTGGAGCCGATCCTCGCCGCGGTCGAGAAGCCCGCCGGCCTGGTGTTCGTGACCGGCGGCGAGGAAGAGGAGATCCGCAGCAGCTTCCGCGACCTCGCCTGGGCGCTGATGCTCTCGGCGCTCCTGGTCTACATGATCCTGGCTGCGCAATTCGAGAGCTTCCTCGACCCGCTGATCATCGCGGTCGTGCTGCCGATCGGCGTCATGGGCGCGGCGGTCACCTTGCTGGCGACGGGCCAGACGCTGAACATCATCTCCTTGATCGGCCTGATCGCCTTGCTCGGCATCGCCGTCAACGACGCCATCGTCAAGGTGGCCACCATCCGCCGATTGCGCGCCGAGGAGGGGCTGTCGGTCAGGGCCGCCGTGCTCGAGGCCGGGCAGCTGCGGTTCCGCCCCATCCTGATGACCACGATCACCACCGTGCTGGCCATGGTGCCGATGGGCATCGGCCTGGGCACCGGCGAGCAGATCCAGCGGCCGCTGGCGATCACGATCATCGGCGGCCTGAGCATGGCCACGATGCTGACCCTTTACCTGACGCCCTGCGTGTACGAGCTGGCGCATGGCTGGCGCGAACGGCGCGCCTCGCGCACGCCGCCGCTGCGGGTACCCTGGCGATGATCCGCTTCTTCGTCGATCACCCCGTCGCCACCTGGATGATGTTCGCGGCCCTGATGGTCTGCGGGCTGTACGCGCTGCCGCGCCTGAACGTCGAGGCGATGCCCGAGACCGAGCTGCCCAAGCTCACGGTCTACACGACCTGGCTGGGAGCCAGCCCCTCGGCGATCCAGCGCTCCATCACGCTGCCGGTGGAGGAAGCGGCCGCGCGTTGCCGGGGCGTCGAGTCGATCGCCTCGTCGAGCCGGCACGGTCAGTCCCAGGTGGAGATCAGCTACCAGCGGGACATCGACATCAAGTTCGCGCGCCTCGAGCTGAACGAGTACCTCGGCAACGTGCGGCGCAATCTGCCGGCGCAGGCCAGCCAGCCGATCGTGGTGCCGGAGGTGCCCGAGGAGATGCAGGCGCGCGATTTCTTCACCGTGCACCTGATTTCGCCGCTGTCGGCCAACGAGCTGCGCGAACAGGCCGAGAACTGGTTGCGACCGCGGTTCCTGGCGCTGCAGGGCGTGGCCGACGCGCAGCTTCAAGGCGGCGCCTTGCCCCTGCTGCGCATCAACCTCGACCTCGAGGCGATGGAACGCTACGGCCTGACCGCGGACGGCATCTTCAACCGCATCAACGACCGCGACGTGGTCGTGCCCGCCGGGGCCGTGCGCCGGCAAGGCCGGCAGCTGACGGTCGCCGTGAAGGACTCGGTGACGGTCTCGTTGCTCGAGAACACGGTGCTGGCCTCGCGCGGCGGCCAGCCGGTGCTGCTGTCGCACGTCGCCGTGATCGAACGCAGCTTCGAGGACGTCAACTACTACCGGCGCACCAACGGGCAGAACGTGATCACCCTGCGCATCACCAAGCGCAGCGGCGAGAACTCGGTCGCCGTCAGCAACCGGCTGCGCGCGGCGATCCCGGGCATCGAAGCGGACATGCCGTTCGCCGTCACGATGATGGTCGACCAGGACGAGGGCGAAAAGCTGCGCGAAAAGCTCACGGAGCTGGTGGGGCGCTCGATCGTGATCCTCGCCCTGCTGTTCTTGCTGCTGGCGATCGCGCTGCGCCGGGTGCGCCTGGTGGGGATCGTCATCGGCAGCATCCTGTTCGCGCTGGTGATCTGCCTGTCGTTGTTCTACTTCTTCGGCGTCTCGGTGAATTTCATCACCATCAGCGGGTTGACCATCTGCTTCGGCATGTTGCTGGACAACAGCATCCTGGTGCTGGATTCGGTGCACCGGCACGTCGCCGAGCGGCGGCGCGAGAACGCCCGCGACGCGCTCGTGCGCGGCACGCGCGAGGTGGCCTTCCCGATCATCTGCACCACGCTGACCACGGTGGTGGCGTTCCTCAGCTTCGTGTACATGACCGGCCGCCTGGCGCTCACCTACGTGCCGCTGGCCGTCAGCGTGGCCTTCGCGATGCTCGCCTCGATCTTCGTCGCGTTCGCCTGGATGCCGGTCGCCCTGCGTCCGAGCGCGGAGCAGGAAGCGCGCCGGCAGGCGCCGGAAAAGCCCGGTCCCGAGGGCTGGCACCTGCTCTGGCGCTGGACGGTTGCCGTGCTGGTGGCCGGCGGCCTGGGCGCCGTGGCGATCCTGTTCGTGATGGACCGTCGCGCCCTGCTGGATTTCTGGCCCTGGCTCGCCGG
>CAZVWL010000099.1:0-10512 GCA_964630845.1 uncultured Fibrobacteraceae bacterium
GAACCTCTTCGAGGGCGCCCTCGAGCCGGTGCACCGCCGCGAGCGCGTCGTCGAGCGTGGCCCCCTGGGGCAAGGTGAGGGTGGCGTTGACGTTGTCGGCCTCGATGCGCGGCATGAACACGAACTTCAGGTGACCGCCACCCACGAAGCCGAGCGTGATCAGCATGACCGCCGTGGCGATCGCCATGACCAGGGCGCGATGGTCGAGCGCCCAGCGCAGGTGGCGGCGGTAGACCGTCTGCACGAACCACTCGAGGCGTTCGCTCACCCGGTGCTTAAAGCGCTGCGCACGCGCGCCGAGACCTCCGGCGCGCCGCAGTTCTTCGGGCAGCGCCTCGCCGTGCCGGCGCACGTTGCCGACCGTGGTCAGGTGGGCCGGCAGCACGAGCAACGACTCGATCAGCGAGAACGTCAGCACGGCGATCACCACGATCGCCGCCGGCGCCATGAAACGCCCCATCATGCCCTCGACCCCGATCAGCGGCGCGAACGCGACCACCGTGGTCAGGACGGCGAAGACGACCGGCCCGCCCACCTCGATCACGCCGCGCGTGGCGGCCAGCTGCGCTCCTTCGCCGCGCTCACGCCGGGCGTACACGCTCTCGCCGACGACGATCGCGTCGTCGACCACGATGCCCAGCGACAGGATGAACGCGAAGAGCGAGATCATGTTCAGGGTGACGCCGAACCATGGCAGCACCCAGAAGCCGCCCAGGAAGCTGATGAAGATGCCGAGGGCGACCCACAGCGCCAGGCGCAGCTGCATGGTGAGCGCCAGCACGAGGAACACCAGGCCGAGGCCCGCCAGGCCGTTCTTCAAGAGCAGGTTCATGCGGTCGCGATAGATGGTCGAGCGGTCGCGCCAGACCGTGGCGGCCACGCCCTCGGGCAGCACCCGGTCCTGCTCGGCGAGGTAGCTCCTGACCGCGCCGGCGACCGCCAGCACGTTCTCGTTACCCGACCGATAGACCGAGACGATCGCCGCCGGCCGGCCGTCCATGCGCGTGCGCATGTCGATGTCCTCGAAGCTGTCCCGCACCGTGGCCAGCTCGTCGAGGCTGACCAGCGTGCCGTCGGGTTTGCCGACCACGACCAGGCGCGCGAACTCCTCGCCGGTGTAGCGTTGCCCCTTGGTGCGCAGCAGGATCTCGCCGCCGGCGGTCCTCACGCTGCCGCCCGGCAGGTCGAGGCTGTTCAGCCGCACCGCCTGCGCCACCTGCGCCAGGCTCAGGCCATGCGCGCGCAACGCCTGCTCGCTGACCTCGATCGAGATCTCGTACGGCCGCGTGCCCGCGACCTCGGCGTAGGTGATGCCCGCGTTGGTCATCAGCTCGTCGCGCACGCGGTCGGCCAGCACCTTGAGCGAACGCTCGTCGGTGTCGCCGTAGATGATCACGTCCAGCACCGGACGGCGTACGTCCACCAGCGTGACCTGCGGCCGCTCGGTGTTCTCGGGGAAGGTGATGATCCGGTCGATCTCGCTCTTGATGTCGTCGTAGGCCTTCTGCTTGTCGACGCCCAGCTGCAGCTCGATGATCACGACGCCGACGCCCTCGCTGGCCTTGCTCGTGACCTTCTTGATGCCATCGACGCCCTGCACCTGCTCCTCGATCTTGATGCAGATGCTCTGCTCGACCTCGCCGGGCGTGCCGCCGAGGAAGACGACCGACGCGGTGACGATGTCCAGCTCGGTCTCCGGGAAGACCTCCTGCACGATGGTCACGGTGGACACCACGCCGCCCACCAGGATCACGAACATCAGCAGGTTGGCGGCCACGTGGTTCTCGGAGAACCAGGTCAACAACGCGGTCACGGGCGCACCCCTTCCAGGTCGGACGCCACGCGCAGCGTCATGCCCTCGGCCACGGCCTGCAGGTTGCTGGTCACGACGCGATCGCCCGGATCGAGCCCGCCGGTGATCAGGACCGTCTCGAGGTCGGCGCGGGCCACGGTGACCGGCCGTATGCGTAGCCGGTCCTCGCCGTCCAGCAGCCAGACCTGGTCGCCCGGGCGCAACGCCTGCCGCGCGATCGACACCGCGCCGGCCGGCGCCGGCCGCCTGAACTCCACGCCGACGAACATGCCGTTGATCAGCGGCGGCCTTCCGTCCTGCCCGCCGTAGGGATCGGCCACCTCGACCACGACCGGAACCTGCCGGCTCGACGGGTCCACGGCGCCGCCGAGGTGCCGCACTCGGGCCGACCAGGTGTGCTCGCCGCCGGCGAACACCGCGCGCACGACCGCCGTCACGGCCGTGCTTTCGGCCTGCTCGTCGCGCGGCAGCGGGATCCAGGCCAGGTCGCGATCGGGCACCATGACGGTGACCTCGGCGGCGGCCACGTCGTCGAGCGTGGCCAGCGCCTCGCCCACCCGCACGTGCTGGCCGACGGACGCCGTCGCCACCACGACGCGCCCCGCGAAGGGCAGGCTCACCCGGCAACGGGCGAGGTCCAGCTCGGCGCGGTCGAGCGCCGCGCGCGCGGCGTCGAGCTGCGCCTCGGCCTGCCGCAGCTGCGGCTCCCGCAGGACCAGCGAGCCGGGCGCCGGCGACTCCCCGTCGGCGCCGCCGACCAACCCGTCGCGGCGGGCGCGTTCCCACTCGAGCCGCGCCGTGGCGGCCTCCTCGCGCGCGAGCGCGTGCGCGACCTCGGCCTGCGCCACCTGGCTGCGGGCCTGCCGCACGGCCAGCGCGAAGTCGGCCGGTTCGATCTCGACCAGCACGTCGCCGGGCGCCGTGAACCCACCCGCGCGCAGCCGCGGCGACACGGCCACCACGCGACCGGAGACCTGCGGCACCAGCGTGACGGCGTGCCGAGGCCGCACCGTGCCCCAGGCCTTGATCGTCACCGGCGGGGCACCCGCTTCCACGACGGCCACCGTCACCAGCGGCGCCATCGCCGGCGGCCGCACGCGCTGCGCGCGCGGGCGCAGGCCGATCAGCACGACCATGATGATCAGGGCGCCGACCACGATGCTTGAAGCCACCAAGCGGCGGCGGCGGAACTCGGAGCTCATTCGGTGTCTCCTTCGGAGCTGTCGACCGGGGCGGCGTCCCAGGGTCCGCCCAGCGCGAGGATCAGGTTGACGCGCGCCGTGCGGTGCGCGCGCCGCGTGCTCAGCAGCGAACTCGTCGCGTTCAGGAGCCGCCGCTCCGCCTCCAGCGTCACCAGCAGGTTGTCGAGGCCGGCGTCGTAGCGCTGCCGCGCGAGGTCCCGCGCGCGCCGCGCCTCGGTCGCCGCCTCGGTCAGCAGGCGTTCGCGTTGCGCCTGGTAGGCGCCCGCGTCGAGCGCGTTCTCGACCTCGCCGAACGCGCCCAGCACCGCCTGCCGGTAGCCCGCCAGCGCCTGGGCGAGGCGCGCCTCGGCCGCGCGAACCTGCGCCCGGGTCGCGCCGCGGTTCAAGAGCGGCATGGTGAGGTTCGCGGCCAGCGACCAGACGTCGGTGCCCTGGCGGAACCAGCCGGACAGTTCGTTGCTGACCGTGCCCGCGCTGCCGGTCAACGCCAGCGTCGGGAAGAGACGGGCCTTGGCGGCGCCGACGTTCGCCGTGGCCGCGTGCAGCGCCGCCTCGGCGGCCAGCAGATCCGGGCGCCGATCCACCAGCTCGCTCGGCAAGCCGGCCGGCACCGCCGCCAGCGGCGCGGGCAGGGCCCGGCCGTCGAGCACGGCGAGGTCGTCCTCGCCGCGGCCGCTCGGGTAAGCTCCGGTCAGGATCTCGAGCCGCCGGCGCGCCTCGGCCAGCAGCCGCCGCTGCTCCGGCTCGGCGGCCTCGGCGGTCAGGAGGGCCTGGCGGGCCAGGTGCAGCTCCTGCGCCGGCGCCGTGCCGCGACGGTAGCGCTCCTGCACGAGCGCCAGCGTGTGGCGATGGCTGTCGACCGTGCGCCCGGCCAGGACGAGCTGGCCCTCCAGTTCGCGCACCTGCAGCCAGGTGCGCACGACGTCGGCCACGAGCGTCTGCAACACCACGCGACGGTTCAGCTCGTGCTGCAGCAGCGTGGCCCGCGCCGCTTCCTCGGCGCGCGACAGGCGGCCCCACAGGTCGGCCTCGTAGCGGGCCGTGAGGTTGGCGTCGTAGAACTCGCGGTCGATCGTGCCGCGGCCGCCGAAGGCGGCCAGGCTTGATCGTGAACGGCTCGCCGTGCCCCCGATCTCCAGGCGCGGCCAGCGGTCGGCCTCGGCGCCGCCCAGCAGCGCGCGCGCCTCCAGCACGCGGGCGGTCACCCGCTGCAGGTCGTGGTTGCGCGCGATCGCGTCCTGCACGAGGCGGTCGAGCGTCGTGTCGCCGAACCCGATCCACCAGGCCTGGCCGATCGGCGCCGCCGCGCTCGTGTCGATCGCGGCGCCGGTCGCCACGTAGGCGTCGGGCACCGGCACGCCGGTCTGCGGCCGCCGGTAATCGGGCCCGACCGCGCAGCCCGCGGCCAGCGCGAGCATGGCGGCGGCGGCGATGGGTACGGCGATCGGTCGCCACGTGGCGCGTTGGCGGCCTGGCTCGCGGGTGGTCACGGTCGGTCCTTTCGCGGCGAGGTCGACCCCGCCCTGGGGGCGAGGGCCCGGATGCCGGCCGCCGAGAAGCGGGTGATGTGGGCGACCGCCGCGTCGATGTAGGTGTCGACGTCGTCGGCCAGCGGGGGGAAGAGGGCCTGCATGAACTCGCCGGCCGGACGCGGCGTTGCCGGCGCCGCGGGCACGACGTGCCAGCGCATCGTGAAGTGCACGAGCTGACCGTGCAGCGAGCCGACGACCCAGGCCGCCGACCGCGCGTCGAGCCAGGGCGCCACCACGAGCAGCGACCGCGCCAGTTCCTGCCACAGCGGGGCGAGCAGGGCGCGGATGGATGCGATGCGTTCGGGTTCGCCGTGGTGGATCTCCCGCACCAGCAGCTTGATGAACGCCGCGCCGCGGGGGCTGCTCAACGCGTCCTCGAAGTGGGTCCGGAAGAAGGCTCCGAGCAGGCTCTCGAGGTCGCCCTCGGCGTCGGGGCGCTGCGACGCGATCACGGCGAGGAAGCGGTCGCGTTTGGCCGTCATCAGGCGCTCGATGACCTCGCCGTAGAGCGCTTCCTTGCCGCCGAAGTGGTAGTTGACGGCCGCGAGGTTGACGCCGGCGGCCTGGCAGAGGTCGCGGATCGAGACGGCGTCGTAGCCGTGCTCGGCGAAGAGTTGCTCGGCGTGGTCGAGCAGGCGTTGGCGGGTGTCGGGGTGCGGTTCGGGCATGGCGGTCCGCCGGGAGAAAGGCGCGAGTAAAACGAACGTTCGTTTTATGATAATCGGGCAGCGGCCCACCCGCAAGGACATTCTGGTTGTGCCCTTCAGATTGTTGCTGGACCAACCGGGACAAGGAGGTAGGATATCGGAACCAGGCAGGGGGCTTCTCTTCGGGGTCCAGGCGGGTCCGCCGAGGTCTCGGCGGGCGTTTTCGAGCCGGCCACAATCTCCTGGGCACAACGTGGGGGACGCGATGCGCAACCAACGGCGACACCGCCGCTACCAGCACCCCGAGCACCAGATCTGCCACCTGGAACTGTCGACCGACGACGGCGCGATCGACCACTGGATCGGCCTGATCGTCGACGAGAGCCACCTCGGCTTCTCATGTGTCGTGGTCGGTCCGCCGGCACCGCCCCAGGTGCGGTTCCACCACCGCGAGAACGAGAAGATCCTCACCCTGCTGGAGCTCAAGCACCAGCGCCAGCTTGCGGACAACATCCAGCTGCTGGGATTCGCGCGGACCGATGCCACCGTTCGCCTCGACGCGGGATCCTGATCCGCGCTCAGCCTTCGAACGATTGCAGCGCCGCGTCGAGGCTCTCGTGCGTCTCGAAGACCGAGGTCAGGCTGGTCACCGAGAAGAGCCGGTCGATCCGCGTGCTCAGGTTGCAGATCTTCATGCGGCCCTCGTTCTTCTTGAGCGTGGTCAGGCCGCTGACGAGGATGCCCAGGCCGGTGGAGTTGATGTACCGCACCTTGGAGAGGTCCAGGACGATGTCCACGTGGCCCTGCTCGACCAGCTCCTTGATCGTGCCGGTGAACAGCTCGTAGTCGCTGCCGCCCATGATGTCGCCGGACAGTTGCAGCACCATGGCCCGGTCCTGCGGGCTGCGGTTGATCTTCACGTCGGTTCCTTTCCGGAGGCGCGGCCAGGGCCGCGCGGGTTGCCAGCAGGTGCGGGATGACGGCGGCCACGGCCGCCCGCCGCGTCAATCTAGCCGGAAGAACGCCGCGGCGCCCTCCTGGCCGCGGGCGATCGTGGTGAACAGGTTCTGGAACATCGTTTCTTCGTGCGTGTTCGGGTCGAGGTAGCGGGCGCCGATCGTCACCGTGCCGTCCTGCATCACGCGGAACTTCACGTGGTTGATCACGATGCCGCGACGCGCGTGCTGGATCAGGCTGCCGTGCGAGAACGCCAGGAAGGCCTGCTGGTTGCCGATCGACCCCGCCGCGAAGTACTCCCACACATCGACCACCATGCCGCCGATCGCCTGGGGCGCGGTTTCGCGCTGGTTGTCGACGATCAGCTCGCAGCGGCCGTAATCGACCACGACGCGCACCTCGTGGCCGCCCTTGAGCGCGTCCATGAGGGCGTCGAAATCGGATAGCGGCGTTGGCGCGGCCAGCGCGGGATGGGTGGTCGCGAGTAGGACGCCCGCCGCGACGATCACCGTGACGACGGCGCGCCAAGCAAGGCCTCCAGCGGTGTTCCGGATCGGGTGCGTCATGTCGCGAGCCTCGGGTTCGGATCTCGATGCCATCGGGGCGCCGGCCGGTACGGTTCGGCGCCTGACGCCGGGCAATCCTGTCGTCCGGCCGCCGCCGCCGTCAACGCTTTTCGCGCGGCAGCAGCTTGGCCGGAACGTCCATCTCCATCTCCAGCAACGCCTGCGCCAGGGTCTTGCCCTGCGGGTCGAGCATCAACGACACCGTGCCGCCGCCGCCGAGCGACTGCTCGAGCAGGAAGTTCAGGGCGTGCAGGTTGTGCAGCTCGTGCCGCACGACCTTGCCCTTGACGATCCCCTTGAAGAAACGTCGGACCACGGTCGCCGTCAGATGCTCGCGCAGCCAGTCGTAGAGTTCCGGCGAGCGCGCCAGCAGGCCGACGTTGCAGGTGTCGCCCTTGTCGCCCGAACGCGCGTGGGCCAGGACACGCAGCTTGACCCGGCGGGTGCGGCCCGCCCAGGTGCGCACGCGGGGCCGCCGCGTGGGGGCCACGGGCGTCGCCAGGGCGGCGCTGGCGGGCGACACGGCGTCCTGGAAATGGATGGTCTGGGTAACCTCGCCGCCGGCGGGGTCGATCACCACCACGCGGGCGTCCACGCTGCTGCGGCGCACGAGGGCCGGCCAGTAGGCCACCACGGGTGACGGCTTGGGGCGGCCGCCGGTGACGGCCATGCCGCTGGGGCCGGACAGGATCAGCGTGGGCAACAGGACGCCGAAGTCCTCGACCTTGCGGCGATCGTGGTCGCGCACCGCCAGGCGCAGCAACACCTCGTGCGGCTCGTGGCGGCCGAGGCTGGACGGCCAGATGGAGCCGGTGCCGACCACCGAGGTGTGGGTCGCCTCGTACCGGTGGCCCAGGCGCTTCCAGAAGATGCGCGCGGCGGCCTCGGCCTTCGCAGGCGCCTCGGGGCCGCAGAGCAGCACGGTGCCGGCGGCTTTCCAGCCGTCATCGCAGGCCATCGAGACCTTGAACATCGGCGGCCGCGGTTCGCCGCGCACGCCGCTGACGCGCACGCGGTTGCGGCCGGCGGCCACCAGCTCGATGGTGTCGAAACGGGCGATCACGTCGGGCGAGATGTAGGCCCGCGGGTCGCCCATCTCGTAGACGAGTTGCTCCTTGACCGTCTCGACGCTCACCAGACCGCCGGTGCCGGCGTGCTTGGTGACGGTGAAGGTGCCGTCGGCCTCGATCTCGACGATCGGATAGCCGACGCGGGCGAGGTCGGGCACGGTGCGCCAGTCGGTGAAGTTGCCGCCGGTGGCCTGGGTGCCGCACTCGATGATGTGGCCGGCGACGATGCCCGCGGCCAGGCGGTCCCAGTCGTCCTCGGCCCAGCCGAAGGCGTGCATCATGGGGGCCAGGGTGATGCCGGTGTCGGTGACCCGGCCGGTGACGATCACCTGGCAGCCGGCCGCCAGCGCCCGCGCCACCGGCTCGGCGCCGAGGTACACGTTGGCGGCCGTCACGCTGGCGCGCACCGGGGCGAGCGCGGCGCCGGTCTCCATGTTGGCCAAGGGATCGCCGCCGGCCATCAGGTCGTCCAGGCGCGGCAGGATGTCGTCGCCGTCGACCACGCCGATCTTGACCGCCAGACCCAGCTGCTGGGCCAGCGCGTGGATCTTGCGGCCGAGGCCGAGCGGGTTGATGCCGCCGGCGTTGGTGATCACCGTCGTGCCGCGCTCGACGAGGATCGGCAGGCATTCGCGCATCTGGGCGAGGAAGTCGCCGGCGTAGCCCAGCTCCGGATTGCGGGCGCGTTGCGCCTGCAGGATCGACATCGTGACCTCGGCCAGGTAGTCGATCGTCACGTAGTCGAGCGGGCCGCCCTCGAGCTGGCGGCGCAGGGCGCCGGGATCGTCGCCCCAGTAGCCGCCGGCGTTGCCGATGCGGATCGTGCGGCGGCTCGTGGCGGGCGCCTCGGGTCCGGTCTGCGGGGTCATCACGCCTTCCCTTCCAGGACCAGCAGGGGCTGACCCTCGAGCACCTGGTCCCCCACGGCGTAGAGGACCTCCTTGACCGTGCCGCCATCGGGCGCGCAGATGCTGTACTGCATCTTCATGGCCTCGATCACCATGAGGGTGGCGCCGCGCTGCACCTCGTCGCCCTCGCGGCACTGCACGCCGACCACGATGCCGTTGATCGGCGCGGTGAGGCGGCCGCCGCCGGCCTCGTCCTCGGCGGCGTGCGCCGGCACGGGCAAGGCGAAGGTGTGCACGTGCTGGCGGAAGTGCACGGTGACCGCCGTCGGCGTGGCGGTGACCGTCGACTTGAGCGAGTGCCCGTCCAACTCGGCGAACAGGCGGCGCCCCTGCAGGCGGGCGGTGGCCATGATCTCGCGTTCGGCCACGTCGAGGCGGTAGCGGCCCGGACCCTCGATGACCACGCCGATCAGGATCTCGTGGCCCTCGTGGTCCAGCAGGCGCACCGTGCTGCGGGCCGGGCTGTTCAGGCGCCAGGACGGCAGCGCCGACCAGGGCGACGCGGGGTCGCTGGTGCGGGCGTCGCGATCACGGGCGCGGCGGGCCTGGCACTCGATGAGGTAGAGCGCGGCCAGGGCCTGGAAACGCACCGGCGACAATCCGTTGGTGCCGACCAGGAGGGCGGCGTGGTCGGTCAAGAAGCGGGTCGAGAGGTCGGCGTTGATGAACGGGCGCGAATCGAGCACGTTGGCCAGGAAGTTCAGGTTGTGGGTGACGCCGACGATGCGGTACTCCTCGAGCGCGCGGTTGATGCGGCGCACGGCGAGCGGGCGCTGCTCGTCCCAGCACACGAGCTTGGCGATCATCGGGTCGTAGTGGCTGGTGATGACGTCGTTCTCGCGCACGCCGCTGTCGATGCGCACGTGGCGCGACGGCTCCGGCTCGGCCATGTAGGTGATGCGGCCGGGAGCGGGTTTAAAATCGTCGTCGGGATCCTCGGCGTAGATGCGGGCCTCGATCGCGTGGCCGTGGATGCGCACCTCGTCCTGGGTGAGCGGCAGCGGCTCGCCGGCCGCGACCAGCAGCTGCCACTTCACGAGGTCCTGGCCGGTGACCAGCTCGGTGACCGGGTGCTCGACCTGCAGGCGGGTGTTCATCTCCATGAAGTAGAAGCCGCCGTCCTCGCCGAGCAGGTACTCGATCGTGCCGGCGCCCACGTAGCCGATGGCCTGGGCCGCGCGCACCGCCGCCTCGCCCATCTCGCGCCGCAAGGAGTCGGCCAGGCCGGGCGCGGGCGCCTCCTCGATGATATTCTGGTGGCGGCGCTGGATGGAGCAATCGCGGTCGCCCAGGTAGATGCAGTTGCCCAGGCTGTCGGCGAAGACCTGCACCTCGACGTGGCGCGGGCGGGCGAGGTAGCGCTCGATGAGCACGCGGTCGTCGCCGAATGCGCTGCGGGCCTCGCCGCGGGCCAGTTGCAGGGCGGCCGCGAAGTCTTCCAGCCGCTCCACCACGCGCATGCCCTTGCCGCCGCCGCCCATGGCCGCCTTGATCAAGAGGGGGAAGCCGATGCGGGCGGCCGCCTCGGTCAGCACCCCGTCGCTCTGATCCTCCCCGTGGTAGCCCGGCAGCATGGGCACGCCCGCCTCGGCCGTGATCTCCTTGGCGCGGCTCTTGTTGCCCATGGCGTCGATGGCGTCGGCCGGCGGGCCGACGAAGACCAGGCCGGCCTCGGCGCAGCGGCGGGCGAAGGTGGCGTTCTCCGAGAGGAAGCCGTAGCCCGGATGCACGGCGTCGGCGTTGGTCTGCCGGGCCGCGGCCAGGATGCGGTCCTGATTCAGGTAGCTCTCCTGACTCGGCGCCGGGCCGAGGCGCAC
>CAZVWL010000100.1:0-10488 GCA_964630845.1 uncultured Fibrobacteraceae bacterium
GATCGAGGACGACGGCACCGAGTTCGGCATCTGGCTGCTGCCGCCGGGGCCGAACCTCTTGTTCACGGTGGGCGCCGAGGGCGTCGTGACCGGTCAGACCACGTTCACGATCGAGGCGCCCGAGCCCGTCACCACGTTGACCCTCCGCTGCGACATGAACAGCTTCGAGGGCAACTTCTCGAGCGTGTCGGTGCGCGGCACCTTCAACGGCTGGGCCAGCACGCCGACCGAGATGACCGACGCCGACAGCGACGGGATCTACGAGGTGGTGCTCGACGTCGAGCAGAACACCACCGTGATCTTCAAGTTCATCACCGACGGTGCCAACTACGAGAACGTGCCGGCCGAATGCGGCGTCGACGACGGTTTTGGCGGTCGTAACCGCTCGACCGAAGTCGGCACCGACCCGGCGACCTACACCGCGCCCTTCGGCGGCTGCCCGGCCGGTCTGTAGACCGCCGGACCGCCACCGCCGCCGCCCGGCGAGCCCTCGACGACGGCAGGGGCAGCCCGCAACCACGGGCTGTCCCTGCGCCATCCCGGCTGGTACCGGGACATCGGAGGTCTGACATGTCCCGCTTCGTCATCATGGTCGTGGCGGCGCTCGTGGCCACCGGCTCGGTCTACCCGGCCGCCACCCTGGCCGACACCACCTTGACCATCCATTACCACCGCTTCGACAACAGCTACGCGGGCTGGGGCCTGCACTGCTGGGGCGCCGTGGTCGAGAGCGGCGGCTCGTTCCAGATCAACGGCCAGACCTACAGCTGGCAGAACCCGTTGCCGTGGACCGGCACCTCCGACTACGGCGTCTACTGGGAAGTGCCGATCGCGTATCCGCAAGAAGACCTCGGCTTCATCATCCACCTCGGCGACGTCAAGGATCCCGGCCCGGACATGTTCTGGGGCGACTACGCCCAGCATCCCGAGATCTGGATCCTCTCGGGGTTCACGCAGATCTTCACCAGCGAGCCCGATCCCGACATCCGGCTGCTTGCCGCGGTCTCCGACGGCGCTCAGACGCTCAACCTGCGCCTGGCCCAGGACGCCGGCCAGCTCGAGGGCTTCACCGTCTGGCGTGGCGAGACCGAGGTCGCCGTCACCAGCCGCACGGCCACGACGCCGCGCCACGTCGTGCTCACCCTGGCCGCGCCGGTCGTCATCTCGCAGCTCTACACCGTGCGCGACGCGGTCGGCGGCAACGAGGTCGTCGTGCGCCACGACTTCGACGACGCCGCCTGGGCCTACGCCGGGGATGATCTGGGCTGCACCTTCACGCCCGCCGGCACGACGTTCAAGCTTTGGAGCCCGGTAGCCTCCGCGGCGACGGTGCGCCTTTACGATAGCCCGTACCCGGTCGACGGCGAGACCTTCGACGAGTATCCGCTGAACCCGGTCGCCGGCCAGCCGGGCGTGCGCGGCGTCACCGTCCCGGGCAACCACAAGGACCGTTACTACCTCTACAACATGACGGTCTACGGCCAGACCTACCTGACGCCCGACCTCTACTCGGTCGCGCTCAGCAGCAACAGCCAGCGCAGCCAGATCATCGACCTCGCCGAGACCGACCCGCCGGGATGGCAGGATGACGTCTGGCCCGATTTCGACATCGCCGAGAGCGTGATCTACGAGCTGCACATCCGCGACATGACGGCCGACCCGAACTGGAACGGCAGCGAGGTCAACCGTCACAAGTTCCTCGGCGTGGTGCAGCCCGGCACCAGCCACGAGGGCCGCCCGACCGGCTTCGATCATCTGCTCGACCTCGGCGTCAACACGGTGCAGATCCTGCCCATGTACGACTTCACGAGCGTCGACGAGAACAACCCGCAGAGCCGCAACTGGGGATACGACCCCTACGCCTACAACGTCCCGGAGGGCAGCTACGCCAGCGAGGCGGACGACGGCAAGGTGCGCATCCGCGAGATGAAGCAGATGATCCAGGGCTTCCATGCGGCCGGCATCAAGGTCGTCATGGACGTGGTCTACAACCACACGCACAACGTGGGGCCGCAGGGATCGCTGTTCGACGCCATGGTGCCGAAGTACTACTACCGCCTGCTCGCCGACGGCAGCTACGCCAACGGCTCGGGCGTGGGCAACGAGGTGGCGACCGAGAAGCTCATGGCGCGTCGCTTCATCCTGCAGAGCTGCCTCTACTGGGTGCAGGAATATCGGGTCGACGGCTTCCGCTTCGACCTCATGGGCCTGATCGACACCGAACTGATGGCGGAGATCACGGCCGCGGTCAAGGCCATCAACCCGCACGCGATCATCTACGGCGAGCCCTGGGGCGGGTACGGCACGCAGCCGTTGACCGGCAAGGGCGACCAGCGCGGCCTCGGCTTCGGCTGCTTCAACGACAACATCCGCAACGCCATCCGCGGGTCGACCGACGGCACCGATCCCGGCTACGCGATGGGCAACGTGAACACCCGCGCCGCGGTGGTGCGCGGCATCGCCGGCTCGATCGACGATTTCACCGACGGGCCCGACGAGACCATCAACTACATCTCCGCCCACGACAACTACACCTGGTGGGACAAGCTGGACCATCGCTGGAACCCCACCAACCCGCCGCCCGGCCACAGCCAGGCGACGCTGGAGCGCATGGCCCGCTTCGGCCTGAGCATGGTGATGACCGCGCAGGGCATCCCGTTCCTGCACGCCGGCAGCGAGTTCCTGCGCACCAAGCGCACGGGCGATCCCGGCCAGAGCGAGGAGGCGATCCGCAACAGCTACAACCAGGGCGACGACGTCAACCAGCTCGACTGGGAGCGCCGCGTGGAGCACGACGAAGTCGTGGCCTACGTGCGCGGCCTGGTGGCGCTGCGCCTGGCCCGGCCGGAGCTGCGATTGCCCACGGCCGACCTGATCCGGGCGCACCTGCATCCGTTGCCGGACATGCCGCAGAACGCGATCGGCTACCGCCTGGACGACGTGACCCCCGACGACGGCTGGGGCGACCTGCTGGTCTTCCACAACCCGGGCGCGGCGGCCATCGAGGTGCCGCTGCCGGCCGGACAGTGGGCCGTGGTGGTCGACGCCGAGCGCGCCGGGACCGAGCCGCTGGCCACCTACGTCAGCCCGCTCAACCTGCCGGCCCTGGTCGCGGTGCCCGGCCGCAGCTCGCTCGTGCTCTACCAGCAGGAAGCGCCGGCGCTGCAACTCAACCTCTTCCAGAACCAGGCGCTCGATCGCTACCTGCACCTGGCGGTCAACGCGCGCCAGGACGTGGGCGAGGTCAGCCTGCGGATCAATGACGAGCCGGTCGCGCTGGTCGAGCAGGCCGCCGGCAGCTGGCTGGCGAGCTATCGTTTCGCCGCATCCGGGCGGTTGGTGATCGTGCTCGAGGGCGGGGGGCAGACGCTGCGCCGCGAGGTGGCCGCCTGGGCGCTGGCGCCCGGCGCCGTGGCCGGCTCGGTCGACGGGCGTCTGGAGCTTGCCGCGCGAGGCGACGCGGGCGGCGACGCCTGGCTCGTGCTGATCGGTCCAGAGGGCCGTCCCGATCTGCCGGCCGACACCTGGCTGGTCGGGCCCGAAGGCGGCCGCCTGACCGCCGCCGCCACGTTGCGCGTGCACCCTTCCGGCGACGGCCAGGTGATCGAGCAACGGCAGGATGGTCACTGGCAGCCCCTCGCGACCACCCGGCTGGCCGATGGACGGCTCGAAGCCGCGACCGACCGCCTTGGCGCCGTGCGCCTGGCGCCGGGTGTTGCCGTGCCGCCGGCCAGCCGTCTGCTGGGCAACGCGCCCAACCCGTTCAACCCGACGACCGAGATCCGCTTCGAGCTGGCCGCCGCCGATGCCGCCGCGCCCGTCGCGCTGCGGGTGCTGGATGCGCGGGGCCGCCTGGTGCGGACGCTGATGTCGGGCACGCTCGGCGCCGGGGCGCACGCCGTCACCTGGGACGGGCGCGACCCTGCCGGTCGCCTGGCCGCCTCCGGCGTCTATTTCTACCGTCTCGAAACCCGACGGCAAGCGCACACAGGGCGCATGCTGCTGGTAAAATAGGAGGCCGCCATGCCGACGATCCGCCGCCTTCTCCTGCTGCCGACCTCGCTGGCCCTGTTGCTGCTCGTCGCCGCCTGCGGCGGCGGCGACGACGGCCCCACCTCGCCGCCCCCGCTGACCGACGACGCGGTCTACGCGGCCGGTTGGGCGCAGTTCGGCGATGGCGACTTCGTGGCCGCCGAGGCGCAGTTCCGCGAGCTGCTGCGGCGCGGCGCGCTGCTGGCGCCGGCGCACGACGGCCTCGGCTGGTCGTTCGCCCGCCGCAGCGACGCCGATTCCGCGCGCACCCACTTCGAACAGGCCGTGGCCGCCGGCGCCGACATGCTCGACATCGCCGATCAGGTCCAGGCCGGCCTGGCATTCGCCCTCGCGGCGTCGGGCCAGCACGCGGCGTGCCTGGCGGCGGCCGGCGCCGTGTCGGTCGGCTGGGTCTTCGAACATGACGATCGCTTCGACCACGACGCGATCATCCTCTTGACCGCGGTCGCGCACTACGCGCTCGGCGACTTCGCGGCGAGCCTCGCCGCCGTGCAGCAGCTCGACGCCGCGTTCGACGCCGACATCGAGACGCCCGCCGGCCGCGCCGCGCTCGCCGCCCGGATCGAAGCCCTGCAAACGGATCGGTGACCACGCCGCGCCGCCGCCACGGAGGACCATCATGATCAACCGCGCACGCGCCCGGGCTTGCTCGGGCGCCCGCCACGTCGCCGTCGTGGTCGCGATCGGCCTGCTGGCCGTCTGCGCCGCCTGCGGCGGCGCCGGCGATCCCAACATCCCCGACATCCCCGATGGCGGCGACGACAACCTGCAGCAGCCCGGCCCCACGTCCTGGTGGCACGACCAGGTCTTCTACGAGGTCTTCGTCCGCAGCTTCTACGACAACGACGGCGATGGCATCGGCGACCTCGCCGGCCTCCTCGACCGCCTCGACTACCTCAACGACGGCGACCCGGACACCGAGTCGGACCTCGGCGTCACCGCGCTCTGGCTGATGCCCATCGCCGCCTCGCCGAGCTACCACGGCTACGACGCCACGGATTACCGCACGGTCGCCCCCGCCCTGGGCACCAACGCGCAGTTCCAGCAGCTGATCGCCGCGGCCGAGGCGCGCGGCATGCGCGTGGTCAAGGACTACGTCATGAACCACTGCAGCACGCAGCACCCGTGGTTCGTGGCCTCGGCCCAGAACGACCCCGCCCGCGCCGACTGGTTCCTCTGGCGCCCCGACAACCCCGGCTGGACCCAGCCCTGGGGCGGCGGCGCCGTGTGGCACCACAACGCCCAGCGCGGCGCCTACTACTACGGCGTCTTCTGGGGCGGCATGCCCGACCTCAACTACGCCAACCCGGAGGTCGAGGCCGAGATGTTCGCCACGGCCGCCTGGTGGCTCGACACGATGGGCGCCCACGGCTTCCGCCTCGACGCGGTGCGCTACATGATCGAGGAAGGCAACCGCCTGGCCGACACCGCCGGCAGCCTGGCGCTCTGGAGCCGTTTCCGCGCCCACCTCGACGCCGTCGCGCCACAGGCCTTCCTGGTGGGCGAGGCTTGGACCAGCACGAACGTGGCGGCCCAGTACGTCGACGCCGGCCTGCACACGGTCTTCGAGTTCGACCTCGCCGAGGCGATCATCGCCGCGGTCAACCAGGGCCAGGCGCAGCCGCTCAGCGCCCAACTGGCCGTCGCGCAGAGCGCGTATCCGTTCCTTGCCTACGCCACCTTCCTGACCAACCACGACCAGCAGCGTGTCTTCTCGCGCCTCGGCCAGCACGTCGGCCGCAACAAGGCGGCCGCCGCCTTGCTGCTCACCCTGCCGGGCGTGCCGTTCCTGTTCTACGGCGAGGAGACCGGCATGATCAGCTCGTGGACGCACGAGGACGTGCGCCGGCCGCTGTCGTGGACCAGCGGCCCGGCCGCCGGTTTCACCAGCGGCACGCCGTGGCAGGCGCCCGCGAGCAACCACGCGAGCTACAACATCGCCACCCTGCAGGCCGACCCCGGTTCGCTCTGGCACCACTACCGCCGTCTGGTGAAGGCCCGCACCGGTTCGCTCGCGTTGCGGCGCGGCACCTACCATCGCCTGGACACCGGGCGATCCGACCTGCTGGCGTTCCTACGCCATCACGCCGACGAGGCCGTGATCGCGGTGCACAACCTGGGCGCCGGCGCGGTCGGTGGCTGGAGCCTCGGCGCGACGGCCAGCCAGCTCGCGCCGGGCGACTACACGGCGGTCGACATGCTCACCGGAGGCGCGCTCTCGTCGCTGAGCGTGGGGGAGCGCGGCGCGATCACGGCATGGCAACCGGCGGGGTCGATCGGGGCGCATGGGGTGTTGCTGGCCAGACTCGTTGCGGTCGATTGAATTTCTGCTCTTTCGGCATGAAGGATGTATTCGATCTTTAATAGTTTATTCGTATCGTGTTGACAATTAATGATTTACAGGCGTGAACGTGGCCGAGATTTGATATCCGCCCAACCGATCGCGAACCACTGACAACTAGACTCCCCCTCGTTCAGGGAGGAATGCCGGGCGACCGCGACTTGTCGCCTGCGGCGCGCGGCGCCTCCCGCTACAGGTGACCGCGGTCGCCGAGGGGGTCCACCATGCGAAACGTCTTGCGAACGGTTCTGTTGCTCCTGGCTCTGGTTGCGCTGACGACCAGCGCGCTGGCGCAGCCTTCCACCACCAAGAACATCATCGTCTTCATCAGCGACGGTTGGGGCCAATCCCAGCTGGACGCCACGGCCTACTGGAACGGCCAGCGCGCCGCTTACGAGACCAACAGCGACTGGCTCACGCTGGCGATGACCAACTACGCCTACGTCCGCCCCAGCGACAACCCGCCCTACGGCAACGGCAGCTTCGAGGGTATTTACGGGTACGACCCCGCCCAGGCCTGGAGCGACTGGTGGTACCAGCAGAACTACGCCACCGACAGCGCGGCCGCCGGCACGGCCATGGCCACCGGTCAGAAGACCTACAACGCAGGGATCTGCTGGAGCGTGGACGACCAGCCGCTGCAGAACTACTTCGAATACGCCGAACTGCTCGGCAAGGCCACGGGCGTGGTGACCAGCGTGCAGGTAAGCCACGCGACCCCGGCGGCCCACCGGGCGCACACGCCCAACCGCAACAACTACGCCGACATCGCCCTCGAATTCATCAACGACTCAAACCTCGCGGTGGCCATGGGCGCCGGCCACCCGAACTACAACAGCAACGGTCAGTACAGCCCCGCCGATCCGACCGTGCCGGGCGCCTGGCGATTCGTCGGCGGCTACGACCAGTGGCAGGAACTCGCCGCCGGCACCGCGGGCGGCGACTGGCCCTGGACCCTGATCGATGAGAAGGCCTATTTCGAGGCCCTCGCCGACGGCACCCTCGTGCTCGACCGCGTGTTCGGCGTCGCGCAGAACCGCAGCACGCTTCAGCATGACCGCTCGCCTTATCCCGCGTTCAACACCCCGGTGGCGCCGTACAGCGTGCCGATGCTCACCAACGTGCCGTCCCTAGAAACCATGACCCGCGGCGCCCTGAACGTTCTGGGCCAGAACCCGAACGGCTTCGTGGTGATGATCGAGGGTGGCGCCATCGACTGGGCCGGCCACGGTCGCGCCCTGTCGCGCATGATCGAGGAGCAGGACGACTTCAACGCGGCCGTCATGGCGGCGATCGCGTGGGTCGAGACGAACAGCAGCTGGAACGAGACCCTCATGGTCGTGACGGGCGATCACGAGACCGGCTTCCTCTGGGGCGCCGGCGTCGATCCCGCCGACCCTGCGACCTGGTTCGCGCCCGTGCAGGACAACGGTCCCGGCAACGTGCCCGGCTTCTACTTCTACTCGGCTCCGAACCAGGACTGGCAGAACCCCACGGGTTCGGCCGGCCACACCAACATGGCGGTCCCCATCTTCGTGCGCGGCGCGGGCGCCGAGCACGTGGCGAGCTTCGCGACCGGCATCGATCCCGTCGCCGGCCAGTACCTCGACAACACCCACGTCGCCCTGGCCTGCTTCGACCTGCTGGCCGGTACGGTACCCGTCGAGCAGCCGTACCAGCCCGAGCCCAACGTGACCCCGATGGTGGCCACCGCCCTCGGCCAGAACTTCCCCAACCCCTTCAACCCCCAGACCACGATCGCCTTCGACCTGCCGCGCGCCGGCCAGGTGCGTCTGGAGATCGTCGATCTGCGCGGCCGCCACGTGCGCACCCTGGTCAACGAAGCGCGCGCCGCGGGCAGCCACACCGTGCTCTGGAACGGTGTCGACGACGCCGGCCAGCGCGTGGCCAGCGGCACCTACGTGTACCGCCTGACCACCGATAGCCTGGTGCAGAGCAAGACGATGAACCTCGTCAAGTAGTCGCCACGGATCCGCGGATTCGGCGGGGCCCCGGCATCGCGCCTGGGCCCCGCTCATCGCCACGCGGTCGTGACCGCCGATCGCCGTCGAGAGGAATGCCATGAACCGACGCCGCCCGCTGCTGGCCGCGGCCCTGCTCGCCCTCCTGCTCGTCGCGGCGACCTCGTGTTCGCGACCGGAGCCGACCGCGTCCGAGCCGTCGACCACGTCCCTGGTCGGCGAGGTCCTCTATCAGCTGACGGTCGCCGAGTTCTCGCCGCAAGGCACCCTGGCGGCCGTCATCCCGCACCTCGACACGCTGCGCGACGACGGCGTGCGCGTGCTCGTGCTCAATCCGATCCATCCGGCCGGCGGCGTGCTCGACGACCAGGGGCGGCCGCATCCCTACGCCGTCACGGACCACCTCGCCATCGATCCCGCGCTGGGTTCCGACGCCGACTTCACGCGCCTGCTCGAGGCGGCGCACGCGCGCGGCATGAGGATCCTGGTGGACATGGTGCTGAACCATGGCGCGGTCGATCACGTCGAGATCACGCGGCACCCGGCCTGGTTCGTGCACGATGCCGACGGCCGGCCGACCCGCCGCGTCACCGCCTGGCGCAACGTCGTCGATTTTGATCACGGAAACCCCGACGTCTGCCGGTACCTCGACCTCGTCCTCGAAAGCTGGGCCCGGCGGGGTTGCGACGGGCTGCGATTCCTGCACGCCAACCTGCAGCACGGCGATTTCTGGCAGGAGCGGCTGGCGCGATTGCGGGCGGCGTTTCCCGACCTCTACCTCATCGCCGACTCGCACGATCCGCGCCACCTCGACCAGGGCTTCGACGCCGTCGTCAACCCGGGCTTCCTCGGCGCGGCCAGGTTCGCCTTCGTCGACGACGTGGCGCAACACGGGTTGGCGGCGTCGATGTGGCACGCGGTCGCCGACACGGCCCGCGGCGGGCTCGGTCGCGACATCTTCTTCCTCGAGGATCGTTTCAGCAGGCGGACCGCCGAACTCTTCCCGTGGCCGCGTGGCGCCGGGTACGTCGCGTGCCTGCTCACCCTTCCCGGCCATCCGCTGCTGTACAACGGCCAGGAATGGGGCTGCGCCCAGCCGGCCAGCCTGCAGGGAGCCGTCCCGCTCGACCGCGCCACCGGGCACGCCGAATGGGAGCCGCACTACCGCAGCCTGTTGCGGCTGCGCGCGTCCAGCGAGGCGGTGCGGCTGGGCCAGGCCGCGCACATCCCGACCCTTCGGCAGGACATGCTCGCCTACCTGCGCCGACACGGCGCCGAGACGGTGCTCGTCGCAGTGAACCTGACGAACGACGCGCCGAGGTTCGCCTTGCCGGACAGCCTCCGGGATCGGCGGTGGCAGCCATGGGTGCGGGATCGGTTCGGTGCGCCGGTGTCGCTTCCGTCGGAGGTCCAGCTGGAGCCCTGCGACTGGCAGGCTTGGCGGCTGGTCCCCTGAACCCGGCCGCGTGGCGAGCCGCTCACTCCAGTCGCACGACGCGATCGTGCATCACGCGCCCGTCGACCTCCAGGCGCAACAGGTAGGTGCCGGCGGCGACCGGCCGACCCCGCTGGTCGCGACCATCCCATCGCAGCAGGCGCGCCCCGTCGCCGGCCCGTCCGTCGCCGAGCCGCGCCACGCGCCGCCCGCGGACGTCGACCACGTCGGCCTTCACGCGCGCGGCGGCCGCCGCTTCGAGGAGCCAGCTCGCGGTGCCCGCCGCCGGGCTCGGCCCCAGGCGCCGCAGCCGCACACCGCCGCCGATCGGCGGCGCGGCCGTCACCGGCAACCCGACCGCTTCGACCGTGACCCCCGGCCCGCCGACCGTCGCCAGGAACGACCCCGCCGCCGCCACGTCGCCGCGCACCTGCCAGGCGAGCCAGGGCACGACGAGCGCCACGGTCCAGGCCTGCTGAGCGGCCGTGTCCAGCGCGGGCGGGCAACCCGCCGACTCGCTGCCGTGGCACGGTTCGGCCGTGCCCGAAAACGCGCAGTGACCCCCGCCGACGAGCGTGGCCAGGACCTTGACCGATCCCGCCAGCGCTGTGAAGAGCGGCTCCTGGTGGATCGCGGGCGGGGTCGTGCAATCCAGCTCGCCGGCCACGACCAACGTC
>CAZVWL010000101.1:0-10433 GCA_964630845.1 uncultured Fibrobacteraceae bacterium
GTCGAAAGACGCCCGGCTGCGCCCGAGCAGCGACACCGCCGCGTAGACCACCAGCGAGGTGGCCATGCCGATCGCCCAGAACTGCTGGCCGTTGATCGGGAAACCCGGCCGCACCTGGTGCGCGATGATGCCGCCGACGGAGATCGAGGCGCCGGTGATCATGGCCGACCACGCCGCCGCCGCGGTCCCCCGCCGCCAGTACAGCCCGCCGATGATCACGGCGCCGGATCCGCCGGCGAAGATGGCGCCGGTGATCGCGAAGAACAGGAAGATGTACTGGTTCTGCTGGAAGAGCAGCGAGAACAGATAGATGAACACGGCCACGCCGAGGATCGACAGGCGCAGCGCCCGCAGGTGGTCGCGCTGGCCCAGCGGCGCGCCCCGACGCAGAGGCAACAGCACGTCCTGCACGAAGATCGACCCCCACGAGTGCAGGTAGGTGTTGTGGGTGGTGATGAACGCCGCGAGCATCACCGCCGCGAATGCGCCGATCAGCCCGCGGGGCAGGATCTCCACCAGCACCAGCGGCGCCCGCAGCTGGCTGCGGATCGCCTCGCGGTCGACCAGGGCGAGGTCGGCGTGCACGCGGGCGGCGAGGTCGGCGAAGTCGGCATGGTTCAGCACGGTGTAGATGACGATGGGCACGAACATCAAGAAGAGGTTCTGCGGCGCGTTCTTCCACATGCCCAGCGCCTCGCCCATCTTGGCCTCGTGCGCGCTGGTGGCCGAGCTGTTGTAGGCCTGCGTGCCCTGCCAGCTCATCTTGCCGTAGAGCAGGCCCGCCAAGCCGATCAGGAAGTACCAGAAGTTGAAGTCCTCGACGTGCCGGGTCTTGAACGGGTTGATGAGCGACGCGTCGGTGGGCGCGGCGGCCAGCGCGGCGAAGATCTGCTCCCAGCTGACCACCTTCCAGATCAGCCAGCCGCAGATCAGCACGAAGGCCAGGTTGACGAACGTGCCCTGCAGGAAGTCGGTGACGATGATCGTCACCTGGCCGCCCCGGAACACGAAGAACAGCGCGATCGCCAGCAGCACGGCCATGACGATCGGGAAGCTCGACACCTCCAGAGGCCCGAGCGCCAGCGTGCGCGGCAGCCCGCAGTAGTTGATGAAGAAGCGCGCCCCGACCCCCGGGAAGATCCCGAAATTGATGATGCCCGACACCCAGCAGACCGTGCCGGCGAAGACCCGGAACCGCCGCGAGTACCGCCGTTCGAAGAACTCGGCCAGCGTCAGGCAGCGCGTCTCGCGGAAGCGGTACACCACCCAGCCGCTGAGCGTGATGAACAGGACCACCACGGAGGTCGTCATGCCCCACCACGACATCGAGAACCCGGCGATGTAGTTCATCTCCAGGTTGCCGACGATCGTGATCGCCCCCAGACCCGCGATGCCCCCGGCCACGCCCACCAGGTAACGGCCAGCCGAGCGCCCGGCGGCCAGGAAGTCGGCGACCGACCGGGCCTGGCGGTTGCTCTGCCGCACGCCATAGAGCAAGAGCACGAGCATGGTGGCGACGATGAGCCAGTCGACGGGGGCCAGGTTCACGTGGGGGGCCTCTGCGGTGGGGGGCCTGGGCGTTGTTGCCGGCGGGATTGTAGCGGTCGGGGCGGGCGGCGTCCATCGCTACGGGACACCACGTCCCCCGCCCGCCACCACCGACCGCGACGAAGTCACTTCAACAACGTCAGCTTCCCCTCGCGTTGGCCTTGCCCGGTCGTCAACCGGTAGAAGTACACCCCCGAGGCCACGGCCCGTCCGGCCCCATCGCGGCCATCCCACGCCGCTTCATGAGATCCGGCGACCTGACGTTCATCGACCAGGCGCCGCACCAGCTTGCCGCGCAGGTCGTACACCGCGAGCTGGACCCGATCTGGCTGCGGTAGGCTAGAGATCGCTGGCATCCACGATGATCTGGGGGTCGTCCGGCGCCCAGGCCCGTACCGCAACGTCGTCGAAGTACGGGGCCGGGCTGCCGTCACTGCCGAGCCAGCCCCCGATCCAGCCGTCGCGTCCGTAGCACCAGGAGATGCACGGCGTACCACCTGTTCCGGGCACAACCACGCCGTCATCGACGAAGTTCACCTGCCAGCTGGTGTTCGCCCGGCAGGCGTCGAGGTCTTGTACATACGATCGCAACTGCGCGAAGTCGCCTACGCCGGTGAACAGCTCCGGTACCCAGTAGACCGGTGACCGACGATCGAACCGGGATCGTGCCCAGTTGCGATGCCTACCGTCCGCGGGCCTGGGCGAGAATTGAAAACAGGCGGTCAAGTCTATCTTCTGTCGTGCCGATCATATTGGACCGGCCAACAGGCGACTGAAGGAGGTAATCCCATGTTCATCGTCCGCGCACTTGTGGTCAGTGCCGTCATTGCGACCCTTCTGTTGCTCGTTCTGAGCTGCAACAATAGCGGCGCCGACTCGGCATCAACAGACGCGCGAACGCTCGCGGCGCAGCACACGCAGGCCGCGATGGCGCAGACGGCCACGGCGATGCGTGCACAGAACGAAGCTGTGTCAGGCGGAGCATCGGGTACACACGGCGTGATCGGCACGATCGGGCCTGGAGAAACCTGGTACGGGACGATCACCGTCAAGCTTGGCCCCGAGAGCTTCAGCCTGGATCGGTCTGGAACGAGCGGCGTCCGGCTATATTCGGATCTGCAGCTCAAATTGCTCAACAATCATTGGCAAGAGTACGGTGTCACTGGCCGGGTGCATTCGGTGCGTGTCGAGCAATACAGCTTCGATATCTGGCAGATGGAAAAAGACGGCAAGCTGGCCGTACCGAGTCCAGTCGACCGGTCGCTGGACATGGAAATGCTCGGCCGGCTCGACAGACAAGAGGTCGCTCAGATCCGGTGGCAGAAGGACCCGCGGCTCGACGGCTTCGATCCTGAATGGGACCTGCGGCGCGGGCGGGGCAGCGCTCACCGCGCGACGATCGCCCTGAGCGTCACGGCTCCCGACGAGGTCGTATGGCCCAAGGGGCGCAAGGATCGAGACGACGGCGATCTCTTCTTCGGCAGTCAATACCGCCAGATCGGTCTGGTGATCGGGCTGCGGCATAACCCCTCGACCGGCGGTTTCCTGATCAGGGAAGGCTCGTTCATGGGTGGGGAGGTCGTCGCCAATCCTCACCACGCCCGTTTTGCGGATGCCCGCTAGGTTGGAAACGGCATCGATTCGGCGGCGGTGGGGTCCGTGGGATCGACTGTATGGGCTGGAAGTCGAAATCGGGGTCGGTCGCGGCCATGTCGGGAAGACAGTCCTTGGTGGTCACAACCGGCCGCCGCACCCCGATACTGACGAATAGCCGACGGGGGCCAGGTTTATGTGGGGGGCCTAGGTGGTCGAAGGTGGCTTCGAGGTGGTCGGCAGGAGTGTCGCGGGTGGTGGTGGGGGCGTCCATTGCGACGTGGTGTTGCGGTTGTTCCCTCTTGCCGCTAGAATCCGCCGATACCCGAAATCAGCTTCGAGGTGTGGCATGGCTCTGGAAGAGATCGAAATCGTCCGCGCACGCGTGACCCAAGAGTACCTTGGCAACAAAGCGAAGGAGCTGTTCGGCGACATGATCAAGGCCGTTGTCGACACGCGACGGCGAATCATGGCCGTGGGCGGCGAATTGCACGCGGACGAAGAGCGCGCCCTGCTTGATGACGGTTCACAACAGGCCGACCTGTGGGGGGTCAATCTGTACACCGAGCTTCCGCATCCGGACTGGGTCGAATTCGACTCGATGATCAACCTGAGGCCGAACCAGGGAAACAGGACGCGTGGCGTAGAGGACGCGTCGATCCGGGCTCGGATCACCGAGATCATCGAGGAGCTGGTCCAGCCGTGAGTCCTGTTCACACGCAGCTTGCGGCCGGCCGCTGGTCGGAACTCTCGTTCGCCGAGCAGATGGGCAACATCGGCAGCGAGATCAGCCGGACGATCGGGTGGTTGAAGAAGGGGAATCCCGAACAGAGCCAGCGCGCTTTTTTCCGTGCGCTGGAACTGCTCGATCTGACCATCTCCATGTCACGGGGGCCTCGCCTGCGGGAACTATGCCGGACTCGCGAGGCTCTGGCGGATCGTTATTTTTTTGACAACGAGTACGGGACCACCGACGAGATCTGGCAACGTTACTTCGATCAATTCGCGATGCTGGTGCGCCGGCGCACCAGCTAGCCGGCGCACCAGCTAGCCGGCGCACCAGCTAGCCGGCGCACCATCTAGCCGTTATTCCTGCCGCCGCAACCGCCCCTCGTGGTCTACCGTCCACAGTATACCGTCCACAGTATGCAGGCTTGCGGTGAACCCGTCCCGACCGGCCTCGATCGTCAGATTCGACCGCGCCAGCCGGCCGCGCACCGCCGCCGGCAACGCGGCGAGGTCGGCCAACCGGTTGGCGTACCGGCCATTGGCCGCATGGAACGCCCGCTGCGCGTAGTAGAGGGGCATCAGCAATTCGTTGGCGGGCCGTGGGGCCGGCCGCGGGTCGGCCACGGGGTCGTCCGGCTGCGCGACGAACGTCACGAACCCCCAGCGCTCCGGCGCGTGCATCGCCACCAGCCCCTGCGGCGACCACACCCAGTTGTCCTCGCCGATCCAGCCGCGGCCCTCGACCGGCGTCTTCACGTAACGGCCGTCCTCGAGGCGGTGCTCCCACTGCACGCGCGAGAGGTTCAGGCGCCAGGTGTCGCCCGGCGCCGGCGGGCAGGCGCGGTCGCCGGCCAGCTCCTTCAGCGCGGCCCAGGGGATGGCGATCTCCACGGTCCAGCCGCGGTCGGTGTCGGCGGGGTCGTTCAGGGTGCCGTCGATGTGCACGGCGGTCTCGAGGCCGGCGATGTCCCAGCCGTTGATGGCCGGCCCGCCATCGCGGTACGGCCGCACGAGCAGCAGGTCCCACACCGTGCCCAGCGCGTTGATCTCCAGCTCGCCGTAGAGGTGGTTGTCGCCGTCGGGGTCGATGAAGACCTCGAAGTCGTTGTCCAGGAAGAGCACCGCGTCGCGCTCGGTCAGGGTGCCCCAGACGTGCGGCTCCTCGAGTTCGGCGGCGATGTAGAGGGCGGTGTCGTCGTGCAGCAGCTTGGCGCGGGTGCGGTACCGCGGCACCACGGGGCGGACCTCGCCCTCGATGTCGACGAAGTCCTCGGTCCAGGGCGCGAGCGCCCAGACGGCGTCGTCGAGGCGGCCGTCGATCACCGGCGGCGTGGGGGCGGCGGGGCAACGGTACCAGTGGGGGTTCCAGGGGGTGGCGGGGTGCTCGAAGGCGGGGGCCGCGGATGCGAGGGTGAGCGCGGCCAGGGCGAGGGCGATGGCGGAGGGGCGGGTCATCGGGGCTCCCTGGATGGATGATGCCCTGAACTCTTCCGAGTGTATCAGGGTCAGGAATGCCGGCGTCATGGTTCCGGTAAGGAAACCGAGACATCGGTCTTCGAGCCAAGGCCCTTGGCCCGGAGCCGGTGATTTCGTATGATCACTTGAGCGGAGTCTCGCATCCGGCGAGGCCGCAAGCAAGGATCGTCACCGGGGGAAGATGATCATGTTGCGATCGTTCCGGTTCCTGCTGCCGTTGCTGGGCCTTCTCTTGATCGCCGCCGGGGCTGCCAGCCGCCCACCCGATCGCGATCCGCACTTTCTGACACGGCCGTTGCTGTCCGATGCCGTGCGCGATCTCGGCATGTTGCACGGTGGGGTGGTAGGCGCGCCGGCCAAGGTGGACACGGTCTACCTGCTGGGCGGACCGGGCCGCCTCGACGGCAGGTTCGAGGACGCGGCCGGCCAGCCCGCCTGGCACGGCTGGACCTCGGAAGACCGCACGGCGGGGACCGACACGTACTGGTCGGTGACCGACGAGCCCGACCTCGTGATCGGCGGCCAGTACTCGTTGTGGTGCGGCGTCGTCTACCCGGAGCCGGGCCCGATCCCGGTGCCTGGTTTCGGTTACGGCAACGACTGGGTCCAGAACGTGGTCTTCACGCACACCGTGGCCGACCCCGCCGCCGGCAGCACGGTGACCTGGTCGCTGCTCCTGCAGCACGACACCGAGCCGGTCTACGATTTCGTCTTCCTGCAGTGGAATCGCGGCGGCCAGTGGGTCACGCTGCAGGAGCTGGACGGTGTCTCGAGCGGCGCCTTGCCCTTGCACCATGCCTTCTACGTGGCCGCTGAAGACCACGCCGGCCCGTCAGGCGACCAGATCCAGCTACGGGTCCGCTTCGTCTCGGACGCCGTATGGTCGGACGAGGATGGACTCTGGCCAACCAGCCGCGGCGCCTGCCAGGTGGACGACATCGCCGTCGACATCAACGGCGAGGTCGTCAGCTTCGAGGATTTCGAGAGCGGCGCGTCGACCACCTGGGTCCCGGTCCTCGAAACCGGCGTCGGCGACTTCGCCCAGCTCTGGACCGGCCTGGGCGACCTCGACCCCTGCCGGAGCAACTGGACGCCGCAGGTCGCGTTCATCGACGACGGCGTCGTGGTGCCCGGCACCGGCGGCACCATGTGCATCACCTGGTGCTACGGGCCAGGTGGCTACATCGTCAACAACTCGGGTGGCCTGCAGGGCCCGGGCGGCGCGATCGACAACCAGATCGTCAGTCCGCCGCTCGCCTGGCCTGCGGCCGCCGACGCCTGCTTCCTCGCTTTCGACGTTTACAGGCACGAGAACGGGGACTCGGGGCCATACGTCTACTACCGCTGGCATGTCCGCTCGGTCGACACCGGTGATCCCGACGATCTGGCCGCGGCGCCCTGGGTCGACCATTCGTTCCTCTACTACGGCGGACCGCAGTACATACGCCAGCAGTTCGACGTCAGTGGTCTGCTGACGCCTGGGCGGACCCACGTGCAGGTCGCGCTGCGGGTCTGGCAATACTTTTCGCCCTACGCGTGGCCGACCTTCGACGGCACCCCCGCCCCATACTTCGACAACGTCGCCGTGGTCGCCTACGCCCAGCAGGGTCCGGCGATCACCGCGCGTGAGATCGACCTCGCGCAGGACAACTTCCCCACCCAGCCGTTCATCGACCTGAACAACCTCGCCAGCAACGCCGTGCGTTTCGACATGGCTCGCAACATCGCGCCGTTGACGCACCAGATGAATCGACCGGGCGACACCCTCATCGTCGACGTGCGAGCCGTCCGGCCCGGTACCGAGTTGCTCGATCTGCCGCGCCTGCACGTGGCGATGAAGGCCAACCCGCTCTTCGACTCGGTGCGCGTGCTGCCCGACGGATTCACGCAAGATGGCGGTGTCGTCACCGGCTCGGTGGCCGGCGAGTTCACCTACAACGCCCAGGGCGCCCTGGTGCCCGACCGTTTCAACTTCGACCTGCCCGACCATGACTTCTTCTTCCCCGGCGACGTGATCCACTACTACATCAAGGCGGTCGACACGGGCGGCGGCGTCTCGACGCTGCCTGCCGACCTGACCACGTTCGGGCAGTTCGACCCCGCCGGCGCCTTCGATCGGGTGTTCACGGTGCGCGCATTGCCGTCCAGGACCAGCGGGGTCACGGACGTCCTCTTCTGGGACGACAGCGGTGGCCAGAGCCTGGATCGTTGGCGCAACGCGTTCGCCTACCACGGCATGATCGAGGGGGTCGACTACGACGTCTACGCCACCAACGGCGCTGCGGCCGGCGTGGGCAACGGACTGGGCGGCCGCGCCGCCGTGGACCACCTCGAATACAAGCTGCTGGTCTACAACTGCGGCAACCTCTCCACGTACACGCTCTCGAACGGCGATTTCAACCACGACCCCGGTGACGACATCGGTCTGTTGACGGCGTGGATCGATGCGTATGTTCCACCTCACGGCTTCTCGGGGCGCGGCCTCCTGATGACCGGCGACGACCTGGTCTTCAGCCTATTGAACGCGGGCGCGGCCGGACAGGTGTTCGTCGGCGAATTTCTGGGCGTGTCCCTCGTCGACCGGGATATCCGGCCACTCATCAACAACCAGACCGCGCCCTTGATCCGAACGATCGACGTCGAGTGGCCGGTGTTCCGGAACATCGAGCAATGGGTGCTCACCGCCGGTTGCCCGGGATTGCCCAGGGTCGATGCCGTGGTCCCCGCGTCGCCGCAGACCGTCCGGCTCGCCGAGTTCACCGCGCCGACGGGTGAACCCGGCGCGTATCCCTTTGCCGCGGCCGTGTGGCGGTACCGTGGCGCGACCAGTTCGGAGATCGTCATGCTGCCCTACGGCATCGGGTTGATCGCCGACGCACCGGGTCGCACGGCGGCGCGCGACGGCGTGCCACCGGCTTACGTCCAGGTGATCGACGATGTGCTGCTGTCGCTGCTGCGTGGTCCAGCCGGCAGCCCTCCCGGCGCGCCAGGATTCGCGGTCAATAGCTTCCCCAACCCCTTCAACCCGGCCACGACCATCCGCCTGCAGGTGCCGGCGGCCGGCGACGTGAGCGTGGCCGTGTACAACGTGCGTGGCGAACTCGTGCGCACGCTGCTCGATGAACGGCTCGACGAGGGCCAGCACGATGTCCTGTGGGATGGTCGTGACAGGGCCGGCGCGCCAGTGGCCTCCGGCGTCTACTTCCACCAGGTGCGGCATGGCCAGGAGGTCAAGGTCGGCAAGATGTTGCTGATGAAATGACGATTGCTGCCGCAGAGTGCAACCTCGGCCCCGCGAGCCTGGCCGAGGCAGACCGCCGTTGACAGAGGTGTTTCACCCGCGGTATCCTACGGTCACCCCTGGCCAAGCCGTTGCCGACCGATGGCACGTCGCTCAACTCGTCTACACTCTTCGCCGGGGGTTCCTCCGATGCAACGATCCGCGATCTTGGCCGCGCTGGCCCTCTTTTCGGTTGCCCTGGGGCACGATGCACTGGCTGCCGCAACCGAATCGACCCCGAACTCCGCCGGCCTGGACGGCAGGTACGGACTGGTCTTCGGCTTTGACGGCAACCGTTTTTCGCCCTTCGACGGCGCCATGTTCGCGTTGCGGAAGCAGGTGGGTCAGCGGACCGGTCTGCGGTTGGGGCTTACGCTGGGATTCATGGATCGTGATCGCGATCGACAGGATGTTTCCGAGATCGACACCATCTGGCCCGACACGACGGATCACCTGGTCGTTGAAGGGGACGATGTCGCCACCGAAGACGGATTCGACCTCGAGGTCGACCTGCTGCTGATTCGCCACGCGCAGTCCAACCATCGGCTCCAGTTCTTCTACGGGGCCGGCCCCACGATCAGAGCCAGGCAACAGAACACCGACAGTCACGACCAGATTCGCCAAGAAGGGCGATCGACGTTCCAGACCAGGAGGATGTCCAGCACGGTCTGGAGTTACGGGCTGCGCCTGGTCGCGGGTGTCGAGTACTTCTTCACCAACTCGATCAGTGTGCACGCCGAATATGGCGCAGGAGTGGTCTACAGCGACCAGGACTCCACATACGAGTTTACCCGAGAGATCCGGACCGAAGGCGACGAGGCGGCGGACGAGCGGCGGCGCAGTTTCTCGTCGTATACCGCCAAGGGATGGAGTCTCTCCGACCAGGTGGCGCGGTTCGGGGTGAGCTTGTTCTTCTGAGCGGCCCAGGGCGCGTCGGGTGCCGGAACCAGCGATCCGCGAGGGCGTTGATCCGCAAGCCAACTGATGCGGCGCGCGCTTCCCCTCACTGGAAGAGGGACTTGACCGAGGTCCAGCTCTGGCGCTCGGTCTTCACCGACTCCACCAGGTTCAGGTGCAGGACGTAGTTGTACGTGCCTCCGTCGAAATACGATGGCGGCTCGTACGTTGTCGCTCCGACCCAGAACCAGACGAGCGAACCGGGCTCACCGGTGATGGTCAAGGTGGCCTCGGCGCAAGGACCTGAACCGCCCCGAGCTTGCCGAAGAATCCATCTATTTGGGAGGACGGGGCCATGACACGATCTACCAGATATTCCCCAGAGCCCCGCATCAGCACTACGCCGCCGTCCGGCGACATGCTAAGCTCCTGACCATGCTCGGCTACGTCGCCACCACCGACTTCGCCTGGTTCTCGTTCCTGCGCGACCGCGCGCTGGACGAGGTCAACTTCTGGCAGCCAAGCGGCGGCCGGTCCTTTCACGCCGTCCTGCCCGGCGCGCCGTTCTTCTTCAAGCTGAAGCGACCCCACGACGCGATCGGCGGCTACGGCTTCTTCGCCCATCATTCCGTGCTGCCGGCCTGGCTGGCCTGGGACGTCTATGGCGAGGGTAACGGCGCCGCCGACATCGACACCATGAACCGCAGCATCATGCGTCTGCGCCGGAGCACTGGCGCGGCCGAGCACCCCGGCGAATACGAGATCGGCTGCATCGCCCTGACCGGTTGCGTGTTCTTCGCCGAGTGCGACTGGGTGCGCGTGCCGGGCGACTGGGCGAGGAACATCGTGCAGGGCAAGCGGTACGACCTCGCCGCCGGCGAGGGCGCGCGCCTGTGGCAGGAGTGCCGGG
>CAZVWL010000102.1:0-191 GCA_964630845.1 uncultured Fibrobacteraceae bacterium
CCTGATCACGGCCACGGCCCGCCCCGGCGACCTGGTGCTGGTGATGGGCGCGCGCGACCCCTCGTTGACCGACCTCGCCCGGGCGATCCTCGCCCGGCTCGGCGACACGGCCGCCGGCGGCGGTTGACGCCGCCGCCCGTCGAGCTGTCGTGACGGGGTCAGGATCGGCCGGACGGCGCGGGATCGGCGGG
>CAZVWL010000102.1:201-10336 GCA_964630845.1 uncultured Fibrobacteraceae bacterium
CCCCGCCGGTCGAGGAAGAGGCTGCTGCCGGGAATCGCCTTCGCCTTGTGCTTGACCTCGGCGCAGACGTTCGCCACCTCGAGGTAATGCGTGAATTCGTGCGACTTCAGGCGCACGCCGCCGAGGCTCAACGAGACGATCGGATAACGCGTGAGCACGCCCTGGCGGTTGGTGACCTCGATGTGGCCGCGCCGCGCGTCTTCCTGGCGGTAGAAGGCCGGCGCGCCGGCGTCGAACTGCCGGAGGATCTCGTTCGCCAGCTGCTCGGCACGGTCGGCCCGCACCATGATCACGAAATCGTCGCCGCCCACGTGCCCGAGGAAAGCGTCGCCGCCGCAGACGGTGCGGATCGCCGTCTGCTGGGCCTCGGCCGTGAACAGCAGCAGGTCGTCCCCGTCGCTGAAGCCGTAGTGGTCGTTGTAGGCCTTGAAATTGTCGAGGTCGGCGTAGAGCACGGTCACGTCGAGGTCGAGGTCGATCGCTTCCTGGATGGTGGCCACGATCGTGTTGTTGCCGGGCAGGTGGGTCAGCGGGTTGGCGTCGATGGCGATGTCCTGCAAGCGGGCCACTTCTTGCAGTAGCTGGTAGAGCCGGATATGCGTGCGCACGCGGGCCAGGAACTCGCTCAGGTGGCACGGTTTGCTGATGTAGTCGACCCCGCCGGCCGCATACCCGCGGTCGATGGCCTCGCTGGTGGGGCGGCTGTTGATGAAGACGACCGGCACGTTCAGCAGCCGCGCGTCTTCCTTGAGGCGCTCGCACAAGGTGAAGCCGCTCATGGCCGCCATGTCGGCCGCAATCAGGAAGAGGTCCGGCACATCGGCCTCGACCCGCAGCAACGCTTCCTCGCCGCTGCCGGCGGTCACGACATCATAGCCGTGCGCCCGCAGCGTCGCGGCATGGACCTTCAGATCCTGCGACGCTTCGTCGACGATGAAGACCCGCGGCTTGTGCTCGGTCGACGTCTGCAATTCGAGGCCACCTCGGTGCTGGCCGGCGGTCGGTCGTTCCGCATGAAGGCGGAAGCGATTCCCGCCCAGGCACCAGTGGATCGGCAGGAATCGCTTCCGGGTTGAGCAGAATCGCGCGTGACCGCCTAGGATTTGCGCTCCTTCCGCGACTGGCGGATCAGCCAGGCGCCGACCGCGATCAGCGCCACCGGCCACCAGTCGGCCAGCCAGTCGAGACTGAGGCCGAACCGGGTGTGCAGGAGCGCCACCACGCCCAGGATGACCAGCACGGCGCCGCCGAACACGGACCCGCCCTCAGGCGCGGCGTAGTCGGCCGGCAGCGGTTCGTCGCCGAACCCGTCGAGGTGCCGGTTGACGGCCTGGGCCCGCCGGGCGGCGTCGATGATGCCGTAAAGCCAGCAAAACCCCAGCGTGATGCCCAGGAACGGCTCCAGCGGGCTCACGTTGCCGCCGGCCAGCAGGGTGATGATCCCGGCGAACAGGATGGCCAGGGTGATGCCCTGCCGGTAGTAGCCCACGTAGAGCTGGCCGACGCCGGGGAAGAACCCCGACAGGAACCCGGCCAGGAACGGCACCTTGTAGGGGAGGTCGCGCCGCCTCGCCGCCGTCACCAGCTGCGCCTGCTTGTAGGACATGTCCTGATTCTCGTGTTGCATGGCTATCTCCTTCGCCTGGCCGCCAGCGGCTCAGCGCTTCTCGGGGTCGTCGTCTCGGGTTTCCGGTGACCGCCCGGGCTCGGTGGGGGGCTCGTCGCCCAGGACCACCGTGCGCACGAGCGCGATGTATCGGCGCGCGTCAGCCGCGCGTGTTTGAACGGTGACGATCACGGCGCGCGTGCGATCCCGTCCCGCGGCTACGATCGACGCCGCGAGGTTCTCGGCACGGTCGATCAGCTCGGGCACCGCGCCGGCGCCGGCCTGCACCGTGCGACCGATCGGCTCCGGCACGCCTTCCTTCGCGAACGGACCGATGACCAGGAGCGACGCCAGCGCCGAGGCCGTCCAGGCCGCCTCCAGCGCGAAGCGCGGACGGTCCCAGAGCTGGCGCGCGCGGTCCTGCAGGGCCAGCGCCAGGCTTTCGAGGACGCCGGCAAACGACCGTCGGCGCGGGCCTCGGGTTGATGTGCCGGTGCCCTCGGCCGCGCCGTTGGCCGATTGCGCGGCCATTTGCGCGGCCGTTCGTGCGCTCACGTCGGCGCCTATGCCCGTTCCGGTCGCCGCCAGCACGGCCGCGGTGAACGACGGCCCTGGCTCGCGCTCGGCCAGCGCGCTCAGCACCGGCGGCAAGCGGTCGAGCACCGCGGCCAGGGCGCGGCAGCGGCCGCAACGCTGCAGGTGCTCGCCCAGCAGGCGATCGTCATCCGCGTCCAGCCTTGCGTCCCAGCGCCCACCCAGCAGCGCTTCGGCGCGCCCGCAGGCCGACCCGCTCGTTCGTGCGAGGATCCGTCGCGTCAGGTCGGGATCGCCGAATCGCCGCTGCCGCTCGCGCGGATCGAAGGGGTTGCTCGTCATCGCGCCGCCTCCGCGTCGAGGTCGGTCCCCAGCATGCCGGCCACGACCTTGGCCAGTTCGATCCGCGCCCGGCTGCACCTCGACTTGACCGTGCCGATCGGCAGGTCGAGCATCGTCGCCATGTCCTCCAGCGGAAGCCCCTGGATGTCCTTGAGCAGGATCGCCTCGCGGTTGATCACGCTTAGCCTCTGCAGGGCCAGTTCGACCACATGGCGCTCGTCGGCCGCCTCGAGCCCGGCGTCGGTCCGCGCGCCGGGATCGGCCAGGCCGAGCAGTTCGTCGGCGGCCAGATCCTGCGCCGGCGGGCGCGCCTTGCGGCGACGCAGGTGGTCCAGGCATGCATGGCGCGCGATCTGCAGCAGCCAGGCCGCGAACCGTTCCGGCTCCCGACATGTGTCCAGCCGCCGCCACACGCGCACGAACACTTCCTGCGCCAGGTCCAGCGCTTCGTCCTCGTTGCCGACGTAGGTGAACGCCACGCTGCATACACGAGCCTGGAAGCGCGTGACCAGGGTTTCCCAGGCCAGTTCATCGCCCCGTTGGCAGCGCTGCAGGAGGGTCCGGTCGTCCATCATGCCCCGTCACGGTTTCGAGGTGGCTGGCCGGTGGTCTTCTTCACCCGCCCGGTCATCAAGACGCACGGTCGGCTGCCGAGGTTCGGTGGCCGGCAAAAAATCACGAAATCGCGACACTATTTAGCTTATGACCCCAGAAAGTTGGCAACGTTGCCAACTTTGTGGGGTCAAACGTCAAATATCAACGCGGCATCAAGGGCCCCAGTCAGCGCCCCTACCTCCGGCATTCTCTCACGGCTCGGCCGATTCTCCTTGCAACAAACTAAGGATTTCCACGTATTTAATCGGATGTCAGCCCTTGAGCGCAACCTGCTCGGAACGGCACGTCAGATCGCCCCAACCCCGACAGCGAGGTCGATCTTCAGGATGCGGCGCTTCTCGACGGCCATCGTCACGCTCACGATCGCGGCGCTCACTCTCTTGCCGGTCACTGGCGCTCACGCCGATGGCACCGTGCCCTTCGCCCCCGACGGCACCGGACCGCTCTACCCCGACCACGCCGACGGCCGCCGCACCGACCGCCCGCGGCTGAACGCCACGCGACTAGACCCCGGCGAGGCCATCGCCCTGGATGGCCGCCTCGACGACCCCGTCTGGGCCCGCGCCGAAGCCGGCTTCGGCTTCCGGCAACACGACCCGCAGCGCCGCGCCGCGGCCTCCGTGCCCACCGTCTTCAAGATCGCTTACGACGACCAGGCCGTCTACATCGCCGTCGCCTGCTGGGAAGACGACATGACCAACGTCGCCCGCCGCCTGTCGCGCCGCGACACGATCGAGAGCAGCGATCTGGTCAGCATCTACCTCGATCCTTACCACGACCGCCTGACGGGCTACAACTTCCGCGTGAACGCCGACGGCGTGAAGGTCGACGCCTACATGTTCGACGACGGCAACCGCGACAGCGACTGGGACGCCGTCTGGCAAGCCGAGGCCAGCGAGGACCACCGCGGCTGGTACGTCGAGATCCGCATCCCGCTGCAGGCCCTGCGCTTCCGGCCGGCGCCGTGCATGACCTGGGGCCTGCAGGTCTACCGCTGGCTGCACGGCCGCGGCGAGGACACCGGCTGGGCCACCTGGGACCGCAACGATTCGGGCTTCGTCAGCCGCTGGGGCACGCTCTCCGGTCTGGACGGCATCACGAGCCGGCGCGCGCTCGAGGTCCTGCCCTACGTCGCCGGCGGCCTGACCGACGAGGCCGACCCGCACACGGACCGCGAGCGCCTCACGCGCTACCTGAACTGGGGCGCGGACCTCAAGTACAACCTCAACGGCGCCCTGACCGCCCAGGCCACCTTCCAGCCCGACTTAGGCCAGGTGGAGGCCGACCCCGCCCTGTTGAACCTCTCGCCATTCGAGACCTTCTACCAGGAAAAGCGGCCGTTCTTCGTCGAGGGCGCGCGCTTCTTCACCCACCCGGCTTTCAACCTCTTCTACTCCCGCCGCATCGGCACGGGCCAGGACGGCAGCCGCATCCGCGCCGCGGGCAAGCTCACCGGCAAGCTCGACGGCCGCTTCAGCGTGGCCGCGCTCGCGGCCTACACGGACGTCACCGCGCCCGAGGTGGTGCACAACCCGACCCGCGGCGGCGATCAGCGGACCGGCTACGCGGTCGTCCGCCTGGCCCGCGACCTCGGCGGCGGCAACCACCGCATCGGCCTGATGGGCACGGGCGTCTGGCGCGAGGACAGCGGCCGCGTCTCGGTCGCCGACCATCGCCATCACCGCGACGCCTACAGCGGCGGCTTCGACTGGGAATTCAACCTGCTCGACAAGGCCTGGGGCGTCGATGGCAGCGTGGTCGGCACCCTGCTCGACCCGCACCCGATCATCACCGATCCCACGCTAGCCCACGACCCGATCCACGGCACCGCCGGCAGCCTCAACCTGCGCAAGAAGTCCGGCACGCTGCGCGCCGCGGTCCTGGGCACCTGGGAAAGCGACCGTTTCGACCCCAACGACCTCGGCTTCCTGCAGTCCAACGACAAGATCACCACGCGCGCGTGGGTCCAGCATCGCCACGACGCCGACGGCCAGGAGACCCTGTTCAAGACCTCCTACAACTGGCTGCAGGTCTACCGCGGCTGGTACTACGGCGAGCAGGTGCGCGTGGACGAGGACGGCAACGACCTCTGGCGCCACGGCCGCGGCCACCATCAATACACCCACGTCCAGTTCGAGAGCTACAACCAGACCCACGGCTTCCGCGAGGTGAGCCTCTATGCCTACCGCAGCCTGCCGGGCACCTCGAAGCACCTGACCCGCCACTTCGCCGGCCGCCGCGGCCCGTTGATGACGACCACGCCCGAATCGAGCGTCGACCTGCGCCTGCAGAGCGACTGGCGCCGCGACGTGGTGCACAGCGCCAACGTTTCGCGCTTCGGCGACGACGCCGGTTCCCAGGGCTGGGGCGTCTCCTACAGCCTGCGCTGGAACGTGCACCGGCACCTGATCGCCCGCTTCTCGACCAGCTACGAGGATCGCCTGGCCGACGCCCAGTGGCTGACCAACCGCGCCGACCCCGACGTCGGCCTCGGCGGCGTGGCGTACGTGTTCGCGCAGCTGGACCAGCAGACCGTCGACGCCACCCTGCGCGCGAGCTGGCTGCCGAACCGCGACACGTCGTTCGATCTCTACGTGCAGCCCTACCTGACCACCGGGCAACACGCGTCCCCGCGATACCTCGCCACCCCGGACAGCCGCGACCTGCGCCCCTACGACCTGAACGTGGCCGACTCGGACTTCACCTACGCCGCGCTCAACCTGAACCTGGTCTATCGCTGGGAATACCGGCCGGGCTCGACCGTCTACGTGGTGTGGTCGCACGGTCGGCAGAGCTTCGACCAGCGCCGCCGCCACGGCGACCCCGACGCATTCGACACCGCGCTGCGCGCCGGCCTGCTCTTCGACCAGGAACCGCGCAACACCGTGCTCGTGAAGATGAACTACTGGTTCTCGCTCTAGGTCAGCGGATCGCGAAGCTGGCGTGCACCACCGCCGTGATCTGCTTCTCGATCGACGAGTTGTCGTTGATCCCCCAGTCGCTGACCTGCGTGCTGTGCCGCGGCGTGACCTGCAGCACCCCCATCCGCGCGTCGCGGATCGGCCCGAGCCGCGCCCCGGCCGCCTCGGCCACGCGTTTGGCCCGCCGCATGGCGTCCTCGGCCGCCAGCGCCTGGACCGTGTCCTTCACCTCGCCCAGGCCGGTGAACAGATACTCGGGCATGCCGTTGCGCAGGCTCACGCCCTCGGTCACCATGCCGCCGAGGTCGAGCGATAGCTGTTTGATCAGGTGCACGTCGCCGTGCTGGATCAGGAAGCTCTGCTCGGCCACGTGCCGCAGCACGCGCCCGGTGCGCTGGCCGTGCTGGTCGTACTCGTCGATCGACCACGCGTTGACCGGAAAGGTCTCGACATGGTCGGCCACGATCCCGCGCGCCGCCAGGAACTGCTGCACGGTCGGCAGCTGCCGCTGCAGTTCGCGCCAGGCCGCCTCGGCCGACGCCCCCTCGCCCTGGACCGAATAACGCAAGAGGCCGAGGTCGGACACGAGGTCCATCTTGGCCGACCCGGTCACCTTCAAGGTCTGCGCGAGCTGCACGTTGCCGCGCCAGGTGGTCGCCAGCACGGTCAGGCCGATCACGAACGCGACGCCGAGGATGGTCGCCGCCACGATCCCGTTACGCATGGTCTGTTCCCTGGTTGGTGAGCTTCGATCCGCACGCCGCCCTCGATGTTGCGGCACGACCACGCCGCTGGCAACGCCAAAAACGACCGCCGGGTTCCGCCGGCCTCAGCCCAGCCGGAAATACATCGTAGCAGCGCGATAACACGCGTAGACCGTGCCCGCCAGGACAACCCGCCGGTCGGTCGCCACGCGCCAGAACGTGCGGCTGAGGCGGTTCAGCGGGTGATCGGGGCGCAGGTCGGAGATCGGCCCCGGCCGCTTCTGTTCCCAGGCGTCCAGACCCCAGCGCAGGCGGGGGTCGTGCGGGTCGCGGCGGCGCCCCTCGTCGAGGTACCGGTAGCCCTCCTCGATGCGCGACCCGCGCAGGTGCACGTAACCCAGCGCGAACCAGCCGCAGCCGCGGTGCGGCGCCAGGCGTCGCGCGCGCTCGGCCAGCTTGGTGGCCGTGGCGAGCCGGCCCCGGTTGGCCGCCACGCACACCGCCAGGCTCGCCAGGGGTTCCGGGTCCTTGGGGTCCTCGCGCACCAGCCTCGTGAGGATCGCCTCGGCGGCCTCGTACTCTTCCTGTTCGAGCAAGCGGTTCGCCTCGCGCAAGCGGCCGTTCGACGCCGCCGGGTTGTCCGGCCCGACCTGCAACAGCTGGCCGGGAGCCATGGCGCGGTCTGCAATGCGGTCTGTCATCTTGCAACTCCCGGATCGTGGCCCGGACGTGCCGTGCAACCCTCAGGATTTCCCGTACGACCTGCCGGTTTCACGCAACCGCCGACGCTCCGCCGAGGTGATGCAACCGCGGGGCCTTCTGGGCGCTTGCGGCCGGACACCCGGTGCGCCAAGATGCCGGCTGGCAAGGAGGTCGGAAGAATGGGCAAGGTCGGTCTCGTGCTCGGCGGCGGCGGCGCCCGCGGTTACGCGCACATCGGCGTGTTGAAGGCGCTCGAGGAGCGCGGCCTGCAACCCGTGGCGATCGCGGCCTGCTCGATGGGCGGCATCGTGGGCGCCATGCATGGCGCCGGCCTGAGCGCCGACGAGATGCTCGACCGCGCGCGCAAGTTCAAGTTCACCGACCTGCTGGACATCGGCGACCGCGAGTCGCTGAACCGCGGGCGCAAGCTCGCCAGGACGCTCGAACGGCACCTGCCGGCCGATTTCCGCGACCTGCGCGTGCCGTTGAAGCTGACGGCCTGCGACATCCAGAACGGCGTGCTCGTGGTGTTCGACCGCGGCGACCTGCGCGCCGCCGTGCGGGCGACCATCTCGCTGCCGGGCGTGTTCCCGCCTGCGCGTGTCGAGGACCGCATCCTGCTGGACGGCGGCCTGATCAACAACCTGCCCGTCGACATCATCCGCACCATGACGCACGAGCCGGTGATCGCGATCGACGTCGCCGCCCCCGCCAACCGCGCGCTGGAGTTCGAGGAGCACGGCTCCTGGTGGGAGAGCCTCACCCAGCGCGCCTTCAGCCGGCCCCTGATCCTCGAGATCGTCATGAAGGCCTACGACATCCCGCAACGCCTGTTGACCGACGTGCGCCTGGCGCTCAACCCGCCGGACATCCTCGTGCGGCCGCCCATCGACCCGGACGTGCGCGTGCAGGACTTCGACGAGTGGCGGCAGCCGTTCGAGGCCGGCTACGAGGCGACGCACGTGGCGCTCGAGGAGCACGGCGACGTGCTCGATCCGTGAGCGAGCCGGCGCGGGTCCTACTTGTCGTGCTCGGTCGTGTTGAACGTGTAGGAGACCACCTTGCCGCTGTCGTCGAACCGCAGCACCAGGTCCTCGGTGCGCGCACGGCCGAACAGGCGGTAGCGGTAACGTCCGTACGTCCAGGTGCGCCGGCCGTCCTCGACGCCGACCCGCCAGGGCGGGCCGAACTTGGCCTGGATCTCGCGATCCGTGGTCTCGCCCATGCGGATCTCGGGCACCCGTGAGACGGGAAACTCGCGGCCGATCGTGGCGCAGGACGAGAGCGCCAGCGTGGACACCAGGACGGCGGCCGCGAGCATCAGGGCGCGCGACCGGTGCAGCCGCAGGACGCGGCAGGTGAGCTCCTTCAGGGCCATGGACCGATCCTTCGTTGCGGTGTCATGAGGGCATCGCCGGGGACAACAAGATCCGCGGCAGCCACCTCGGCGGCCCCAAGGTAACACCGAGATCCGGGCCGACACCAGCCCTACCGGCGACCGCTCCGACGTCACCGCACCAGCGTGATCTTGCCCGCGACGCGATGGCCACCGTTCTCGACGCTGTACAGGTAGCTGCCGGTCGCCACCGGGCGGCCGCGGTCGTCGGCGCCGTCCCAGGCCACGGTGTGCGACCCCGCCGGCACCACCGCGTCCTGCAGCGTGCGGACCAGCCGACCACGCGCGTCGTGCAACCGCACACGTACCGTCCCGGCCGCCGGCACCGTGAACGCGATCACCGTGCGTGGGTTGCAGGGGTTCGGCCAGGCGCTGGCCGCGAGCGTCACCGCGATGGGGGGGACAGCGACGCTGGGCGCGGCGATGTCCACGATCACGCCCTCGAACACGGTCAGGTTGTAGGGCAACCCCGAAGGCAGCAGGTACCAGCCGTCGTAGGCCCCGCCCCAGCCGAAGTTCACGTGGAAGAAGCCGTCCGTGTTGTAGCCGTCGACCACCACGTTGTGGCCGGCCTGCCAGTCGGGCGTGACCACGGCCAGGTGAGCCGGCCGCGCGGCCTGCATGTCGGCCGCCAGGCGGTCCAGCAGGGCGGGGTCGGCCGGCGCGATCAGCTCGCAGTCGGCGAAGCCGAAGCGCCGGTACGCCATGAGCGCCTGGTTGACGCCGAACGTACCCGAGCCGCCGGCGCCGTAGACCTGTTGCGCGGCGACGCCGGAGGCGTAGACGAGGGCGGCGGCGCCGGACGCGTCGGTGGCCAGCCCCGCCTGCCAGCGGGCCTCGAGCGTCGCGAGGTAGGTGTTCAGCTGCGGCCAGGACGGGAACCCGTAGGTCGCCCAGGCGTCGTCGATGCGGAAGTTGTTGCCGTTGTAGTTGTGCTGATAGTCGTCGGCGTCGTCGAAGCGCACGCCCGCGCCCGTCCGCAGGTACTCCAGGATCTGCGCCATGGCGACCGCGGGGCAGCCGGCCTGGCTGCGGCCGCCGCCATGGGCGAGGTCGCGCGGGCAATACTGGTTGTAGGGGTGCGACTGCGACCAGCGCACCAGCACCCAGCCGCCGGTCGTGGTCGACCCCGCCGGCGGCCACTGCTCGAACCGTCCCTGCGCCGCGGCGTCGCCGTCCCAGCCCGGGTGGCGGCCCGCCGTGGCCAGGCCCGCCGCCAGCCGCGCCGACACGTCGGCGACCAGCAGCGCGCGCAACGGGTCGCCCCCCGGGGCCGCAGGCGCGTCGGCCAGCGCCGAGTAGGCCAGCACCGGCG
>CAZVWL010000103.1:0-10293 GCA_964630845.1 uncultured Fibrobacteraceae bacterium
CCCGGCGGCGGCATGGGCGGCATGGACATGATGTAGTCCCTGCGGCGCCAGCCCTGGTGACCGGACGACGGCCCCTGCGCCTGGCAGGGTCCGTCGTCGTCGGGGCAGGGATGCAAGCTGGGGCTTTTCCCACGGTCGCCGACAGCCTAGATTGCCCGACATGCGCATCCTGCACGTCGGCAAGTACTACCCGCCAGCGCGGGGCGGCATGGAGACCGCGCTGGGCCATGCCGTCGAGGGCCTGGGCGCCGCCGGCCATGACGTGCGCGTCGTGGTCGCCGGCCACGGGCGACGCACGAGCCGTGAGGACCTGCCGCATCGGCCCGGCGCCTTGATCCGCGTCGGTGTGCTCGGCACCTGGAACAGCCAGCCCTTGATGCCGGGCTTGCCCCGGATCCTCGCCGAACAGCTGCGCACGTTCCAGCCCGACCTCGTGCACCTGCACCTGCCGAACCCCCTGGCCTGCTGGGCGTGGCTGCGGATCGCGCCCGGCGCCCCCGAGAAGCCTCGCCTGGCCATCTGGCACCACGCCGACATCGTGCGCCAGCGCCTCGGTGGCCGGCTCGTGGCGCCGGTGATCGAACGCTGCCTGGCCCTGGCCGACGGCATCTGCGTCTCCAGCGAGTCCTGGCGCCGGACGGCGGCGACGCTCGCGGGCCGGCTCGACGACGTGCGCGTGATCCCCTTCGGCATCGACGCGTCGCCGTTCCTGCATCAGGAACCGACCGGGGCCGGCCCGTTCGTCTTCGTGGGCCGCCTGGTCCGTTACAAGGGCGTGCACCTGCTGCTGGAGGCGATGGCCGGCCTGCCCGACGCCCGCCTCGACATCGTCGGTACCGGACCCCAGCAGGCCGCGCTGCGGCGCCGGGCCGGGCAGGCCGACCTGGCCGGCCGCGTCCGGTTCCTCGGCGACGTCTCCGAGACCGATCTGCCGGCCGTGCTGGCCGGCTGCCGCGCGCTCGTCTTGCCGAGCCTCGACCGCAGCGAGACGTTTGGCCTGGTCCTGCTGGAGGCGATGGCCGCCGCCCTGCCCCTGGTGACGACCGATCTGCCGACCGGCGTCGGCGAGCTGAACCAGCCGGGCCAGACGGGCTGGGTGGCCGCCGTCGGCGAGGTCGCCTCGCTGCGCGAGCAGCTGGCGGCGGTCATGGCCGACCCCGCCGAAGCGAGGCGGCGAGGTCGTCACGGTCGTGACCTGGTGTGCCGTCGCTACACGCGGGAACGCCTGGCCGCGGACCTCACCGCCTGGTACGACCAGCTCGTCCGTGACGGCCGCGGGAACCCGCTGCGGCGCTGACGGTTCAAGAAGGGGTTGGCCCGACGGCACGACGTCAAGGCGTGTTGACAGCCCGCGGAGAGGCTCCTATCGTTATTCACTCCGTTTTTGCCCCACCCGCGACCCACCCCGGCGTCGCGGAAACAGCCAGGAGGATCGCCGTGCTCGCTCTCACCGTACGTTCAACCTGGCTGGCGCTCGCGGCCGCCTTGCTCGTCGCCTTGCCGGCCGGCGAGGGCCGGGCCAACTGTTCGCCCGGCCAGATGGCCGAAGCTCAGTTGCAGTTCAGCGGCGCCCAGTCCCTGCTGCAGTCCCAGCAGTGGAACGACGCCATCTCGCAGCTGCTGTCGATCGTCGAGTTCTGCCCCGAGTACTTCCCCGCCCTGCGCGGGCTCGGGCTCGCGTACACCAACACCAAGCAGTTCGACCTCGCCGCCCAGGCGTACGAGAAGGTGATCAAGGTGCGCGGGGAGGAGGCCGAGGCCTTCGACTACGCCAACCTCGCCCGGGTCCTGGCCACGCAGAAGAAGTACCGCGAAGCGCGCGCCGAATACCTCAAGGCAAAGGCCCGCGACCCGCACAATTGCACCGTGCTGGTGAACCTCGGCATCCTGCACACCGCGTCGGAGTTCCCGGAGCAGGCCGTCGAGACCCTCGAGGACGCCTTGACGCATTGCCCGGACCTCAGCGCACAGATCCTGCCGCGCCTGGCCGAGGCGGCCGCGAAGGCCGCCGACCGGCAGCGCCAGATCGGCAACTCCGAGCGGGCCTCGGCCTACCGCGCCATGGCCGACCGCTACGGCGGCAGCGCCGGCGGGGCCACGGCGTTCGAGCAGATCCGCACGGCGATGACGCGCGAGGACTTCGAGACGGCCGTGCGGCTCGCTGACCAGTTGCTGGCGCGCGAGCCGGAGGCGGCGGGCGCCTGGCTGAACAAGGCCCGCGCGGCCGATGCGCTCGGGCGCAAGAACGACAGCGTCGAGGCGTACCGACGGTATCTCGCACTGCGTTCGGACGACATCGACGAGACCGCGGCGATGATCATCGTCATGGTCGAGGCCGGCGACTGCGACGGCGCCCTGACCGCCGCCCGCGAGGCCAACCAGAAGTTCGCCGGCATGGGCGCGCTGGCCCTGGGCAAGATCAACTTCGCCCATGGCAAGGCGCTCTTCTGCAAGGAAGACTTCGCCGGCGCGCGGGCCCAGTTCCAGCGCGCGGCGCAGAGCGGCGACGCCAAGTGGGCCAACGCGGCCCGCGAAGGCATCTCGGCCTGCGATCAGCACCTGCAGTACCAGGCCGCCCAGCGTCAGCGCGACGCCGCCCGGCAAGGCGGTTGAGCGCCCGCACGTCCGTCGACGCCCCGCGGGCTTCGGTCCGCGGGGCTTCCTGCGCCCCGCAGCCGAAAGAGCCGAATCGACATGCTGCGCCTCGATCAGCTTCCCCCGTACCTGTTCTCGAAGATCGACGCCGCCCGTGACCAGGCCCGGGCCATGGGCCTGGACGTGATCGACCTCGGCGTCGGCGACCCCGACCAGCCCACCCCCAAGGCGCTGGTCGACCTCGCCGCCACCGCGCTGCGTAATCCCCAGTCGCACCGGTACCCGTCCGGCCGCGGCGACGCGCGGCTGCGGCGCGCCGCAGCCGGCTTCCTGCGGCGCCGCCACGGGCTGGACGTCGACCCGGACAGCGAGGTCACCGTCCTGATCGGCAGCAAGGAGGGCATCGCCCACCTGGCCTGGGCGCTGGTCGGCGACGGCGACAACATCCTGGTACCGGACATCGGCTACCCGGTGTACACGCAGGCCGCGATCCTCGCGGGCGCCGAACCGAGGGCCTTCCGACTGGCGGCCGACCGCGCGTTCTTGCCCGACCCCGCCGAGCTGGCCCGCCTCGCCGACGCGCGCACGCGCCTGCTGTGGCTCAACTACCCGAACAATCCGACGGGCGCCGAGGCCGGCGCGGGCCTTTACGAGCCGGTCGGGAACCTCGCTGCTGACCGGGGTTTCGTGCTGGCGAACGACGCCGCGTACCTCGAGGTCAGCCTGGACGAGCACCGTCCGGTGAGCCTGCTCGAGGCGGTCGACCACCGCCGCCAGCCGGTGATCGAGTTCCACAGCCTCTCGAAGATGTTCAACATGACGGGCTGGCGGCTCGGCTTCGCCGCCGGCAACGCCGACGTCATCGCGCGGCTCGCCCGGGTCAAGGAGAGCATCGACTCGGGGCCGTTCGGCGCCTTGCAGGAGGTCGGCGCGCACGCGCTCGGCAAGGCCGGAGACGGCCTCTTGCAGGAGGTCATGCGGCCGTATGCCAGGCGCCGCCAGATCATCGTGGCGGCGTTGCGCCAGGCCGGCCTGGAGGTCTTCCCGGCGCAGGCGACCTTCTACGTCTGGGCGCGGGTGCCGGCGGGCGAGGGCAGCCTCGATTTCTGCGGCCGCGTCCTGCGCGAGCAAGGGGTCGTGGTCACGCCTGGCGTCGGCTTCGGGCCCGGCGGCGAGGGATGGTTCCGCATCAGCCTCACCGCGCCGGACGACCAGATCACCGCGGCCGCCGGCCGCCTGGAGGCGCTCTGATGGATCGCATCACCCTGTCGGGCATCGATGTCTACGCCCATCACGGGGTGCATCCGGCCGAACGCGAGCTGGGTCAGCGGTTCGTCATCGACGTCAGGCTGGATGGCGACTGGAGCGCGGCCGCCGGCAGCGACCAGCTCGGGCAGGCCCTCGACTACGTGGCGGTGCACCGGCGGATCCTGGCGGTGACCGCGGCCCAGAGCTTCCACCTGCTGGAGGCGCTGGCCGAGACGATCTGCGCGGATCTGCTGGCGGCGTTCGCGGTGCAGCGTGTCGAGGTCACGGTGCACAAGCCCAACCCGCCGATCCCCAATTTCCTCGGGCGGGTCTCGGTCACGCTCCAGCGCGACCGTGCCTGGCTTGTGGCCCGCCTCGGCGCCCTCGGCTCATGACCCGCCGCCGCGTTCCGCTGGACGGCCATCTGGTCGCTCCGCAGGCCCCGGAAACGATCATGCTGGGCCTCGGCAGCAACGTCGGCGATCGGCTGCGCTTCCTGCAGCAGGGAGTCTTCGCGCTCCTGATGCATCCGGAGATCCGGGTCGAGGCGGTCAGCCGCGTGTGGGAGACCGAGCACGTCGGCGACGGCGCGCAGGATCCTTACCTGAACCTGGTCTGTCAGGCGGCCACGTCCCTGGCCCCGCTGGCCTTGCTGGCGGTCTGCCAGGGCATCGAGCAGCGGCTCGGCAGGCGGCCGGGCAGCCATGGCGCGCCCCGCACGCTGGACATCGACATCCTGCTCTTCGGCGATCGCCTCGGCGCGGACGACCTGCTCGTCCTGCCGCATCCGCGCCTGGCCGAGCGGGGCTTCGTGCTCGCGCCGCTGGTCGAGCTGGCCCCGCAGCGGCGCCTCCCCGATTCCGGGCAGACGGCGGCGGCCGCATGGGCTAGGATCGAGGCGCGTGGCGGTCCCTGGTTGCGGCCGTACGCCGAACCGCTGGCCGACCTGGCCGGCGCGGTCGGCAACGAGGAGGATTGGCGTGCTGCCCTGGCGGTACATTGTCGTTGAAGGGGTGATCGGCGTCGGCAAGACCAGCCTGGTCAAGCTGCTGGCGACGCGTGCGGCGGCCCGCGTCAACCTGGAGGTGGTGGAGGAGAACCCGTTCCTCTCGCGCTTCTACCAGGACCGTGCCGGCTACGCCTTCCAGACGCAGATCTTCTTCCTGCTGAGCCGATTCCGGCAGCAGCAGATGCTGGTGCAGCCGGAGCTGTTCCAGGATCTGCTGGTGTCCGACTACCTCTTCGCGAAGGATCGCATCTTCGCCAACCTGAACCTCGCCGACGACGAGCTGGCCCTCTACGACCAGCTCGCCGGCATCCTGGAGGACCGCATCCTCAAGCCCGACCTGGTGATCTACCTGCAGGCCAGCACCGATCTGTTGATGGAGCGCATCCGGCAGCGCGGCCGCAGCTTCGAGCGCGGCATGGATCGCGGCTACATCGAGAGCCTGAACAAGGCCTACAACTTCTTCTTCCACCACTACAGCGACACGCCGCTGCTGGTGGTGGGCGCCGATCACCTCGACTATGTCGGGGTGCCTGCCGACCTGGCGCTGCTGGTCGAGCAGCTGCGCCAGCCGTTCACCGGGACTCGTTTTTTTGCGCCGCGCGCCGGCGGCGCCTGAGAGGACGCCGCGATGATGCCTTCGCCGAGCCTGGACGTCTTCGCGCGCAGCCGCAGCCGCGGCCGCCGCCTGGTGATGCTGACCGCGTACGATGTGCCGACCGCGCGCACCGCCGCCCGCGGCGGCGTGGACGCGTTGCTGGTCGGTGATTCGCTCGGCCAGGTCCTGCTCGGGCACGACAGCACGCTGCCGGTCACGCTCGCCGACGTGTTGCACCACGCGGGCGCGGTCGTCCGCGCCCGCACGGGTCTGCCCGTGGTGGCGGACCTGCCGTACGGCAGCTTTCACGTCGACGCGCGCCGCACGGTCGAGGCGGCCCTCGCCCTCGTCCAGCAGGCCGGCGTGCAGGCGGTCAAGCTCGAAGGCGGCCGCGTGCGCCGGGACCACCTGGCGGCGCTGCGCGACGCCGAGATCCCGGTCATGGGGCACCTCGGGTTGACGCCGCAGAGCATCAACCGTTTCGGCGGCTACAAGGTGCAGGGCCGGGGCGCGCGGGCCGCCGACCAACTGCTTGAGGATGCCCTCTTCCTCGACGAGGCCGGCTGCTTCGCGATCGTGCTCGAATGCATTCCGGCCGCGCTGGCGTCGCGCGTCTCGGCGAGCGTGTCGATCCCGACGATCGGCATCGGCGCCGGCACGGGTTGCGACGGCCAGGTGCTGGTCTGGCACGACCTGCTCGGCCTCAGCGGCGATTTCCAGCCCCGCTTCGTCAAGCGCTACGCCGACCTCGGTCAGGCGGCCGCGGCGGCGATCGCCGCCTATGCCGAGGAGGTGCGCGCGGGCCAGTTCCCGACGCCGGCGCACGCGTACGACGATGTGCGCGGCGCCGTCGAGGAAGCGCCCGACGAGTCGACCGGCCCCGGCCCGGTGCAGACGCGGGGAACCTGACATGGACCTGCTGCGCGACCGTGCCGACCTCGAGGACCTCGCGTCGCTGCGTGGCGGCCCGCGGCCGCTCGTGCTGGTGCCGACCATGGGCGCCCTGCACGAGGGGCACCTCGCGCTGGTCGCCGCGGCGCAAGCGCTCGGGCCGACGGTGGTGTCGATCTTCGTCAACCCCACGCAGTTCGGGCCCGGCGAGGACTTCGCCGCCTACCCGCGCGACCTCGATCGCGACCTCGCCGTGCTCGCCCCGCTGGGCGTCGCGGCGGTCTTCGCGCCGGCCGCCGAGGACATGTTCCCGCCCGGGGAGCGCGTGATGATCGAGCCGGGTCCGGCGGCGCGCGGCCTGTGCGGCGACCGGCGGCCAGGCCATTTCCGCGGCGTCTTGACGGTCGTCGCCAAGCTGTTGAACCTCGTGCGGCCGGACATCGCCGTCTTCGGCCGCAAGGACGCGCAGCAGTGCCTGGTCATCGCCGAGATGGTCCGCGACCTGGACATGCCGGTGCGCCTGCGGGATCTGCCGACGGTGCGCGAGGCCGACGGGCTGGCGATGTCGTCGCGCAACGTGTACCTCTCGCCGGCCGACCGCACGCGGGCGCTCTGCCTGAGCCGCGCGCTCGCGGCCGCTCGCCAGGCGCTGGTCCGCGGCGAACGTCGAACCGACGTCCTCGTCGAGGCGATGCGGCGCGAGCTGGCGATCGCCGACGTCATCGAATATGCCGAGGTGCGCCGCGTTGCCGACCTCGCCGTGCCGGAGGCCGCCTTCGGCCACCTGCTGCTGGCGGTCGCCGCCCGTGTCGGCCGGACGCGGCTCATCGACAACCTGGTCGTGACCGTCGACGACGACGGTGTGCAGGAGGCGGCGCTGTTGGCCGCCGGGGAGGATGAAGCATGATCGAACGACCGCTGGTCGACGCCGTGGTGCTGGCCGCCGGCAAGGGCACCCGCATGCGCAGCGATCTGCCCAAGGTGCTGCACGAGCTCGCAGGCCGGCCGCTCTTGCAGCACGTCCTGGACAGCGCCCGCAAGGCCGGGATCGACCGCACCGTGGTGGTCGTCGGCCACCAGGCCGACCGCGTGCGGGCGGCCTGCGCCGCGGACGACCTCACGTTCGTGGTCCAGGAGCCGCAACTGGGCACCGGCCACGCGGCGATGGTCGCGGCGCCGGCCCTGCGCGAGGGCGGCTGGACGGTCGTGCTGGCGGGCGACGTGCCGTTGCTGCGCGCGGCGACACTGCGCCGGCTGATCGAACGGGCGATCACCGATCGCGCGGCCGGGGTCGTGTTGACCTGCGTGGTTCCGGACGCCGGCGCGTACGGCCGCATCGTCAAGGACGCGGCCGGCAACCTGCAACGCATCGTGGAGGCGCGCGACGCCACGCCCGCCGAGCTGGCGATCGGCGAGTACAACAGCGGCGTGTACTGTTACCGTACGGAGCGCCTGGTCGCGGCGCTGTCGGGCCTGACGACGAGCAATGCGCAGGGCGAGTATTATCTGACCGACACGATCGGCTGGCTGGCCGCTCGCGGCGAGCGCGTGCGCACGCTCGCGACCGACGACCCCACCGAGACCGTCGGCATCAACACGGTCGACGAGTTGCTGGCGGCCGGGCGCCTGCTCGCGGCGCGCCCTGCACAGGAATGAGCGCACGATGGACCGGCTCTACACGCCCTGGAGGTTCGCCTACGTGACCGGCGCCAGCAAGGACGACGGCTGCGTCTTCTGCCACGTGCTCGCGGCGGCGGACGATCACGCCAACCAGGTGCTGCATCGCGGCGACCACTGGGTCGTCATGTTGAACCGCTACCCCTACAACAACGGCCACCTGCTGCTGGTGCTCGGTCGGCACGCGGCGTTGCTTTCCGATTGCACGCCGCCCGAACTGCACGAGATGGGGCGCCTGCTGGCGGCGATGGAGCGCGCGCTCGACGAGGGGCTGCGGCCGCACGGCTTCAACTGCGGCTACAACGGCGGGGCCAGCGCCGGCGCGGGGATTCCCGAACATCTGCATCTGCACCTGCTGCCGCGCTGGGCCGGCGACACGAACTTCATGACCACCGTCGGCCAGACGCGGGTCATGCCGCAGACTCTCGATCAGGTGCAGGCGCTGCTGGCCCCGTTGCTGACGCGTATCCTGGCGGAGGGTTCATGAGGCGTCTGCGCGCGATGGTGCTGGTCCTGTTGCTGGTGATCTGCGCGGGGTCGTTCTGGCAGGCGCAACGTTCGCGCATCAGCGGCCCCGACCCCGTGCCCGCGGCGCCGGAACTGGTCCCTCAGCAGGCGCCCGAGGCCGGCGGCACCGTGCACCTGACCGTGCTCAATGGCACCCGCCATTCGGGTCTGGCCAGGCGGGCGAGCCGCGTGTTGCCGGCGCTCGGCTGCGTGGTGCTGGCGCTCGACGATGCGCCGCACGACACGTTCGCGGCCACCTTGCTGATCAATCGCCGGCTGGACGAAGCGCGGGCGCGTCGCCTGGCCGCCGCGCTGGGCGTGCCTCAGCTCCGGGAATGGGATCCGCGCGCCGCCGAGGATGCCGTGCTGGTGCTCGGCGCCGACGCGCCACGGCTTCTCGCGGCGCTTGGGGAATCGCCCTGACGCCGGTTTCCGTGGTGGCGAAAAATCGGCGAATATGTTACGATGGTTGCAGACCCGGACAGGATTTCCGGTTTTCCGCTGGTAGGCGCTCCGGAGGCGCTCTATATTCGCCGCGCATGGGCCGAAGCGATGCTGCCGGCGTGGGTCGGCAGCTCAGGCGGGCGCGCCGGCCGCAGCAGGAAGACGACGAACGATGCGCAAGAGTCTGGGGAAAGTGGCGCTCGTGCTGCTTCTCGGCGTCGTCATCGGCGCCGTGATCAGCGAGGTCATCGGGCTTTTCCTCCGCGAGGGGAGCGTGGCCGAACAGGTGTTCGTGCGTTACCAGGATTTTGGCCTGGAGACCGTCACCGTCGACCTCGTGGTGCTGCAGGTGACCTTCGGCCTCAAGTTCCACGTGAACCTCATGAGCGTGGTCGGTGTGTTCCTGGCCGCGCAGATGCTGCGCTGGTACCGCTAGCGACCGTTGACCGGTCCGGCGGCGACCCGCCCGACCATCCAAGGGAGGCGCCATGGTTCCCGTCCTAGGTTTCATCGGTCCGATCGGCTGGCAGGAACTGCTGATCATCCTGGCCCTGGTCCTGATCATCTTCGGTCCGCGCAAGCTGCCGGAGATCGCCGAAGCGTTCGGCAAGTCCATCAACAAGTTCAAGTCGGCGACCAGGGACGCTTCCGACGAGGTGAAGAAGGAGCTCGACGACGCCCGGCGCGCGGTCAAGGACGACGCCCCCAAGACGCCGCGGGACTCCTGAGCGCTCCGATCGCCTTGGCGGAACCCGGCCGACAGGAAGGGCCGCCATGAACCTCGCCCAGCTGCTGGACCAGCTCCGGGCCGACCCCTCGTTCTTGCGCCACGTCACGCGCTGGGAGGTCATCCCGCCGGTGCCGGCCTGCCATGCCGACTGGCCGGCGGCGCTCGATCCGCGCCTGATTGCGGTCATGCAGGCCCGCGGCTGCGAGCGGCTCTACAGCCACCAGGCCGAGGCGGTCGCCCACGCGCTGGCCGGCCGCTCGGTGGTCGTGCCCACGCCGACGGCCTCCGGCAAGACCCTCTGCTACAACCTGCCGGTGTTCGACGCGCTGCTGCGCAACGGCGAAGCGCGCGCGCTGTATCTCTTCCCGACCAAGGCCCTCAGCCAGGACCAGATGCACGAGGCGCACGAGATCGTGGGCGCGCTCGGCGTCGACCTCAAGGTGCACACCTTCGACGGCGATACGCCCGCCGACGCGCGGCGCGCGATCCGCACGAGCGGTCACATCGTGGTCACCAACCCGGACATGCTGCACCAGGGCATCCTGCCGCACCACACGTTGTGGGTGAAGCTGTTCGAGAACCTGCGGTTCGTCGTGG
>CAZVWL010000104.1:0-10273 GCA_964630845.1 uncultured Fibrobacteraceae bacterium
GTTGCGGTCGGCGAGCGCCTTCAGCGTGGATACGGGTCGGTTCATCGATGCTCCATTTAGTTAGTCAGTTGGCTAATTATATAACTGAATGCGCGCCGTGCAACCAAGATGACAGGTTGCATTCTAGAATGAGGTGTGTAAAACTCGGAATTACGCGGGCAACGCGCCCGTCAGCGTCGATCAATGGCCCCAATCGCCCAGCAGGCGCCATCGACAGGCACCCGGTGCGCCGGCGCACCAACCGTCGCGGCCCTGGTTTCCGGGTCCAGGAGCGTTCCATGTCCCTGCAGTCCCTCATCGCCCACCCCAAGACCTTCCTCAAGAGCAACGCCTTGTGGCCCTCCGGCCAGCTCAACGTCATGGCCATGGGCAAGCCCGATGTCTTCCAGGTCGGCACGCCGAACGAAGGGTCGCGCGTGTGGCCGATCGAGCTGCGCATGAAGTCCGGGGTCGAGTGCAAGACCCGTGACGGCGCGGTTATGCCCTGCTGGGAGGTTGCGCCCTCGAACTCGCTCGGGGCGGCCACGCTGGCCTATTACCTGCCCTGGCAACCGAACTCCACGCGCACCATGCAGCTGGGCGACAAGGCCGACTTTTTCATCACCGACACCATGAACGGCTGCTCGTTCGGGTTCGGACCGGGCGGCAACCCGCGCGTCGCCCACGTGAACTACAACACGTTCAACGCCGAGGGGGTGCGCGAGGAGGGCAAGCCGATCGACCAGGCCCAGATCGACGCGGAACTCAAGCGGTTGTTCCCCACCGCGGTCACGGCGCTGCGCAAGGCCGACTATTCGACCGCCAACTTCCCGAACGTGACCGTGATCGGCGTCAGGCGCCACGGGCAGTGGAAGTTCGTCTACCAGAAGCGCGACTACCTGGGTTCAGCGGGACGAGCGTTGTATGTGCTGAAGTCGGTGCACACGATCCGTTGACGCCGCCGGTCTTCCTTGCGGAGCCGACCACGGGGTGCTATGTTGAGCAGGATCCCGACAGGGACCGTCGTTTTCGTCTGCCACGATCCTCTGGCTGCCTGGCACCCCCAGCACACAACAGGACCGTCGTACCGGGAGCGTGCGGCCTGGCGACATCGGACGCCGCGGCGTGGCCGGTGCGATGCGGGATGTGGTCCGGCACCTGGCCGGACCGCTTGTCAGCGGCGCGAGGGGTCTGGCGGAGATAGCTGCCCGCCCCGGACGCGTGCGAGTGCCGGCTCGGCCGGCAAAGGATGTTACGAGACCGTGAAGAAGATCTACGTGGGCAACCTGCCCTTCTCCGCCACCGACGACGAGATGACCCAGCTCTTCAGCCAGCACGGCACGGTGCACTCGGTCGCCCTGATCAACGACCGCGAGACCGGCCGCCCCCGGGGCTTCGGCTTCGTGGAGATGGACGACAACGAGGCCAACGCCGCCATCGCGGCCCTCGACGGGTACCAGATGGGCGGGCGCAACCTGCGCGTCAACCAGGCTGAGGATCGCCGCACCGGTGGCGGTGGCGGCGGCGGCAGCCGTGGCGGCTTCGGCGGCGGCGGCGGTTACGGCGGCGGCAGCCGTGGCGGCCGCGGCTGGTAGCTCCGGCCCACGCGTCGAACGATCGACGGCAGACCCCGCTTCCTTCGGGAGGCGGGGTCTTTTTGCTGACCCGCTTGCCCGACCGACCGTCATCGGTTATACCCTCCGCATGGAAGACGTGCTCATCGACACCGCCCAGGCGACCGACCTGGACGACCTCTGGCGCCTGGAGTCCGCGTGCTTCGACGCGGCCCGACGCACCACGCGGCGCAGTCTGCGGCGCAGCATCGAGAGCCCGGCGCAGGTGGTTCGCCTGGTGCGGCTGGTGCGGGGCGGGCCGGCGGTCGCCTCGTCGACCCTCATGCTGCATCCGCGCACGCTGCGCATCTACTCGGTCGCCGTGTCACCGGAGCATCAGGGGCGCGGGCTGGGCAAGGCCCTGGTCGCCGATGCGATCGCGCTGGCGCACCAGGACGGCCGCGAGGCGGTCAGCCTGGAGGTGGACGCGCTCGACGCCGCGCTGGTAGCCTGGTACGAGCGGCAAGGGTTCGGCACGGTCGCACACCTGGATGACTACTACGCTCCCGGCCGGCCGGCCCTGCGCATGCGGCGCCGACTGGTTGCGGCGGCCGACACGGATCGCTGAGAACGGAGGAACGCGGGCAAGCATGCGCAACATCCTGGTCGTCAGCCGCGACTCGCACTGGCCGCTGGACGTCGAGAACGTCGAGGTCGTCACGCCGCGCCAGTTCCTGACCGACCCCTCGTTCAGCGAAGGGCGCATGCGCGTCTTCAACCTGAGCCGGTCGTATCGCTACCAGAGCACGGGATACTACGTGTCGCTGCTCGCGGAGGCCCGCGGACACCGCGCGATTCCCAGCGTCACCACGCTGCAGGACATGCGCTCGCCCAGCCTGCTGCGCACCGTCGCCGAGGACATCGAGGACCTCATCCAGAGCTCGCTCAAGAAGGCCGCCGAGCCGCGGGTGATCCTGAACATCTACTTCGGCGAGACGCTCGAGAAGTCGTACCGCGAACTCGGTCACAAGCTGCACAACCTCTTCCAGGCGCCGCTGCTGCAGGCGGTCTTCGTGAAGATGGACCGCTGGATCCTCACGCAGCTGTCGCCGCTGTCGTTCTCGCGCGTGCCGCCGGCGGATCAGGAACGCCTGCCCGCCCTGGCGCGCAGTTACTTCGCGCGCAAGCAGTTCCGCCAGCACCAGATCCAGCGCAACCCGTACGACCTCGCCATCCTGGTCGACCCGCAGGAACCGTCGCCCCCGTCGGACAAGGAGGCGCTCAAGAGGATCGAAGCGGCGGCGGACAAGCTCGGTTTCGACGTCGAATTCATCACGCGCGACGACTACTCCCGGCTCAGCGAGTTCGACGCGCTGTTCATCCGCACCACCACGGCCGTCAACCACCACACCTACCGATTCTCGCGGCGTGCCTACGCCGAGGGACTGGTGGTCGTGGACGACCCGTGGTCGATCCTGCGCTGCACCAACAAGGTCTACCTGGCCGAGATGCTGGCGAAGAACCGCATCGGCTGTCCGCGCACCGCGATCCTGCAGAGCAACCAGCGCCTCGAACCGCTGCTGCAGAACTGGGAGCTCGGGTTCCCGTGCGTGCTGAAGCAGCCGGACGGGTCGTTCTCGCGGGGGGTGCGCAAGGCCGATAACCCGGCCGACCTGCAATCGCACCTGCACGAGTTCTTCAAGACCAGCGACCTGGTGATCGCGCAGGAATTCCTCGAATCGGACTTCGACTGGCGCATCGGCGTGCTCAACCGCGAACCCATCTTCGCCTGCAAGTACTACATGGCGCGAGGCCACTGGCAGATCTACGACTGGCAGGCCGAAGCCGGGCACCAGACCGGCGCCTGGGAAACGCTGCCGGTGCAGGTCGTGCCGCCGGCCGTGCTCGACACCGCCCTGCGCGCCGCCAACGAGATCGGCAACGGCCTGTACGGGGTCGACCTCAAGCAGGTCGGCGAGCGCGTCGTGGTCATCGAGGTCAACGACAACCCGAGCCTCGAGTCGGACGTCGAGGACCAGATCCTCGGCCCGCGCCTGTACGAGAAGGTCATCGAGTACTTCCTGACCCAGATCGCGGCCGCCCGTAATCCGATCGCGCGCGGCGGCGGCGCGGCGCGCAAGCCGAGCGGCAGCGGGCCGCCGGGGCTCTGGCGCCCCTGAGCAGGGGGGCTCAACCGGTTGGCCCGCCGGATCGGTGGGCGGCCATCGCTTGCGAAAGGCCGGATGCCATGCCCGACCTCGCCCTCGTCACCGGCGCCTCCAGCGGCATCGGCCGCGAGCTGGCGCGTGTGCATGCCGAACGCCATGGGCACTTGATCCTCGTCGCCCGCCGCGAGGACCGCCTGGCCGCGCTCGCCGACGAGCTGCGCGAGGCCCACGGGGTGACCGTCTACGTGCTGGCGCGCGATCTCTCCGAGCCCGGCGCCGCCGCCGCCCTGGTCGCCGACCTCGACCGCGCCGACCTGCGCCCGCGCATCCTGATCAACAACGCCGGCTTCGGCTACCACGGCCGCTTCCACGAGCAGGACCTCGCCCGCAACGCGCGCATGGTGCGGTTGAACATCACGGCGCTCATGGAGCTGACGGGCCTCTTCGCGCCGCGCCTGGTGCGCGCCGGCGGCGGGAGCATCCTGAACGTGGGCTCGACGGCGGGGTTCGTGCCCGGCCCTCACCAGGCGGTCTACTTCGCGACCAAGGCGTTCGTCAATAGCTTCAGCCAGGCCCTGGCGGCCGAGCTGTGCGGCACCGGCGTGACGGTCACCGTGCTGTGCCCGGGGCCCACCGAGTCCGAGTTCGCGGCCGTGGCCGCCACCGAGGGCATCGGCGGTTTCCGCGCGGGCATCCCGAGCAGCCGCGCGGTGGCGGTGTACGGGTACGACGCCATGCTGCGAGGCGAGGACCTCGTGGTGCACGGCTGGCGCATGAAGGCGCTCATGCACGGCGCGCTGCGGCTCTTGCCGCGGCGGCTGGTGGTGCGCCTGGTGAACCGGCGCCAGCGGCGGCCGGCCTAGCCCGTCTGCGCGGCGATCTTCGCCCAGGTGTCCTTGAGCGTCGCCGTGCGGTTGAAGACCAGCCGGCCGGGCGCGCAGTCGACGCTGTCGGCGCAGAAGTAGCCGTTGCGCAGGAACTGCACGCGGTCGCCCGGCCGCGTGGCGACCAGCGACGGCTCCAGCTTGCAACCGGTGAGCACCTCGAGCGAGCCGGGGTTGAGGTTGGCCAGGAAGCCGTCGCCCTCCTCGGGGAAGGGACGATTGAACAGGTGGTCGTACAGGCGCACCTCGGCCTCGACCGCATGCTGGCAGCTCACCCAGTGCAGCGTGCCCTTCACCTTGCGGCCGTCCTGCGCCTCGCCGCTGCGGGTCGCGGGGTCGTACGTGCAGCGTAGCTCGACGACCTCGCCGCGCTCGTCCTTGACGACCTGTTCGCACCGGATCAGGTACGCGTGCTTCAGGCGCACCTCGCCGCCCGGCTTGAGGCGGAAGAACTTGTTCGGGGCGTCCTCGCGGAAGTCGTCCTCTTCGATCCACAGCTCGCGCGTGAACGGCACCAGGCGCGTGCCGGCGGCGGGGTCTTCCGGATTGTTGACGCACTCGATCTGCTCGACGCGGCCCTCCGGGTAATTGGTCAGCACCACCTTCAGCGGCCGCAGCACGGCCATCACGCGCGGGGCCACGCGGTTCAGGTGGTCGCGGATGGCCCATTCCAGGAGCGAGTAGTCGACCGTGGAGTCGGCCTTGGCCACGCCGATGCGCTGGCAGAACTCGCGGATCGCCTCGGGGGTGTAGCCACGACGGCGCAGGCCGCAGATGGTCGGCAGGCGCGGGTCGTCCCAGCCGGTCACGTGGCCTTCGCGCACCAGCTGCAGCAGCTTGCGCTTGCTCATGATCGTGTAGCTGAGGTTCAGGCGCGCGAACTCGTACTGATGCGGCTCGTGGGGCACCGGCAGGTTCTGCACGAACCAGTCGTAGAGCGGTCGGTTGACCTCGAACTCGAGCGTGCAGATCGAGTGGGTGATGCCCTCGATGGCGTCGCTCTGGCCGTGGGTGAAATCGTAGAACGGGTAGATGCACCAGCGGTCGCCGGTGCGGTGATGGTGCGCGTGCTTGATGCGGTAGAGCAGCGGGTCGCGCATCTTCATGTTCGCGTGCGCCATGTCGATCTTCGCGCGCAGCGTGTACGTGCCGTCGGGGAACTCGCCGGCCTTCATGCGGGCGAAGAGGTCGAGCGACTCTGCGATCGGCCGGTCGCGGTCAGGGCTCGGGCGGCCCGGCTCGGTGACCGTGCCGCGATGAGCGCGCACCGCGTCCTCGCTCAGCGAGCACACGTAGGCCTTGCCCTGCTCGATGAGGTGTACGGCCCACCGGTAGAGCGTGTCGAAGTAGTCGCTCGCGTAGAAGAGGCGATCCTCCCAGTCGGCGCCGAGCCAGCGCACGTCCTGCATGATCGACTCGACGTACTCGGTCTCCTCGGTCTCCGGGTTGGTGTCGTCGAAGCGCAGGTTGAACTTGCCGCCGAACTCCTGGGCGATGCCGAAGTTCAGGTGCACGCTCTTGGCGTGGCCGATGTGCAGGTAGCCGTTCGGTTCGGGCGGGAAACGCGTGTGCACGCGCCCGTCGTTGCGGCCGGCCGCGACGTCGTCGGCGACGATCTGGCGGATGAAGTCCAGGCGCGGGGCGGCGTCGCCCTCCTGGCTGACGAATCCGGGGTCCTCGGGGTGGCTCATGGCGGTCCTCGTTCCGGGCGAGACGGGTCGTGCGCGATGTGGCGACAAGCCTAATCGCAACCGCGCTGTCAGTCAAAGGCGGCGCCGAGGCCGATGACGGCGGCGAAGCGTCCGGCGGTCTGCCGCTCGCGGCGCCAACTCCAGAACCGCTCGCCCCGGCAGATCGTGCAGACCCCGCTGTCGGCCACCCGCGAGGTCGGCACGCCGGCCGCCGCCAGCTGGGCCCGGTTGGCGGCCAGCAGGTCGAAGCGCCGGCGGCCGTTCGATCCTGGCGCCGTGAAGAAGGTGTCGGCGTCGGGGCCGAGCGCGGCGTGCGCCGCGGCGACCACCTCGTCGCCCACCTCGTAGCAGCAGGCGCCGGCCGACGGCGCGATGGCCGCGACGATGCTCGCCGGCAGCACGCCCAGCTCGCCGGTCAGGCGATCGAGCATCGCCGCGGTCACCCCGGCGACGGTCGACCGCCAGGACGCGTGGGCGAAGCCGACGGCGCCGCGGCCGTCGGTGCGCCGGCCGGCCACGAGCACCAGCGGGCAGTCGGCGCTGCGGCCGAGCACGCCGAGGCCGGGCGTGTCGCAGACCAGGGCGTCGGCCTCGCCGCAGAGGCCGCCCGAGGTCGCGCGCAGCACGGTCGCCCCGTGAACCTGGCGCACCCAGGCGGCGGCTCGCAGGCCCAGGGCGGCGGCGGTCGCGGCGGCGGCCTGGGCGCAGGCGGGGGTCAGGGCATCGGGGCCGAAGTCGGGGCCGGCGCGGGTGGTGACCGCGTGCACGACGCCGTCCAGCGCCTGCAGCGTCGCGAAGCGCCCCAGGGGCCATGGCGCGTGGCCGCCGATCACGAATCCGTCCATCAGAAATTGAAGACGTCCATGAACTCGAACGACCACCCGTGGTCGCGTTCGCGGGCGGCCTCGAAGCGCAGCTGCCAGCTCAGCAGGTTCAGGTGCACGCCGGCGCCGAAGCTCTGCAGGGCCCGACCCGGGTCGGCGCCGTCGAACCAGGCGTCGCCGGTGTCGAAGAACCCGTGCAGGCCGAGGCCCACGACCTCGCCGGTGACCGCCACCGGCAGCAGGAAGAGCGGCCAGCGCACCTCGGCCGACAGCAGGTAGCCGTGTTCGCCTTCCCGGCGCGCGTACGGCGCGCCGCGCACGGTTTCGGCGCCGCCCCAGAAGAGGGCGTGCTCGACCGGCAACGGCCCGTCGGCGCCGCGGCCCGCCGCGTGCAGGGCCAGGATGCCGCGCGTGCCCGGCAGGCCGAAGAAGGCGCGCAGGCTGCCGCCGTAGGTGTTGAACGACAGGTCGCCGGGGCCGCTGCGGTGCGTCGCCTCGAGCGTGTTGTAGAAGCCGCGACCGGGGTAGAACGGGTTGTCGCGCGTGTCCAGCCCGAGCCGGCCGGTCGCCGACCACAGCTCGCGTGTCGCCTCGGGATGGGCGGCCACGACGGGATCGACACCATCGCCCCGGTCGGGCGCCGCCCACAGGTACGCGTCTCGCTGGCGAAACTGCTCGTAGCCGCCGCCCGCCTCGACGAACAGCGCGCCGGTCAGCTGCTGGCGCAACAACGCGCGGCCGTGCCACTGCCGGTAGGAGAACGGCCGCCACACGAAGGGGCCCTGTTCCCACTGCGTGTCGAGGTTCACGCTCAGGCCGTCCCGACCGAGCAGCCAGGGCTTGGTCCAGGACACGTGGCCGCGCTGGATGCGATAGGCGATCGCCTGGACCTCGAGCACCTCGCCGCGGCCGCGCAGGTTCACGTCGCGCAGGGCCGCGCCCAGCAGGTACTTGTGGCGCGCGCTGTAACGGATGTAGGGCGTGTAGCGCAGCGTGCGCTCCTCCTCGAGCGTCACGAACAAGGTCACCCGGCCCTCGTCGTCGGTCTCGGTGCTCAGGTCCACGAACGCGAAGTAGCCGCAGTCCTCCAGGCGATCCCAGACGCGGTCGTAGGCTCGCAGATCGAACCGCGCGCCGGGCTCGAGCCCGATCACGCGCTCGACGATGCTCGTCTGCGTGCGGTTGTTGCCCTCGATGACGATCGCGTGCAGGACCGCGTCCGGGGACTGGGCCGTGGCCGCGGTGGCGGCCAGGTTGACCGCGCCAGCCAGGGCCGCGATCGCGACCAAGAGCGGGATCCGGAGGGCGAGACGAGGGGCGGTGCGGACCATGGCGGCTCCCGGAATGCGGTTGACGGCGTCTGGCGCGCGGTGCGCGGCGTCTTGCAGCCATTATCGGCGTGGACGCCGAAAAGTCCAGCCGCCGCCGCGCCTCAGAGCACGTCGTCGTACGAGATCGGAGTCACCAGGTCGGGCGCCGCGCGCTCGCGGGCATCGCCCGTCGTGTCCTCGGCTCCCAACGGCGTGCAGGCGCTCAGCTGCAGGCACACGAGGCCGAGGTCGGCGAGGTCGTCGCTGAGGTCGTCGGCGCCGAGCTGGGCCAGGCGGACCTGCGCCTGCATCAGGTCGAGCCGACCGCGCTGCACCAGCGGCTGCAGGTGGGCGCCGACGTGGGCGCGCACGAGGGTTTCGAGCACGCGGGTCAGGTTGTTCAGGTCGAGCGAGGTCAGGCCGTGCACGACCGTCTGGTAGAAGCGCACCGGGTCGGCGAGAGCCAGGCTGCAGGCGCCGCGCAGGGGCAGGCGGCAGCCGCCGGGTTCGTTGGACTCGAGCACCAACATGTCGCGGCCCTGCCAGCGCCAGCTGACCGGCAGGTCGTTGCGCAGGACGAAGAGGCGGCTGCGGGGCGACACCTTGCCGGCGCCTTCGCCCACGGACAGCCGATGCAGGCCGTCGAGGAAGACCTGACGCAAGCAGCCCTCGGTTTCGCGGCAGGCGAACTGGCCGGGGGCGAGGTCGAGCACGAGCATCTGCCCATCGAAGCTGGACAGATCGAGCGGGCCCTCGACCAGGCGCGGAGGCTGGGTGGCGGTCCAGACGATCACGTCGTCCGGGTCGGCGAGCTGCCAGGCGCCGGGGTCGTCGTGTCGGCGCGTGTCGATCATGACCTACCTCCGGCGCGGTCGGTTGAATTCGGACTCCCAGCCGAGGCCGAGCAGGTAGTTGCGATCCTCGGCGGTGCGGCTCAGGTCGGCCAGGTTGCGGCTCAGCTCGACGGCCTGGCCGCGGAACCAGGCCGACGAGGGCTGTTGTTCGTCCAGGGTGCGCGTCAGGGTCAGGGCGCGCTCGGCGAGCTGCAGCAGGCGGTTGTCCAGGCTCTGCAGCTCGGGCACGGTGAGGGCGGGATCGCCGGCGATCTTGACGACCCCTTCGCGGTCGAGGCGGCGGAAGATCGAGCTGATGTGGTCGATCAACAGATCGATCACCTCTTCCTGCTCCTCGCTCAGCGCCATGGCCTGTTTCTCGGCGACCTGCAGCAGGTGGTCGCCGCAGTCCTTGAGCAGGCCGCCGAGGCTGCGGCGGAACGTGCGCTCGGCGTCCACGGCGCGACCGTCCGACCCGTAGGCCGCGTAGTGCGGCAGGTGCGCCATCAGCACGGTCATCTCGCGGGGACTGACGCTGGCGGCCGGCATGGTGTGCTCCCAGGTTGTGCGGTCGCCGTGCCGGTCGCCCTCCGGATTGCGGAAAGCAAGGCAGGACAACATCCGAGAAGGATTCATCAAGGACTGTTCCGAAACCTCAGGCAGCGGGTGGGGCGGCGAGGAAGGCGGGGGAGGGTGCGGGAAGCCGGGGTTAGCGCCGGGGGGCGTGTGGCAGCTTGCGGGCGCCGACGGTGCGCAATGCAACGTCGGCGCCGTGTGAGGGTCAGGCGTCGTCGGTCCAGCGGACCACCGGGTTGACCAGGCGTCCGATGCGTTCGATCTCGACGGTCACCACGTCGCCGGGCGCCAGGTAGACCGGCGGGTCGCGGAACTCGCCCACGCCGCCGGGGGTGCCGGTGGCGATGATGTCGCCCGGATACAGCGTCATGTGCCGGCTGGCGTGCTCGACCAGGGCGTGGGGGCCGAAGGCGAGCTGCTCGGTGTTGCTGTCCTGCATGAGCACGTCGTTCCAC
>CAZVWL010000105.1:0-10109 GCA_964630845.1 uncultured Fibrobacteraceae bacterium
ATTATTTTTGCAAGTGATTGTGTGACATGGATCTATCCAACACGGAAATCCCGGAGCGCATCGTCGCCCGCAGGATCAAGCTGAGCATGAGCAAGGTCGACCTCGCCGAGAAGGCCGGCGTCAGCGTCAAGGTCGTCCACCAGATCGAGACTCGCGCGCGCGAACGATTCCTCGAGAAGACGATCCTGCTGATCGCTGCCGCTCTGGACACGACGATCGCCGAGTTGGCGCGTCCTGCCAGGGGGGCCTCGAAGAGCCTGCCAGACCGTGCACCTGAACCAGAACCTTCGCCTGAACCCGAGTGTCTATCCATACCGGCACCGACGCCACCACCGCAACCCGCCGAAGACCAACCGCTCGAACCATCACCCCGGATGGCCATGCGAGCGCGCCCTCGCGTGCTCTTGGCCGTGGCCGCCGCCCTTTTGCTTCTGGTCGCCGTGCCCACCTTCATCGCGGCCAGCCGGCTGACGCCGCCGCGGGTCATCGCCGTCGAGGGCCGCACCGTCGTGGTGAGCGAGAGCACGACCGGCAAGCAACGCTGGTCACGCGGGTTCTCGGCTTCGATCGTGTTCGCCGAACCCTCGCCCTGGCGAGACGGTACCGTGCTCGTCGGGCTCGATTTCGACGCGCCGGACGGCGGCCGCCTCCTGCTCCTGGATGGTCGCACCGGTGGCACGATCTGGCAGCGTCAGCCCGACGCCGGCCTGGCGGCGCGAGCCTTCGGCGCCGATAGCCTCGCCGGCCTCGCCGGCTTCTTGCCGATGCTCTGGCGTGGCGTGGATCTGCGCGGCGATGGCCGACTGCAGGCCGCCGTCTCGTTCATCCACACCCGCAACTACCCGGGCAGCGTGATGATCATCGAACGCGACGGCACCGTGGTCGGCGAGTACATGAACCGCGGGCACGTCTACGCGATGCTCGCGGCGGACATCGACGGCGATGGCCGCCAGGAACTCGTCTGCGGCGGCGCCAGCAACGACGCGCAGTTCAGCGGCGGCGTCGTGTTCATCCTCGACCTCGAACACTGCCGCGGGGCGGCTGTCGATCCTCACACCGGCGGCAACCTCGACGTGCCCGACGGCGCCCGGCGCCGCGTGCTTCTGCCGAGCTTCGGCGAGGACATCCTCGGCTGGCTCGGCGCCGCGCGCACCTCGGTCGATCACCTGCTGGCGCCTGCGAATCTGGACGGCCACGCGACGATCGTCGCCCGCGTGGGCCACGATCGTTGCGTGATGCACGTGATGTTCGACCAGGACCTCAACCCGCTCGGCGCGTTGCCGACCGACTCCGTGCGACTGGCCGTCGCCGGCTGGCCGGTCGACGACCCGGCGCATTTCGGTCCGAACTGCGCCGAGTGGCGCGCGCGCTGGTTGCAGGCCAGCGTGACCCTGGCGTCCGCCACCACGGCCGCCGGGGCGTCCAAGGCGTCGCTGCCTTAGCTCACCGGAGGCCGAGCTTGCGCAGCCTGCTCTGCAGCGTGGTCGGCTTCAGCCCGAGCAGCGCCGCAGCGCCGTCCTGGCCATAGATCTTGCCCGCGGTTCGTTCGAGCACCGCGGCGATGTGCGCCCGCTCCACGGCGCGCAGCTCGGTGACCGCCGGCGTCGCCCGGTGCGTTGCCGGCGCCGCGGGCGCCATGCCCGCCTCCGCGACGTGTGGCAAGTCGAGCGTTCCCTGCGGCCGCAGGATCGCCGCCCGCTCGAGCGCGTTGACCAGCTCCCGCACGTTGCCGGGCCAGGCGCGCTGTTGCAGCGCCGACTTCGCGGCCTGCGCCAGCTGCCACGGCCCGCGGCCCGTGCGCCGCGCCTGCTGGTCCAGCAGGTGCTCGGCCAGCGGCACGATGTCCTCCGGTCGGTGGCGCAGCGGCGGCACCGTCAGGGGGAACACGGCCAGGCGGTAGTAGAGGTCCTCGCGGAATCGCCCGGCGCGCACGGCCGCGTCGAGGTCGACGTGCGTGGCGGCCATCACGCGCACGTCCACCTTCACGGTGTGGTCGGCGCCCACCGGCTGGAACTCGCCTTCCTGCAGCACTCGCAACAGCTTGGCCTGCGCCGGCGCCGGCAGGTCGCCGATCTCGTCGAGCAGCAGCGTGCCGCCGTTGGCCGTCTGGAATCGACCCCGCCGGTCTCGCACGGCGCCGGTGAACGCACCGCGCACATGGCCGAACAGCTCGCTCTCGATGAGGTCGCGCGGAAGGGCGGCGCAGTTCAAGGTCACGAACGGCGCCTCGCGCCGGGCGCTCCAGGCGTGGATCGCCCGGGCCAGCACCTCCTTGCCGGTGCCGGTCTCGCCCTGCACGAGCACGACGCTGTCCGTCTGCGCCACCAGCCGGGCCTGGCGCACGAGGTCGTGCATCGCCGGTGAACGGGACTGCTCCAGCCAGGCCCCCTCGGGGTCGCGCCCGGTCTCCTGCGCGGCCAGGCGTCGCTGCTCCAGCAGGCTCGTGCGGTAGCGGTCGAGCACACGCGCCTGTTCGGCGTAGAGCATCGCCAGGGCGATGATCTGGCCGTAGATCTCGGCCAGGGTCACCGTCTCGCGGTCGTACACGCTGCAGACGGTGCGGTCGAAGGTCATGATGCCCAGCGTGCGATCGGCGGCGTGCAGGGGCACCACCATGCAGGAGTGGCCGTGCGGCAGCTCGAGGACCCCATCGTAGGGGTCGCCCTCGCCGGTCTCGTGGTCGTGGTCGTGGTCCTCGAGCACCACCGCGCGCCTGGTCTCGATCGCGCGCCGGACGGCGGGGAACGCCCCGACGGAGATCGTGTGCCGGCGCACGCGTTCGCTCGCCAGGGGGCCGTGCGCGACGCGGACCGCGAGGCGCTCCCCCTCGAGGTCGAGGATCGCGGCGAGGTCGTGCGGGACCAGGCTGGCCAGCGACGCCAGCGCGCGGGCGAGCACCTCGTCGATGCGGTCGGGCTGGCCGGCGAGGTCGGCCAGGCGGCGGAGGTCGTTCGAGTAGTCCTGCACCAGCGACATATCGGTCCCTCCCGGGGAGAGGCCACGGCCGGATCTGCATGATCGTCACGAGAGCGACGATATATCGTCATGATAACGATATGTCGTTGAAGTGTCGACGAAATATCGCTGTATACTGTGTTCTCGCGGCCTGCGTTGTTGTCAATTCATTTATTAGCAATGCATTACCGAACCGGTGGCGCCTGGCCCACCCCCTGCTTCATCCAGCACCGACGAGCAACAACCATCAACCCGCGACCCCCCAAGGAGGCGCCATCATGTCGACCAACGTCCACGCCAGCCTGAACGGCCTGCTCTCGGACACCCTCGTGCTCGAGCAGAAGCTCCGCCACTTCCACTGGAACGTGCAGGGGCCGCAGTTCTTCGCCCTGCACGCGAAGTTCGAACAGCTCTACGACCACTTCGCCGACGTCATCGACGACCTCGCCGAGCGCATCCTGACCACCGGCGGCGAGCCCGTGCGCACGCTGGGGCAGGCGCTCGAGCAGGCGGCGCTCGTCGAGGAGCCTGGCAAGCCCGATGCCATGGCGATGGTCAAGGCGCTCGCGGCCGACCTCAAGACCCTGCACGAGCGCGCGGTCGCCGGCCTGGCCGCGGCCGAGGCGGCCGGCGATCGAGGCACGGTCAACCTGCTCGACGGGCTGAACGACGAGCTGGAAAAGACGCTCTGGATGCTGCGGGCGACGTTGAGCTAGTGGGCCGGCGGCGTCCGGCGCGGCCGAGCCGCCGCGCCGGGCGTCGTGCTGGTCTTGGCGGTCGGCGCCACGCTCGGCGGCGTGGCCGGCCGGGGTTTCTCCGCGGCCGCGCGACGCGCGCGGCGCGGTTCGCGTTGCTGCAGGAGCGGGCGGCTGTAGCGGCGGCGCGGTTCGGTCATCGGTCCAGGCCCAGGGCGCGACGCTGGAAGGCCGGCAGCGCGAACGCGGCGCCGTGGATCGCGGGGGTCCACCAGCGCAGCGTGCCGAGCGCGGCCGCGCGCGCCGGGTCCGGATCGCGGTCGGGACGCGGGCCCTTGCTCGCGAAGCTGAAGGTCCACAACCCGCCCGGGTAGGTGAGGTTGTGGTAATTGTAGAGGGACACGACGGGGAACGTGTCGCCCAGGATGCCGAGCAGCGCGCGCTGGGCCTCGGGCTCCCACCACGGGTTCTCGCACTGCGAGACCACGATGCCCTGGTCGGTCAGGACCCTCTTCACGTTGCCGTAGAACTCGGGGCCGAACAGCGGCGCCGCCGGGCCGATCGGGTCGGTGGAATCGACCAGGACCACGTCGAAGCGTTCCTGGGTCTCGGCCACGAAGGCCACGCCGTCGGCGATCGTCACGGCCACGCGCGCATCGTCGAGGCAGGCGGCGCAGGAGGGGATGTGGGCGCGGCAGGCGTCGACCACCATGCCGTCGATCTCCACCAGGCGCACATGTTCGACCGACGGGTGCTTGAGGCACTCGCGCACGGTGCCACCGTCGCCGCCGCCGATCACCAGCACGCGCCGCGGCGCCGAGTGCGTCAGCAGGGGCACGTGGGCGATCATCTCGTGGTACACGAACTCGTCGCGCTCGGTCAGCATGATCAGGCCGTCGTTCAGCAGCATGCGGCCGTGCGCCGCGGTCTCGACCACGGCCACCGCCTGGAACTCGCTGCGGCCGTCGAAGAGCACGTTGGTGACGCGGAAGGCGTTGGCCTGGGCGTCCTTGTGGCGTTCCTGGATCCAGAGGTCCATCGAGGCTCCTTGCGGCCGGGTCAGGTCCTGATCAGATGCGCGTAGCGCATAGGATAACCGCAGGACAGCGGTTCGCCGCTCTGGCGGTCGTGGCGGTAGCCGGCCGGCATGGCGGCGGGGTCGAACTCGCGGGCGAACACCAGCACGTCGGCGCGCGCCGGCCGCAGCACCGACAGTAGGCGCGCGACCGTCTGCTGCCCGGCCGCGGCGCTGAAGCCCCAGCCCATCTCGAAGCTGGCGTACGAGGCGTCGCGCTCGGGCGTCACGTGCATCGTGGCGTAGCTGGCGCCGCGCACCGCGTTGAGCGAATAGCCCTGGGGGGCGAAGAGGTGGTCGTCGAACACGAACCCGGGCAACAGTTCGTCCAGACCCAGCCGACGGCGCAACGAGTCGCGGCCGGGTCCCTTGGCGGCGAACAGGGCGGCGGCCTCGTCGTCGATGTCGTGCATCAGCAGCTCGAGCGTGGCGTCCTCGGCGTCGGGCTGGTGCGGGCGGTGCAGGTGAAAGAGGCTGATGCGGTCGCCCGACGGGTTGCCGAACACGAGGTCGTGGCCGTCGATGCGCCGGCGCAGGCGCGCGACGTCCTCGGCGAACGACGACGGCTGCTCGGCGGGGAAGTTCTCGTTCTTGCGCTCGTAGACCAGCGACAGCAGCCGGCCGGTGTCGATGTGGTCGAGCACGCGCAGCAGGCCGTCGATCAAGGTCGTGCGGCCGCAGGTGATCATCACGGCCCAGCGCTGGCTGACGAACAGGCTCGATTCGCTCAGCAGGTAGGCGTCCAGCTCGGCGCTGGCCACCTCGCTGAGGATCGTGGCGCGGCTGGCTTGCACGACGCCGGCCCAGAAATCACGGCCCAGACCGCGCAGGTCCGGACCATCGCCGCCGACCAGGATCTCGAACTTCTTCTCGGTGCCCTCGAAGAGCATGCGGCCTCCTTCCACTAGCAGCGGCGGAAGATAATCAATCGCGCCGCCCGGGGCGAGCGCGAGGTTTCAACCGAACTCGACGATCACGTCCTCGAGACGCCGCTTGGGCACGTGGTGGACCTGCCCGGCGTCGCGCCAGTACCGGATGTCCCCTTCGGGCGACACCTCCTCGAGCACCACCTGCTCGACCGGTTCGCCCAGCGACACCACCAGCAGGATCTCGTACCGCTCGGGAATGCGGAGCGCCTCGCGCAGCGCGTCGCGCGCGATCGAGGCGAAGATACAGGCCCCGAGGCCCCGTTCGGCCGCGCCCAGCATGATGGTGTAGGCGGCGATCGCGTCGTCCCAGCGCACCTGCGGCGACACCTCGCGATCGCCGAGGATGACCACGTAGCCGGCGGGGTGTTCGGCGGGGTCGGGCCCGTCCCAGTCGGCCAGGTAGGCGGCCCAGCGCAGGTGCGGCAGCACCAGCGCGTTGCGCTCCGGTGTCCAGCTCAGCAGGTACCGCAGCGGCTGCTTGTTGGCGGCCGAGGCGGTCAGGCGGGCGAGGTCGACCAGGGCCCGCAGGGTGGCGGGGTCGAGCGGGCGGTCGGCTCTGTAGCGGCGGCAGGTGCGGCAGCGGCGGACGAGGTCGGCGAGCATGACAGCCTCCCGGATCGGTCAGGGCGCGATGTTCCGTTGGTCAAGCTTGGCACCCAGGCGGCGCCGCCGCCAGCCCGCAAAGACACACTTCTTTACTGTGAATATCCGAATTCATTCGCATTGACCCCTCTCCGGCGGTGCCGTTTGATGGGCCGGTCACCACCGGTCCGGCGACCCGGCTCGGCGTGCAGACCCGCAAGACCCGCAAGACCCGCGAGGTGCCCGCCATGCAGATCCCGCTCGTCCCTCAGCCCGACACCCTCCAGGTGAGCTGGGGTTGGTTCCAGGTCCTCTTGACCGTGACCTTCGTGATCCACGTGCTTATGATGAACGCGCTGTTCGGCGGCGGCGTGGTGGTCCTGCTCGGCAGCCTGCGGCGGCACGGCGCGCCCGCGTTCGCCGCCGGCCACACCGCCACCAAGGTGCCCACGCTGATCGCGCTGACGGTCAACGCCGGCGTGGCGCCGCTGCTCTTCCTGCAGGTGCTCTACGGACACCTCTTCTACACCAGCAGCATCGTGATGGCGACCTGGTGGCTGGCGATCATCCCGCTGTTGATCATCGGCTACTACGCGGCCTACCTCGTCGTCTTCCGGTACGACCACGCCGTCCGCACCCTGTTGGCCCTCGTGGTGGTCCTGGCCTTGCTGGTCGTCAGCTTCCTGTTCACGAACAACAACACGCTGGCGCTCACCCCGGAGCGCTGGACCGCCTGGTTCGCCCGGCCCGAGGGCACGTTCCTGAACCTCGGCGAGCCCACGCTGTGGCCGCGCTGGCTGCACATGATGATCGGCGCGGTGGCCGTCGGCGGGCTCTTCGTGGCGCTGCTGCACGACGGCAAGGCCCGCCGCGGCGACATGGCCGCGCTCGCGGCGCGCGACTGGGCCCTGCGCTTCTTCACGCACGGCAGCCTGGCCTCGATGGCCGCGGGCCTGTGGTGGCTGATGGCCCTGCCGCGCGATGTCATGCTGCGCTTCATGGGCGGCAGCCCGCTGGCCTCGGCGCTGCTCATCGCGGGCATCGGCGCGGCGGTCTACGCCGTGGTGCTCGGATTCCAGAAGAAGCTGCGCGCGGCCACCGTGCTGCTGGTCGTCACGGTGCTGCTGATGGCGCTGATCCGCGAGGTGGTGCGCTTCGGCTACCTCGACGGCGTGTTCCATCCGGGCGAGCTCGCGGTCGTGCCCCAGCTCTCGCCGCTGGTGCTGTTCCTGATCGTGTTCGCCGTCGGCCTGGCCTGCGTCGGGTACATGCTCAAGCTGGCCGCGCACTCGCGGAAGGAGGGCTGAGATGAACTACCCGGTCTGGGAACTCGGCGCCCTCGGCGGCGGCTTCTGGATCGCCCTCGTGGCCATCCTGCACGTCTTCGTAGCGCACTTCGCGGTGGGTGGCGGCTTGTGGCTGGTCGCCACCGAGATCCGCGCCCGTCGCACCGGCGACGCCGCGCTGCGTGGCTACCTCAAGGGTCACGCGAAGTTCTTCCTGCTGTTGACCATGGTCTTCGGCGGCCTGTCCGGCGTGGGCATCTGGTGGACGATTGGCCTGTTGAGTCCGGGCGCCACCAGCCTGTTGATCCACACGTTCGTCTTCGGCTGGGCGATCGAGTGGGTCTTCTTCGTCGGCGAGATCGTGGCGCTCCTGATCTACTACTACCGCTTCGACACCATGAAGCCGCGCGACCACGAGACGGTCGGCTGGTTCTACTTCGTCTTCGCCTGGCTGTCGCTCTTTATGATCAACGGCATCATCGGCTTCATGCTCACGCCGGGTCGCTGGCCCGAGACGGGCGACTTCTGGCACGGCTTCTTCAACGAGAGCTTCTGGCCGGCGCTGGTGTTCCGTTCCGGCCTGGCGTTCATGATCGCCGGCATGTTCGGTCTGTTGACCGGCGCTTGGCAGCGCGACGCGGGCCTGCGGGTGCGCGTCGTGCGCTACAGCGCCTGGTGGGTGCTCGTGCCGTTCGTGCTCGTGCTGATCGGCGGCCTGTGGTACGTGCGCGCCCTGCCCGAGGCGCAGGCCGCGATGGTGCTCGACCGCGCGCGCGAGGTGGCGCCCTGGCTGCGCCGCTTCCTGTGGCTCACCCCGCTGATCCTCGTCGGCGGCGTGCTCGCCCTGCTGCGCCTGCCCGCGACGCCGCAGCGCGCCCTGGCGGCCCTGGTCGTGCTCGCCGGACTCTTCCAGATGGGCAGCTTCGAGTTCGTGCGCGAGGGTGGCCGTCGGCCGTGGGTCATCCACGGCATCATGTACTCGAACGCCGTGACCGCAGCGCAGGCGCCCGACCTCGCCGACCGGTCGTTCCTGCAACAAGCCCGCTGGGCGCAGCACCGCGAGGTCACCGACGAGAACCTGCTCGCCGCCGGCCAGGAGCTGTTCCGCCTGCAATGCGCCGCGTGCCACTCGGTGCGCGGTCCGATGAACGACATCGTGGCGGTGACCGCCGACTTCACCCAGGCCGGCCTCGAGGCCCAGCTCGTCGGCCAGGGGCGCGTGGTTCCGTACATGCCGCCGTTTTTCGGCGACGCCGCCGAACGGCGGGCGCTCGCGGCTTACCTCCTGCAGACCGTGCACGGCCGCGCCCCCGAGGCGCCCCCCGCCTCGATCCAGGAGCGCGACCTCGCCACCTCGCCGCCTCCCTTCGATCCCGACGTCGACCAGTACGTGCTGTTGGCCTGGAACGTCACCGGCATGCACTGCCTGAGCGACGGCGATCCGTGGTACACGTTCCTGCCGCCGGGCAACGTCGTGCAAGCCCAGCTCATCCGGCGCGGCGAGACGCCCGACCTGGTCACCGACGGCGTCACCATCAGCTACACGGTCGACGCCGAGTTCGCCCATCCTGAGCGGCACGTGCGCTACTGGGAATTCGCGCGCGCCAACTTCGGGCTCGACCACGACCCCGAACCCGGCGTCGGCCGCACCGGCAACCGCGTCTCGGGCGTCATGGAGGTCGACGCCGAGCGCGAGCTCTTCCGCGCCACCCGCTTGCCGCTGGTGCCGTTCACCGAACCGGCCGGCAGCTTCAACCCCTACCCGCTCTACACCATCGAGGCGCATGACAGCGAGACCGGCGCCCTGCTGGCCGCCACGCGCATGACGGCGCCCGTCTCCTCGGAGATGGGTTGCACCAAGTGCCACGGCGGCGGCTGGCGTGTGGACGACCTCGCCGGCATCAGCGACGAGACCGGCCGTCGCGTCCTGCGCGCGCACGACAAGCACGCGCGCACCGATCTGCTGCGCGAGGCCGAGGCCGGCCGGCCGCAGTCCTGCAAGAACTGCCATCCGGACCCTGGGCTAGGCTTCGCCGGCCGCCCGGAGCTGCTGAACTTCTCGGCCGCGCTGCACGGCTGGCACGCCAACTACCTCACCGGACGCGGCGCCGACGCCTGCGCCCTGTGCCATCCCGCCGACCCCGCCGGCCCCACCGACTGCCTGCGCGGCGCGCACGCCGGCAGCCTCGACTGCACCCATTGCCACGGCACGCTCGAGGACCACGCCCTCGGCCTGCTCGTGCACGAGCATGCGGCCGGCAAGCCCGGCGCGGCGCGCCTCATGCAGCACCTCGCGCCCCGGGCGGTCACCGCAGTCGACGAGGTCGTGGGCCGCTTGCCGTGGGTGCAGGAGCCCGATTGCGTCGGCTGCCACACCGACGCCTACGAGCGCCCCGATCCCGCCACGGCCTCGGCCTACAACCAGTGGGTGGCCGGCGTCGAGGGCCTGTACCGCATGCGCACCGACGACACCGGCCGCCTGCAGTGCATGGCCTGCCACGGCAGCACCCACGCCGAGTATCCGGCTTCCAACCGCTGGTTCGGAGCCGATCTCGACAACCTGCAACCGTTGCAATATCAAGGACAT
>CAZVWL010000106.1:0-10074 GCA_964630845.1 uncultured Fibrobacteraceae bacterium
TCTACCTCTTTGCCGCCCTGTGGGTGGGCGCGGCCGCCGCCGGGGGCGAGGGCCAGCCGGGCGGGCGCCGGCACGCCGGTCGCGTCGAGGCGACGATGAGCCCACGCGCGCCAGTCAAGGACGTGCATGGCTCGCCTCCGGGTCGACGCCGAGGCGCGCGCGCAGCTCGGCACGCAGCTCCTCCAGCTGCTCCGGGCCCGCGTCGGCGGGCACCGTCAACGGCTGCCCGGCTGTGACCGTCACCGAGGCCCAGAACAGCGGCACCACCGTGCGGTCCCAGGTGCCGAGCCGCAGGCAGCGGCGACCGCGGACCGCCAGCGGCACGATCGGCGCCCGGGACAGCTTCCCGAGCAGCAGGACGCCTCCGTGCACGGTGCCGAACGGTCCGCGCGGCCCGTCCACGGCGATGCCCACGTGCCGACCCCGCCGCAGCGCGCGCAGCAGGCCCACGAAACCCTCGCGCCCGTCATGTCCGGTGCTGCCACGCACGCAGCCGAAACCGTCGCGGGCCAGGGTGCGCCGCAGGATGCGACCATCCGGGCTCTTGCTCACCAGGAGCGTGGGCAACGCCGGCCGGCAGTAGCGGATGGCCGGCAGGATGTCCCGGTGCAGGCAAGCGAAGATCACGGCCTGGTCGGGCCCGGCCGGATGCAGCGGCGTTTCGTTGATGCGCCAGGACGCGCTCAGCAGGCGCCAGCACGGCGGCGCCAGCAGGACCTTGAGCCGTTGCACGGACACGCCTATCCCTCCCGGCGCGCCACCAGGTCGAGCACCTGCCGGGCCGCGCGCCGCCAGACGCCGCCCCCGCCGAGCGCGCGGCGCAGATCATGGCAGCCGCGGTAGAACTCGTGGCGATGCCCCGGGGTGTTCAGGAACCGCAACAACGCGTTGGCCATGTGCAGCGGTTCCGCCGCGTCCTGCACCAGTTCCGGCACCAATGGCCGCCCGAGCACGAGGTTGGCCAGCCCGATATGCTCGACCTTCACCAGGCGCCTGGCCACGGCGTAGTTCAAGGCGCTCGTGCGGTAGACCAGCGCGTGTGGCACCCCTGCCAGCGCGGTCTCCAGGCTCGCGGTTCCGCTGCAGACCAGGGCCAGGTCCAGGCGTTCCAGCAGCAACGCCAGCGGCGCGTCCGAGATCTCCAGATCGCTGCCAGCCAGCTGGGCCAGGTGCCGCGCCTGCACGCCCGGAGCCTGGCTGGCCACCACGCGCAGGCGACGGCCGCCGAGCCACGACTGCACCATGGAGGCCGCCACCCGCAGCGACGGCATCAACCGATCGATCTCCTGGCGCCGGCTACCCGGCAGAAGCCCCAGGGTCAAGGGCCGGGACGGGTCCTGCAAGCGCTGCTCTCGCTCCCGCCGCCTCGCCTCGAACGGAAACTCGGCGTAGTCCTCCATCAGCGGGTGGCCGAGGTGGGCGACCTCGACGCCGCGCTGCCGGAACCAATCGGGCTCGAAGGGCAGGATCGTGCCGAGGCGGTCGACGTTCCTGCGCAGGGACCGCAGTCGCCAGCCGCCCCACGCCCAGAGCTGCGGCGGCACGATGTAGAACACCGGCAGTCCGAGCCGGTGCGCTTCGGCCGCCAGCCGCAGGTTGAATCCCGGGAAGTCGATGGGTACGACCAGATCGACCCCGCCGTCGCGCAGGTGGCGCCAGACGCGGCGCCTGGTCGCCAGGATCGGCCGCCACCGGCCGAGAACCTCGCCGAAGCCCATGACGGCGATCGCCTCGTTCGACGCGACGAGGTCCGCGCCGCCGAGCGCGAGCGCCGGACCGCCGAGAGCGCTGACGCGGATGTCCGGCCGTTCACGGCGCAGCGCCGCGAGCAACGCCGCGCCATAGCGATCGCCGCTCGCCTCGCCGCAGGCCAGGAAGAGGTGCGGGGTCTGCCTTACCTTGTCGAGCACGTGGCCAGACCTCGCCGCAAGCGGAAAGCAGGCGCGAACCTCAGCGTACGATGCCGCGCTCGGAGCGACGGATGAACGCCATGAGGTCCTCGATGTTCTTCGTCAGTCGGCAATCGCTGGTGATGCGTTCGAGGGCCTGACCCACGTTCAAGCCGGAGCGGTACAGCAGTCGATAAGCCTGCTTGATGTTCAGCAACTCGTCGTCCGGAAAGGCGCGACGCTTCAGGCCGATGCTGTTGATGCCGCAGACCTCGACCGGATTGCCGGCCACGCGGATGAACGGCGGCACGTCCTGGGGCAAGCGGCTGCCGCCGCCGACCATGCTGTAAGCGCCGATGCGCACGAACTGATGCACGGGAGTCATGCCGCCAATCGTCGCGAAGCTCTCCACTTCGACGTGGCCCGCGATGTTGACCGCATTGGCGATGATCACCTGGTCGCCGATCACGCAGTTGTGGGCGACGTGCACGTAGGCCATCAGCATGTTCTTGCTGCCGATGCGGGTCTTGCAACCCTCGCCGGCCGCCAGGTGCACGGTGCAGAACTCGCGGAAGACGTTCTCGTCGCCGATCTCCAGGAACGTCGGTTCGCCACGGTACTTCAGGTCCTGTGGATCGTTGCCGATCGACGCCCCGTGGAAGAAACGATTGCCGCGGCCGATCGTCGTGTTGCCGGTGACCATCACCGACGGTCCGAGCTGGCAATCCTCGCCCAAACAGACGTTGCCCTCGAGCACGGCCGAAGGACCGATCTGGCAGCCATGGCCGATCGTGACCCCCGCTCCGACGACCGCGTGAGGTCCGATCACCACGTCGTGGCCGAGCTTGGCCTCGGGATGGACCACGGCCGAGGGGTGCACATCGGCGGCGCGCACGGGTCGCGGTCCGGCCGGTCGGTTGAGCTTGATGGGTTCCAAGAGCAGATCCTCTCGCAGACGTGAAAATGCGTCAGGCGTCCACCAGGCTCGCCATCAGCTCGGCCTCGGCGACCTTCTCGCCGCCCACGCTGGCAACCCCCCGCATCTTGCAGAGCGTGCCGCGAAGCTTCACCATCTCACAGGTCAGCGTCAGCTGGTCTCCGGGCAGCACGGGCCGGCGGAACCGGGCCCCGTCGATGCCGCCGAAGTACACCAGCTTGCCGCGCGGATCATCCACGCCCGTCAGCAAGAGGATGCCGCCGGCCTGCGCCAACGCCTCGATGATCAACACGCCGGGCATGATGGGGTGCCCAGGGAAATGCCCCTGGAAGAACGGCTCGTTGATCGTGACATTCTTCAGGCCGACGACCCGCTGTCCAGGTTCCAGCGCCAGGATCCGGTCGACCAGCAGGAACGGGTAACGATGCGGCATCACCTCGAGGATGGCGGCGATGTCGAAGCCCGTCGGACGGCGCTGCGGATAGATGCGGCTGCTCTGCCGCTCGACCGCCGCGAGCTGGCGCGTGAACCGGGCGTTGGCCGCGTGGCCGGTCCGACGGGCGCGGACATGGGCCTGCAAGGGCATGCCGAACAGGGCGAGGTCGCCCAGCAGGTCCAGCAGCTTGTGGCGGACGATCTCGTCCGGGAATCGAAACTGCTGGCCGCCGGCGAGCTTGCCATCGTCGATGACCAGGGCGGTGGCGACGGTGCCCCCCTGGGCATACCCGCGCGCGCGCAGCTCGAGCGCGTCCTTCATGAAGGCGAAGGTCCGGGCCGGCGCGATCTCGCGGGCGAACACATCCGGCGTGATCTCGAAGCTGGCCGCCTGCTCGCCGATCAGCGGGTCGTCGTAGCTGACCCACATGCTGAGCCGGAAGTGGTCGCAGGGCTCGGCCACGATCTCGATCCCGTCCTCGCGCAGGGCGAGCGGCCGCTTGAGCTGGAAATGGCTGGCGGGCAGCCCCTGGTAGACGATGCCCGCCTCCTGCAACAGCTCGACGTACGGCAGCGAGCTGCCGCAGGTCGTGATCGGCGGTTCGTTGCCCTCGAGGTCGATGAAACAGTTGGTGACGCCGAGCCCGTAGAGCGCGGCGAGCACGTGCTCGACCGTGAAGATCTTGACCTCGCCGCGCGCGAGGGTCGTGTTGCGGACCGCCGGCTCCCCTTCGGGGACGTGGTCGATGAGCGCCGGGATCTCGGCTTCGCCGGCCGGGCAGCGCACGCGAAAAACGACGCCCGTGTTGGGCGGGGCGGGGCTGAGCGTCAGGCGCGTCGATTGCCCGGTGTGCAGGCCGACGCCTTCGAGCGAGGCGGGCTTGGCGATCGTCCTCTGCAACCAGAGCATCGTCAGGACTCTCCACCGGTCGTGGCGTCGTCGAGCTGCTTCTGCAGCCGGGCGACGGTCTTCACCAGGTCCGGCAAGCGCCGCAGCGCCGCCGCGATGCGCATCGCCTCGACGGCGTCGTGCGCCGGGTAGCCGAACACCGAGGCGTCGTCCGGCACGTCCTTGTGCAGGCCGGACTTGGCCCCCACCTTGACGCGGTCGCCGACGCGGATGTGGTCGGCCAGGCCCACCTGCCCCCCCATGAACACCCCGTCGCCGATCGTGCAGCTGCCCGAGATCCCGGTCTGGGCGCTGAACACGCTATGCCGGCCGATGCGCACGTTGTGCCCCACCTGCACGAGGTTGTCGAGCTTGGTGCCGGCGCCGATGCGGGTCGTGCCGGTCGTCGCGCGGTCGACGCAGGTCCCGGCTCCCAGTTCCACGTCGTCCTCGAGTTCGACGATGCCGATCTGCGGGATCTTCAGCAAGCCCTCCTGACCCGGCAGATAACCGAAACCGTCGGCACCCACCACGCAGCCGGGATGCAGGATCACCCGCCGGCCGAGGCGGCAGCGCTCGCGCACGACGACGTGCGCGTACAGCACCGAGTCGTCGCCGACGGTCACATCCGGCTCGAGCACCGCGTGCGGCCCCAGCCGAACGCGGTCACCGACCCGGCAGCCGGCGCCCACGACCGCCCCTGGTCCGAGGCAGACATGGTCGCCGAGCGTGGCCGTCGCATCGACGACCGCCGTCGGATGCACGCCAGGCGGGAAGAGTCGCTCCAGCGGGGTGGCGAGGCGTTGCAGGAGTCCCGCGAAGGCACGGTACGGGTCGGCGACCCTCAGCGCCGGCCTGTCGGCGACCAGACCCGGGCCAACGATCACGGCCGCCGCCCGGCTCGCGGCGAGGCGTTCCCCCAGCCCGGCGCGCGCCAGGAACGTGATGTCCCCGGGACCGGCGTCTTCGAGGCCCGCCGCGCCGGAGATCACGACCTCGGCGTCGCCGATCAGCTCCGCGCCGAGCAACGTGGCCAGATCACCGAGCCGCACGGGATCCATGCCCGATTCCTCCTATCACGCAAGCCCCCTTCACCACCGGGCGAAGGGGGACTTGGCATGCAAATGCTTTCCTGACAAAAATCTGCCGGGTTCGTGGCACCCTGTCAACCCCGAACCCTCAGTCCCGTTCGCCACGCGCCAGCGCGGCCAGGACACGGTTGGTGAGGTCGACGTCCGGATCTAGGTACAGGACGGTGATGGCGGCGCTGTCGATGACGATGCCGAAGCCCTCTTCCTTGCCGATGCGCTCGGCCACGGTCTTGACCTGGTCGATGATCGGTCCGATCTTGTCTTGATACTCCCGTTGCACCCGCTGATCGGCCTGCTCACGGAACCGGAAATAGTCGGCCTTCTGCTGCTCCAGCTCCTGCAGGCGCGCCTGCAAGGCGTCATCGCCGAGCAGCATCTTCTGGCTCTCGATTTCCTCGATCATCCGTTGCAGGTTGCGCTCCTTCTCGGCGATCTCGCGCTCGACGTCGCGCACGTACTTCTGCCACTGCTCCTGGGCGTCGCGCGCGACGGGATACTCCTCGACGATCCGCTGGGAATCGACCACGCCGAACGGCTTGTCCGCCGCAGCCGCCACAGGCGCCAGCAGGCCCACCGCCAGGAGGGCGAGCACGGGCGCGACGGCGCGACGGAAACTGACCTGCCGCATGTTGTCTCCTTGCTGCTGATCCGGCGCCGGCGCCGGCCGGCCGCCTGGTTCGTTTCGACACGCCGCGCAGGATAACACCCGCGAGCGGCCCGCGCCAGCCGCGCCGGGTCCGCCCTGGTGCAACACCGCGGCCTAGAACATGGTTCCGATGTTGAAATGCGGCTGCCAGCCGGCGCCCGGCGCCCGGTCGAAACCGTAACCGTAATCGAAACCGATCGTGCCCATCATGGGCACTTCGACGCGGATGCCGAACCCGGCCCCCTTGCGGAGGTTCGCCAGATCGGCCTGGCCGAGGCTGTTCCAGGTGTCGCCCATGTCCAGGAATGACAGGAGTTGCACCGCCCGACCGAGCGGGTAGAGCGCCTCCAGGTTGACGATCGTGAACGCGCGTCCGCCGATGAAGGTGGGGTTGCCGCGTGGCACGATCTCCAGATCCCGATAGCCGCGCACCGGGTACAATCGATTGCCGCCGAGGCGGAACTTCTCGTAATCGGGCACCGCGCCCGGCGACTGCAACCCCTCGATCAGGCCGAGCATCCCGCGCACGTGCAGCGCGAACCCGGCGGGCAGGCGCTGGTAGTAGGAATGCCGGAACTGGTGCTGGTGGTACTCGATCTGCCCGCCGAGCGGGCCGCCCGCCAGCTCGACGCTGTACTGGGTCCGCGACCCCGCCGTCGGGAAGAACGGGTTGTCGGTGCTGTTGCGGTTGAACGTCAGTCTCACGCCGCTCTTGCTGCGGGGCCAGTCGATCTGGTCGAGCCGCTCGAACGGCACGCCGGTCGTGCCCAGGCTGCGTTCGAGGTCGTCGAGGTAGTTGACGTAGCTGCGGCTGAAGTTGCTGAGCCTGGTCTGCGAGTACTCGTAGCGTAAGCCGAGGCTGGAGAAGCGCGCGCCGGGAATCCGCATGCCGGTCCGCACGCTGAAGCCGCGCACCCGGCTCTCGTAGAAATCGTCGAAGTTGTACTGGTAACGGTCGAAGATGTCGGCGCCGAGCAGGATCGGTCGTCCCATGAACCAGGGCTCGGTGAAGCTCAGGTCCACATACCGGCGGCGCGTACCGAACTGCCAGGTGACGCCGATCGTCTGCCCCTTGCCGCGGAAGTTGGTCTCCTGCACCTGGATGAAGCCCGAGACGGCGGTCTCGGCGCTGTAGGCCGCGCCGAACATGAACTGGCCGGTCTGCTTCTCCTTGACCTGGAAGATCAGGTCGATGTCGCCGCTGTCGCCGACCGAGCGGAAGTCCGGCCGCACCTCTTCGAAGTACCCGCTCTGCATGGCGTCCCGCACGGAGAACTCGATCCGGCGGCGGCTGAAGACGTCGCCCGGGAAGATGTGGAACTCCCGCAGCAGGACCTCGTCGTAGGTCTTCGTGTTGCCCGAGATGCGGATGTCGCGCACGGTGGCCGGCTCGCCCTCGACGATCGTGAAGGTGACGTTCACGAGGTCGTCCCGCAGCTCGCGCTGCGGCTCGACGCCGATGTAGATGTAGCCCTGGTCGGCGTAGAGGGTCTGCAGATTCTCGAGCGTGCGCAGATACTCCTTCTCCTTGAAGACGGCGCCCTTCTCGAGGAAGACCTGCCCGGCGATGGTCACGTCGTCGAAGGCCTCGTTGCCGGTCCAGTTGACGGCGCCGACCCGGTATCGGCGACCCTCGGTCACGTGCACGACGATGTCCAGGTGCTCGGGGCGCTCCGGCCGCGGCAGGATCTCCATCCGATCGACCGTGCCGTCCAGGAATCCGTTGTCTCGCAAGTAGGTGACGAGCCGTTCGCGATCCTCCTCGAACTGCGTCTTCTTGAAGGTGCCGCTCTTGAGGAACCCCGTGGTGCCCTGGCGCATGGCGCCCCGCAGCCCATCCGCCGACAGGGCCTCGTTGCCCTCGAAGCGAATGTCCTTGACACGCACCTTCTCCCCTTCGGCGATGGTGATCACGAGGTCCTGCATGTTCGAGGCGTCGACGCGGGACGAGTCGCTGTCGACCTGGACGTTGAAGTACCCCTTCTCCCAGTAGAGGTCGCGCAACGGCTGCAGGTCGCGCTGGATCGCCGCGGGGTTGGCGAACTGCCCGACCGCGGGCGGGAACACCTCGCGCAGTTCCTTATCCTTGATCCGCTTGTTGCCACGGAAATGGATGCCGCGGATGCGTGGGAACTCGCGCAGGTTGATGATCAGCTTGACGCCGTCCGGATGCTCCACGCCGTAGACGTAGACCTCGCTGAAGCGACGCGTGGCGAACAGGCGGCGCACCGCGCCGGCGGTCAGGTTGCGGCTCAGCGATTGCCCCGTTTGCAGACCCGCCCAGGCGTTGACCTGCCGGGCGTTGACCGTCAGGGCGCCGACCACCTCGATCTCGACGATCTCCCGGCCGACCAGCGCCGTCGGATCCAGCGTCTCGGCGCGGCCGACGCCGGCGGCGAGGCAGGCCACGAGCATCCCGAACACCAGAACGCGGGGCGGGCAGGTACGCGGCGCGAAGAGCTTCAAGAGCACTGCTCCCGGAAAACGCGACGCGGGCCGGCAGACCTGCCTGCCCGCAACGCAGCTTGAACCCGGCGAGGTCGGGGCGGTTCCCGCCCGGGGACGTCCTCGGGGGCGCAATATACAGCATGCCCGCGCCGGGGGGTAGCACGGAAAACGGCCCCCGCCGGTCGCCGGCGAGGGCCGTGGTCGCGTTGACGCGGCGCCGGTCGCGCGGTCGTCAGACCTGGGCCGAAGCCACGGGTCCGACCGTGAACTGCAGCTGCTTGTTGCCCGCGTCGATCCGCAGGTGGCAGTTGCCGGTGATCTCGCCGCGCAGCAGCCGCTCGGAAAGCGGGTCCTCCAGGTAGCGCTGGATGGCTCGGCGCAGCGGCCGCGCGCCCATGCTCGGGTCGTAGCCGAGGTCGCAGAGCATGTCCTTGGCCGCGTCGGTGAACTCGAACTCGATGTTGAGGTTCTGCAGCCGCTTGGTGACGTCGCGCAGCAGGATGTCCACGATCTGGTGCAGCTGGTCGCGACCGAGCGATTCGAACATCACCCGTTCGTCGACGCGGTTGAGGAACTCGGGACTGAACGTCTTCTTGAGATCCTCGTCGATGTTCGCCTTGGCCTTGATCTGGTTCTGCTTCTCCTGGTCCTCGACGTCGCTGGCGAAGCCCAGGCTGCGGTTGGTGTGCGTCTTGCGGTTGCCGACGTTGCTGGTCATGATCACGACGGTGTTGCGGAAGTCCACCGTGCGGCCGAACGAGTCGGTCAGGTTGCCGTCCTCGAGCACCTGCAGCAGGATGTTGAAGACGTCGGGGTGGGCCTTCTCGATCTCGTCGAGCAGGATCACCGAGTACGGATGCCGGCGCACCCGTTCGGTCAGCATGCCGCCTTCCTCGTAGCCGACGTAGCCCGGCGGCGCGCCCACGAGCCGCGACACCGCGTGCTTCTCCATGTACTCGGACATGTCGATGCGGATCAGCGAGGACTGGTCGCCGAACAGGAACTCGGTCAGACGGCGCGCCACCTCGGTCTTGCCCACGCCGGTCGGGCCGAGGAAGATGAACGAGCCGATCGGCCGCTTGGGATCGCGCAGGCCGGCGCGGTTGCGGCGGATCGACTTCGAGACGGCCTCAAGGGCGGCGTCCTGGCCGACGATCCACCGGCGCAGCTCGTCCTCCATGCGCAGCAGCTTCTTGGTCTCCTCCTCCTCGACGTCCGTGATCGGGATGCCGGTGATGTCGGAGATCACCTTGCAGATGAGCTTCTGGTCGACCGTGACCTGCCGTTCGGTCTTCTGGTCGTGCCAGCTCTGCTTGAGGTCCAGCAGCTGCTTCTTGAGTTCCTTTTCCTGGTCCCGGAACCGGGCCGCCCGCTCGAATTCCTGCGCCTGGATCGAGCTCTCCTTCTCCTTGACCACTTCCTCGATGCGCGTCTCGATCGCGCGCAGATCCGGCGGGATCTCGGTCGCCGACAGGCGGGCGCGGCTGCCGGCCTCGTCGATGATGTCGATCGCCTTGTCGGGCAGCGAGCGGCCGCTGATGTAGCGGTTCGACAGGTAGACCGCGCCGGAGAGGGCCTCGTCGGAGTAGGTGACGCGGTGGTGCGCCTCGTACTTGTCGCGCAGGCCGTGCAGGATCTCGACCGTCTCCTCCTCGGTCGGCGGGTTGACCATCACGGCCTGGAACCGCCGCTCGAGCGCCCCGTCCTTCTCGATGAACTTGCGGGACTCGTCCATCGTC
>CAZVWL010000107.1:0-10010 GCA_964630845.1 uncultured Fibrobacteraceae bacterium
TCGAGCTTCTTGCCGCGGGTGAAGGCGTAGACCAGGCGCGTGGCCGCGGGACCAACGCGCTGGAAGATCCCGACCTCGGGCACGAGGTAGGTCTTGGTGCGTGTGACGCCGACGCGGCGACGGCCCGTCTTGGTGCGGTCGAAGCGCAGCTTCCTGATCCGCAGTTCGGGTGGGACCGGTTGAGTGAACCGCGGACGCGCGGGTCCGCCGACCACGGGCTCGGCCACGCGCCGGGCACCCTGCGTGAACGGCTTGCGTTCAGCTCCGCGCTCGAAGGCGGAGAGAAGGAGGCGGGGTTTCTGACCGACCCCAATCTCGGCGTAGGGCCTGCCTTGCTTCACGTTGGCGAACGGCTTGATGACCGCGGCCTGGCGGCGGATGAACTCCTTCTTGCGGATCGTGAACTCTTCCTCGACGCGCCGACGTTCGACGGCCTGGATGCGCTTCGCCGTGTTGTTGATGGCGTTGACGACGGCGTAGGCCAGGCGGCGCTGACCGTTCTGCAGGCGCAGGACGAGCGGAGCGGAGTCGATCTGCAGGTCGATCCTCATCGCGGTCTCCCGGTGTCGCCCTCGGACTGCTTGACCTGCCGGCTGTGCTGGTAGATGGATTCGAGGGTGAGGCGGCCCCGGGACATCTCGACGAGAGCCATGGCGCGGGCCGGGTGCGGGGCGTGGCCCTGGAGCCACTCGTAGACGGCCTGATTGGTGACGCGCAGGTCGGGATCGTGGGCCAGGCCGGCGACGATGCGGGGCACGCCGAAGTCGGCCACCCAGCGGCCGAACTCGGTCTGCCAGCGATAGGGGTCGCGCTTGAATCTCCCCAGTTCAAGCGCCTCGCTACGGAACATGATCACCCCCGCACCTAACCTGTGGCCGCGCGTGGGCGGGCCTGCCTCTCCCGGTTACTTACCCCGCGGCAAGCCGATGTGTCGGGTCTCGCCCGGCACGTCGATACGTCGCCGACCACGTGGGCTCCTGGAGGTAAAAGGGGGGGCGACAGCGGATTTTGGGGACATCGCAGTCAGGTAGGGACAGGCTGGCGAGTACTACGACAATCCGTGCGGGCAGAGAGTGCCGGTCAGGCCCAGTTCAGAATGAAGTCTTGCCGAGGCGATGGGCGACTGGATCGCCGTAGACCCTCAGGCGCATGGTCCACTTTCGTCGTCGCACACCCCACGCGACTCGAACTCGAGAGTGGTGTGAGCAATCGCGAAATCCTGGCGAAGCAGTTCCTTCAGAGCCCGCTTGGTCGCCTCTGCACTCTCGGGGCCGATCTGGGCAACCACGTGCGCCTCGAGCGCGCGTTGGTGCTCATCGATCTGCCGGATATGGACGTGATGGACTTCCTGGACTCCTGGAATGGCCGCCATCCGGGCGGTGATCCTATCGAGGTCCAGGTCGGCCGGGACGCTGTCCATCAGGATGCGGATCGACTCTGCCATCAGCCGGTATCCCTGCAGCAGGATATATCCCGCCAGAAGCAGGGTCGCGATGAGATCGGCGACGTACCATTGAAACACCAGGATCACGATGCCGACGCAAATGACGACGAGGGATCCGAGGGCGTCCGCCACGTTGTGGACGAACGCTGCCTTGATATTGAGGTTTCCCTTGGCCATCGAGAAGGTCATCAGGGCGGTCGCGAGATCCACGACCAGGGCGATCCCCGCCACGATGACGACGATCCATCCGTCGATGGGTTCGGGCTGCAGGAAGCGGGCGACCGCCTCGTAGACGAGGTAGAGACCGACGATGATCAGTGTCGTCGTGTTGATCAGGGCGCCGATCACCTCGGCTTTCCGGTAGCCGAAGGTGCGAACCTTGTCGGCCGGGCGACGCGCGATCCGTCGTGCGATCAAGGCGATGCCTAGCGACGCCGCGTCGTTCAGATTGTGCAGCGCATCCGCCACCAGGGACAGGCTCCCCGAGATGACCCCTCCGACAATCTGCGCGCCGGTCAGCAGGACGTTGACGGCGATGGCGGCAAGAAGTCGGCGGTCTCCGGTCTGTTCAGGGTCCGGGAAGTGCGAGTGTCCGTGTCCCATGGTGGCGGCCCTTTCCCGTAGCGTACGGCCTCACACGGCAGCTTCACCGGTCTCGCCGGTGCTGATGCGAACCGCGTGCGAAATGTCCGCGACGTAGATCTTCCCATCCCCCTTCAAGCCGGTGTGTGCTGCTTGCTCAATCGCTGCCATGATGTCCGCGGCAAGGTCATCCCGGCAGAATACCTCGATCTTCACGCCTTTTCGATAGCTGAACGTGTCGGAGTCGGACGCGTCTTCCGTACCGGCCCATCCGGCGCCGAAGCCGCGGCAGTCCACGACGCTCATCCCCGTTACACCCTCGATGCGATGGAGCGCGGAGGTGACGTCCGCCAACTTGTGCGTCTGAATGTAGGCTTTGATCTCTTTCATGACCGTTCTCCTTCATGGCTTAGACCTCGTGCTCGACCTTGACCGCGAACCATTTGTAGAAGGCCGGGATCACGAGCAGGGTGAGCAGAGTGGATGTGACCAACCCCCCGACGACGACGGTGGCCAACGGACGCTGGACCTCGCTGCCGGTTCCGTGCGAGAAGAGCAGCGGAAACAGGCCAAGCGCCGTGGTGATCGCCGTCATCAGGACTGGGCGCAGGCGCTGGCACGCACCCTGGATCGAGGCCTCGGCGACGGGGAGCCCGTCGCGCAGCAGCTGGTTGAGGTAGGTCACCAGCACCATGCCGTTCTCCAGGGCGATGCCGAACAGGGCGATGAAGCCGACCGAGGCCGGGACGGACAGGTTCTGGCCCGTCAGCCACAGGGCGACCACGCCGCCGACCAGGGCCAGCGGGATGTTCAGAAGGATCAGGATGGAGTTGCGGATCGACCCGAAGTTGCCGAACAGCAGGAGGAAGACCAGCAACAGCGTCGCGGGAATGACCACGGCGAAACGGCGGTTCGCTTCCTGTTGCAGGCGGAACTGGCCACCCCAGGTCACGAGGTAGCCAGGCGGCAGTTCGACCGAGGCTTCGATCGCGGCCTGAGCATCGGCGACGAACGAGCCGATGTCGCGATCGACGACGTTGCACTGGACGGAGATGAACCGCTGGTTGTCCTCGCGGGTGATCTGCCGGGGTCCGACGATCTCCTCGATGCTGGCCAATTGATCGAGCGGTACCTTGGCCCCGTCCGGAGCGGTGATCAGGATGTGGCCGATGCTCTCGGCAGTCTGGCGAGCCTCGGGGACGAAACGGACCAGGATGTCGAAGCGACGGATCCCCTCGTAGATCTGTCCGGCGATCTCGCCTCCCACCGCGGCCCGGATGACTCCCTGGACCTCGTCGACGTTGATCCCGTAACGAGCGATAGCCTTCCTGTCGATGCGCAGGAGCAGCTGGGGCGCGCCGCTGACCTGGTCGACCTGGACGTCGGCGGCGCCGGGGACGGAGCCGACGACGGCTGCGATCTCTGCCGCGCGTTCCTTGAGGACGTCGAGATCGTCGCCGAAGATCTTCACGGCGAGCTCAGCGCGGACGCCCTCCAGGAGTTCATCCACCGTCATCTCGATGGGTTGGGTCAGGTTGACCAGGACGCCGGGGACGTTGCCGACCTCGTCGCGGATGACGTCCTCGATAGCCTCCTGGCCTCCGGCGACCCGCCATTCGGATTCAGGACGCAGGATAACGTACATCTCGGCGCTGTTGATGGGATCGGTGTGGGCGCCGACCTCGCCGCGGCCGATACGGGTGACGACCTCCCGGACCTCGGGAATCGCCATCAGGCGCCGCTCGACGATCTGCGCAGTACGCTGGCTTTCGGTCAGTGAGATAGAGGGTGCCATCGTCAAGCGGGCGACGATGGTCCCCTCGCGCAGCTTGGGCGTGAACTCCGAACCGAGGCGAGGAACCACCGCTGCTCCGACTACCATCAAGGCGACCGCGATCGCGATGGCCGCCCAGCTGCGCCGGACGAAGAACTGGACGACGGGCCGATACGGCTTCAACAGCCAGCGCACGACGAGGGCCTCGCCGTCGCCTTCGGAGTCGTGGCGCCGGCGGACCCGCATCAGGAGGCTGCTCAGGGTCGGCGCCAATAGCAGGGCGAAGATGAGCGATCCCAGCATGGCCATGGTCACGGTGTAGGCCAGCGGCCGGAAGGTCTTCCCCTCGACGCCCTGGAGCGTGAACAGCGGCACGAAGACCAGAATGATGATGGTGATGGCGAACAGGATGGGACGGCCGACCTCCGCGCAGGCGAGCGAGATGGTCCGCAGACGGGTCATGTCCGGCGGCGCGATCCGCAGGCGGCGGTCGATGTTCTCCACCATGACGATGGTGCCGTCGACCATCATCCCGATCGCGATCGCCAGGCCGCCGAGCGACATGAGGTTGGCCGAGACGCCGAAGCGCTCCATCAGCAGGAACGCGAAGAGCACCGAGAACGGCAGGGAGAGGGCGACGACGATGCTCGGGCGCAGACCGCCCATGAAGACCAGCAGGACGATCGTCACCAGCAGGACACCCTGCAACAGTGCGTTGATCACGGTCTTGACCGCGGCCTCGACGAGCGATTTCTGCTCGTAGTAGGGGACGATGCGCACCCCAGCGGGCAGGATCTCGTTGATCTCCTCGAGCTTGGACTCGACACGGCCGATCACGGTGGACGAGTTGGCGCCGAAAAGCTTGACCACCTGTCCGGAGACCACCTCTCCGGTGCCGTTGCGGGTCTGCAATCCGCGGCGAATCGCGCCGCCGGACCCGATCTCCGCCAGATCGGACAGGAAGATGGGGGTCCCGTCGACGGTCTTGACGACGATCGAGCTGAGGTCCTCCATGCCGGTCGCCAGCCCGACGGAACGGACGATGAACTCCTCGGAGTTCTTCTCGAGGAACTGCGCGCCGACGTTGAGGTTGTTGGAGCGCACGCGCGCGATCACATCGTCCAGGGTGACGTCGTAGCGCAGAAGCTGCTCCGGCCGGATCCTGATCTGGTACTGCTTCTCGAAGCCGCCGATACCGAGAACCTCGGTGACCCCGGGAACGGTCTGCAGGTGGAACTTGATCAGCCAGTCCTGGATCGTGCGCAGTTCCTCGAGCGAGTACTCGCCGGTCGTGTCCTCCAGGTAGTAGAAAAGGACGAGCCCCATGCCCGTGGAGATCGGGCCCATCTGCGGGTCGCCGAATCCTTCGGGGATCTGTTCGCGGGCTTCCTGCAGGCGTTCGCCGACGAGCTGCCGGGCGAAGTAGATGTCCACATCGTCGCGGAAGTAGACGTTGACCACCGACAGGCCGAAGTTGGACACCGACCGGACCTTGGCTGTGCCCGGCAGACCGGTCATGGCGGCCTCGACGGGGAAGGTGACGTACTTCTCGATCTCCTCGGGCGCGAGGCCCTCGGTCACCGTGAAGACCTGGACGAGGTTGGGCGAGACATCCGGAAAGGCGTCGACCGGCAGTCGCGTGTAACCGGCATAGCCGGCGCCCATCACGATCAGCGCGATGATGAGCACCAACAGGCGGTTCTTCAGGCCGAATTCAATCATTCGTTCGAGCATGGCGTCTTCTCCAATCAGTGCGCGTGACCGCCGCCGAAGGATCCCTTGCCGAGTTCCGCCTTGAGCGTGAACCCACCCTGGGATACGTACATTTCACCGGCTGCGAGGCCCGAGACGATCTCGAGTGTGTTCTCATCGGAACGTCCGACGGTCACGGGTTTGGGCACGAAGCCTTCCGGGGTCTGAACGAAGACGACATCCTGGTCCTCGAAGTGCTGAAGCGCCGTGCGTGGAACGGCGACCGGGACGACGAAGCTCTCAAGGAGGATCCTGGCCGTGATGAAGGTGCCGGGACGCCACGCGCCTCCAGGGTTGGGCAGGACGACTCGCGCCAAGGCGGTCCGGGTCTCCTCATCGACCACAGGAGCGACGTAGGAGATGGTGCCGGTCACGGGTGGGTGTGCGTGGCCGGCGGAGATCCGAACTTCCTGGCCGACGGCCACGTCGCCTAGGTCCCGCTGATAGACGGTGATGTCCGCCCAGACTGAGTTGAGATCGGCGACCACGAAGGCGGCGTGTTCCCGCGAGACGGCCTCGCCAAGCGTGATGTGCTTGGCGGTGACCGTGCCCGCGAGGACGGTCTTCACTTCATATGGGGACAGGCTTTCGTCGCTTTCGATGACGGCAAGGACCTGCCCTGCCTTGACCCGGTCGCCGACCTGGGCCCTGACGTCGGTCACGATGCCGGGGAAGCGGGGAACGATGTGGGCAAGCGTGTTGTCGTTGGCCTGGATCTCACCCGGCAGATCGACGCTGCTCGTAAGGGTGGCGCTGCCGGCTTCGGCGACGACGATGCCGAATTCCCGCATCTCGTCGGCGCTGAGACTCACGATTTCCTCGTGCCCCTCCTCTTCATGCCCCTGTTCTTCGCCGTGATCATCGTGATCCGGCTCCTGAGCCAAGGCGGACGGGTTGGGTGCCGCAAGAACGAGAACGAACAGGGCAAGGGTGGCCCGATGCGCGAAGCCGCAGCTGAGCAGGGGACGGTTTGACAGTTTCATGTTATGGACGCTCCTGGTTGTTCTGGGTCTGGCTCAGGGGCCCGGCAACGATGCGCTCGAGTTCGGCGAGTGCGCTGTGGTAGCCGGCAAGTGACGCGATATAGCGCTCCTGCAGATCGAGATAGGTGGTGCGGACGGCCAGCACGTCGGTGAAGTTGAAGAGGCCCTTCAGGTAGGCGCTCTCGGCGGTCGCCATGGCCTCCTCGGCGGCGGGCAGGATCTCTTCCCTGAGTGTGGTCGCAGACCTGAAGGCGGCGGAGAGATCCGCGTACGTCGTCGCCAGCTCAGCCTGAGCTGCACCGGTCGCCGCCAGGCGTTCCTTCTCGACTTGGGCCAGTTCCAGAGCGGCGGCCTGGACGTTGCCCTGGTTCCGATTGGCGATCGGCAGCGGCACGGCGATTCCGGCCACAAAGGCATTGTCTCCGGACTCCTCGAGACGCCTGAACCCGCCGCTGGCGACGAGGTCGATCTTGCCCAGCGAACGCTCCAGATCCAGGGAGGCCTCACGCAGGGATCGCTCGGTCGCCCAGCGCGCGATGTCGGGATTACCGCTCAGTCGCTGCTTCAGCATCGATGCCGTCGGGGGCGGTGCGACTTGCTCGAGGTCGCCAACGGCGCTGCCGAATGTCGGTTGGTCGGAGCCCCAGGTCGTCGCCAATCTGACCCGAGCCGCAGCCAGGGCGAGTTCCCCGGATTCGCGGTCCATCTCCGCGGTGGCCAGGGCGATACGTGCGCGCGTGCGCTCGATCGGGGAGGCGGCACCGGCCTCGACGCGCCGATCGACGGCGGCAAGGTCCTGCCTGGCCGTTTCGATCAGGTCATCCGCCAGCGCGATCCGCAGTTGAGCGGCGACCACCTCGACAAAAGCCCGTGACACCTCGCTGAGGACCTCGAGGCGGACAGCTTCGTAGTCCCAGGTCGCCAGCTCGCGTTCGAAGCGCGCCACCTCGTGACGATTGGATCTCTTGCCGCCGAGTTCGAAGAGCTGGGCCACCGACAGGGTGAGCTCCGAGCCGCCGAAGCCCGAGAGATCGCCCGACCCCGCGAAGTTCTCCACTTCGAAGGCGAGTTCCGGATTGGGGCGCAAGGACGCCTGGAGCGCACGAGCATCCCGGATCCTGCGCGCGAAGTCGTAGACCGCCAGACGGGGGCTCCGGGTCAGGGCCAACGCGCCGGCCTGGGCCAAGGTGAGGTCCCCGCCGTCGGTAACCTCCGGAACGGCGATGGGCTGGACGGAGGTTGTGTCGGGTGGTGAAGCATCGGCGAACACCGGCGTGACCGACAAAGTCACGATCGCCAACGCTCGCCCGAGGCGAAAGCGCCCAAGCAGTTTCATGGTTTGTCCTTTTCCGAGATCAACGCAGCCTAAAGACGTGGCACGACGAGTCGGCCCGACGAATCATCCAGGATTGTCGTCAGCGTCGAGGCTAGCAGCGCAGAGGCGGAAAAGCGGCAGGCAGGGGTTGCGGAAGCGAAACGTGCGGGTGCCCCACGAGGGGGACAGCGTCACCAGACGTCAGATCGATCCCGCCGAATTCGACGAGAGCGTGAACGCAGAGATCGATGTCCAGAGACAGATCACCTTTGAACCGGCTGTCGGCTACGGTGACCTCGGTGATGTTGCACGGATCCGCCGAGCAGTCGATTTCGTGTTCGCAGGCGGTTTCGGGGCAGGACGGGCAAAAATGGTCCAACGCGCCGGCAAGGCATGCCGTCGGCGCCAGGAGGAGCGACCAGAGTGTCGCAATCAGAACTGTTCTCATAATGCCCATAGGCACTCAAGGTACCTTCTGTCTGATAATTCGCAAGCTCGTGTTTCCGGGTGTTGACCACCGTAAGGACACCGGTTTGCAGAAATAGTTCCCGATCCACATTGATTGTGTTCGTTCGACCCCACCCGATCTCCCGAGTCGCCTTATACGCCCGCCCCGAGTCTGAGATCTCGGCTGCCTCAAGGTAGGTCCAAGACGTTCCGGTCAATCCCGATTTGGTGTGGACGAGCGTGCCGAGCTTCCCGTAGACCAGGACGTCGTACACCACCCCCGGCTCCGGCGATGTGGTCTTGCCGGAGTCGACGTAGCTTCAGGTCCCGAGCGGATTCCGGTGCGACCAGGAAACTCGACACGGCTGCCGAAAGAGGACGAGGACGTTTCCAATCTCTACGCTTCGTTCTGCGGCCGGAGACGGGCAAGAAGGCGCAGGCGATACGTCACAGGCTTTCGCACGCCCATTTGACGTACATGTTCGGGCCCATCCATGCAGTCGAGGAGTCCTGCGGCACCGCCTAAGGCAGTAGGTTGATCCGCACGTCCATCCGGTTGCTCTCGTGGCCGTGCTGGTCGAAGCCGCAGAACTCGTAGCGGTACTCGCCCGGCTGTGCACCGTCACGGTGGCAGCCGTATGCCTGCGCCTCGTCGACGAAACAGTAGATCCCATCCCCTGCGACAGGATCGCCGTGAGTTCCATCGTCGTAGCAGTAGAATTCGCCCTCATGCATGTAGCCGTTCATGTGACCCATCATGCCGCCCATCCCGTAGCGCACCTGCACCTGGCCGCCCGTAACGGGATTGCCATGATGATCGGCGAGCCGAGCCTCGTAACGCACAGGTCCCGCGTGGCTCCCCTGCGAAATGTCCTGGCCGTTGAGTGACTGGCCGTCAACACTGACCTTGGCTTCGCTGAGCGCGAGGTCTCCCGTACTTGAGTCCGCGGGCTGGGTAGGATTGTCCTCACTGCATCCACCGGCCGCGAGAACCAGAATGGCAACAGCTATGGTGGCTATTGAGAGGCGTTGTTTTGTCCGGTTACCCATGACGTACCTCCTAGTGGAACTGCTGGCACAGGCTTTCAGCGAAGATAGTACATCATTACACAGTAGTCCAATAGGAGATCCAAACGAGCCAAGGGATTGCGAAATTGAGAGATGCTTTCAATCGCGGGTGTCTACCCAAGCAACAAGGTCTCAACTACTTGTAGCCTAGATCCTGTCCATCTCCCACTCCACCTCTCGAATCGCTTCATGCGTCCGTCCCGCTCCAAATGTCTGAACGACTACTCGCAGATGGTCGTTGAGCCGCGCGAGCCCCGACTCCGCGATCTCCGTCGCTTCGAGGTAGGTCCAGGACGTACCCATCAACCCCGACTCGGTGTGGACGAGCGTACCGAGTTCCCCGTAGACCAGGACGTCGTACTCGGTGCCCGGCTCGGATGAAGTGGTCTTGCCAGAGTCGACGTAGCTCCATGTCCCGAGCCGATTCCGGTGCGACCAGGACACAGTCAGCTCGCCCGTGATCGAAGCTGGATAGCTCTCCCCGTTGAAGCGCACATCGGTCGGGCAGTAGATTCTCGCCGACCGCGCCGGCGTGGTCGCCACGACCTGCGACGCCGGGCATGACGTGAACGGGAACTCGCTCTGGTTGTTGAAGGCCTGGAAGCGGATGTCGTTGTAGACGTTGATGGTCGGCGGCACCGGTCC
>CAZVWL010000108.1:0-10000 GCA_964630845.1 uncultured Fibrobacteraceae bacterium
ACACGAAGAAGAACGCCATGTAGAGCAGCAGCAGGCCCATGCCGCGCTTGACGGTCTCCATCCAGCCGCCGCTGCGCGGCATGCTCGACATCAGGGCCGGGAACGTGCCCACCGCCACCAGCAACGCGCTCAGCCCGAGGCCGAACACGAAGAGCGACCAGAAGCCGAGCATCACGCTGCCGGTCGATCCCACCCAGATCAGCAACGCCGCCAGGAACGGCCCGACGCAGGGCGAGGCCACCAGACCCGCCACCATGCCGGCCACGAAGGCGCCGACGAAGCCCGCCCGGTTGCCGCCGGCTCCTTGCAGCCGGTTGCGCAGGAAGGCCGGCGCCTCGAGCTCGTAGGCGCCGAACATGGCGAACGACAGCGCGGCCATCAGCAGGGCGATCGGCACGAGCACGACCGGGCTCTGCAGGAAGGCCGTGATGCCGCTGAACACGGTGGCCGAGACGACGCCGATCACGCCGTAGACGATGGCCAGGCCGAGCCCGTAGGTGAGCGCCGTCAGGAAGCTGCGCGCGATGCCCTTGTCCTGGGCCTGGGCGCCCAGCACGGCGAGCGTGATCGGGATCATGGGGTAGATGCATGGCGTGAAGCTCATCAGGATGCCGCCGAGGAACACCAGACCCAGGAACAGCACGAGGCCGCGCTGGGCGATGAAATAGGTGATGCGGCCGGCGGTCCACTCCGATCCGAACGCGAGGACCACGTCGCCTTGCCACCGGAGCTCCTGCTCCAGGCCGCCGACCGTCACGGTGAGCGGGTAGGTGCCGGGCGCGGCGCTCGGCTCGGTCGGCGCCGACCACACGAACTGGCCGGGGCGGTCTCCGACCCGCAGGGGATACGGATCGTCGAGGATCGACGCCGCGGCGTCGCCGCCGACCGATACCGTGATGGCGAGGGCGTCCGGCGCGGCCGTCACGCCCGCCGGCAGCTGCAACCGCAGTTCGAGCACCCGGCCGATCACGACCGGTTCGGCCGGCACCGTCACGTCCAGGGCGGTCGCGGATGTCACGAGCACGGTCACGAGGAGTAGGCACGCGAGGAGCGCGTGGCGAGCGGTGCGCAGACGGTGGATCGGCATGGGACCTCGCAGGGCGGCCGGGGCCGGAATAAATTCCCGGGGCATGGTTTCCGTCAGGCCCCAAAGGTAATATCATGGGGCGACGATAGGCCATCATTTGTTCGCCGGCCGCGCCGGCGCTGCGGAAGGACCATTCTTGAAACCCAGGATCTCCCATCTGGTGCCGGGCATCGTGCTCATGGTGGCGTTCGGCCTCGTCGCTTGCGGCGGCGAGTCGAAGACGCAGCAGACGCAGGACCAAGCGGCCGGCGCCGCCCAGACCGATCACGGGGCGCCGCCGGCGTTCGGCATCGGGCTGCCCGCGCCCGATTTCACCTTGAAGGACATCCACGGCCAGGACGTCTCGCTGTCGGCCCAGCGCGGCAAGGCCGTCATCGTCGATTTCTGGGCCACCTGGTGCGGGCCGTGCCGGGTGGCGATGCCGCACTTGCAGGCGTTGTCGCAGGACTACCCCGAGCAGCTCGTGGTCCTGGCCGTCTCGCTCGATCAGAACCCGCTGCAGGTCGTGCCGCCGTTCGCGAAGCAGATGGGCCTGACCTTCCCGCTGCTGGCCGATCCGGCGGCCGCGCAGGTCGCGCGGCAATGGGGTGGCGTATCCAGCATTCCGACCGCGTTCCTGATCGATCCGCAAGGCAACGTCGTGCTGCGCTGGGTGGGGGCGCACAAGCGCGAGGTCTACGAGGCGGAGGTCCGCAAGGTGCTGGGCCTGGGAGTCTAGCGGCTGTTGATCCGGGTAGGAAAGAAGTGTCCCTGGTCGCGGTGTCGAACCTCCGACCAGGGACAGGAGATGGCTGGGATCATTTACGCAGCCACCAGAAGAGGTCGATGAGCGCGAGCCCAGCGATGGGCAGCCATTCGTAGCTCATGTCGCCCCCCCTTTCCCGGTCTGGGGTCCTTGCCGTTGGCTTCCATGCCATCGGCCGCGATCAGGAGGGCTTGAGCGGCTTCGGGTGGGGTCTCGGTGCTTGCTGCCTGGGATGCGCGGCCACCCATGACATCCTGCCGCCAAGCCGCCATCAGCCAGGAAAGGGCAAGAATCGGGCCCGCGGGTAAGTAATTCTGTAACTACTGATATTTGAGGACGATAACGGTGCGGTCGTCCGACACGTCGCGGCCGCCGAAGGCCCCGACCCGGGCAAAAATCTCACCACAGAGCTCCTCGGGCGAACGGTCGCGCAGCGTGGCGACCATGGCCTCGAGGCGTTCCACTTCGAAGAACTCCTTTCCGTCGGGGCTCATCTGCTCGGTGATGCCGTCGGTGTACCCGATCACCAGGTCGCCGGGATCCAGCCTCACGGTGCCGCGCCGATGAGGCACGCCGGCGCCGATGCCCAGGACCGGTCCGCCACGCCGCAGGGGGATCGGGTCGCCGGCCGCGCGCAGCAGCAGGGGAGGTTCGAGGCCGGCGTTGCAGTAGCTCAGCACATGCTGCCGCAGGTCCAGCACGCCGTAGAAGAAGCTGACGAACCGTTCGGGCGCCAGCAGTTCGCCGAGCCGCCGGTCGAGTTCGCCGAGGACCGATTCGGGCGGCGTGGTCGGACGGGCCAGCTCGCGGAACGTCACCCGCAGCGTGGTCATCAGGAGCGAAGCCGGGATGCCCTTGCCGGCGACGTCGGCGATGCAGAAGGCCAGCTCGTGGCCGTCGCCGAGCAGGAAGTAGTCGTAGTAATCGCCGCCCACCTCGAGGCAGGAGTCGTTGCGGCCGCAGATGCGCGCGTTGCCGGCGACCAGCGGTCTGGTGGGTAGCAACTGGGCCTGGATCTCGCGTGCGACCGCCAGCTCGGTGGCGAGCTGGCGCTGGCGCAAGGTCTCGGTGTAGAGGCGCAGGCTCTCCAGCACGGGGCCTGCCTGCAGCGCGAGGCTGGCGAGGTTGGCGAGGTCTTCCTGCGAATAGAGCGCGCCGCCGTCCTTCGGACCGAGCAGGATCAGCCCGAGCAGCCGGTTTCCCGTGACCAGCGGCACGAAGAGGTCGTGCCGGTGACGGGCCGGGTCGGCGCTGACGACCGTGCCGAGGTCCTCGCATTCTTCGCGGAACATCGGTCGGCGCAGGCGATCGAGGCAGGCCACGAGCGGGTCGTCGAGCGGCAGCCTCGCCGGGGCTCCGGTCGTGGACGTGCCGTCCGGCCGGCGGCCCATCGCCGCCAGGTCCGGGCTGTCGGTCGCTTGGCCGAGGTAGAGCACCGTCTGGGTGGGGCGGTAGAGGGCGTGCAGACGGTCCAGGAGCATCGCGTGCGCGTCCTCGGCCTGCACCTGGCCGGCCAGATCGCGCCCGATGCGCATGATGGCGTTCCGGTTGGCCCGGCGCGAGGGATAGAAGGCGGCGTCGACCCATCCCTGCACGCGCCGGCGCAAGGGCAGGACCGCGAGGCTGCAGGCCGCGATGGTCACCACCAGCACGGGGTACGCGGAGATCTCGTAGACGCGTTGCATCCAGGTGCCGAGCAGCGCGGTGATCGCCACGTAACCCGCCACGATCACCAGCGTCACCAGGCCGTAGACGAGGCTCGCGCGCACCACGAACGCGGCGTCGAGGGCGCCGTAACGCATGATCGCCAGGCCGAAGCTCACCGGCACCAGGAGCAGCGCGAACCCCAGGTACTCCCAGTGCGCGAACGGCGCCAGGGTGCCGCCGCCGACGGCCGCAGCCACGAGGAACGGCACCAGGCCGGCGACGAGCCCGAGCAGGATCACGCGCAGCTTGGTGTGCAGGACGGGCCGGTCGCGGCGCAGCACGTTGCGGGCGAAGACGCCGAGGCCGACGACGAAATAGACGACGAAATGGGCGAGGGCCGCCAGCTGGATGGCGATGGCCGGCAGCGATCGTTCGTCGATCCTGGCCATGTGGGCGACGATCGTCACGGAGATCAGCACGCTCGCCGGCACGAACAGCAACCGGCCGCGGGTGCCGCCGCCTTGTGGCTTGCCCGAGGGGAACAGCAGGAAGAAGCGCAGGAAGTAGACCGGCCAGAGGTACTGCAGCAGCTCTCTAAGCAGCTGCTTGCAGTACTGATAGTCGCGGTTGGGCAGGTCCACGATGTCGGCGAGGAAGAAGGCGAAGATGAAGCACAGGCCGAAGAAGCTGCGGCCCACCGCGTCGTGGCGGCGCGAGTGCACCCACCAGCCGATCATCAGGAACAGCAGCCCCACCAGCCAGATGCTCAACCCGAAGACCATGCGGGAGTGGGATGGCCGCCTGGGTTGCAGCGAGGCCGTGACCGGCTGGTCGCCGCGCAGCACGGTCAGACGGCGTGGGGCGAGGCTGTAGTCGCCGGCCGTCGCGGTGAACCAGTCGACCATGGTCGCGATCGGCGCGTCGCCGACGGCGGTCACCCGATCGCCCTTGCGCAAGCCCGCCTGCTCGGCAGGTCCGCCGGGGGCGATCGCTTGCACCTCGAGGCGGTGCAGGGCCAGGCCGAAATCGGGCTTCTGGACGATGTGCACGGAGACCGGCAAGGCCCCGACGAGCAGCAGCGGGGCCAGCACGTAGAGGCCGAGGCGGCGCGTGCGCCGCTGGAAGGTCGACTCGCTCGGCGCGGTCAGGTCGGCCACGCTCGGGGTCCTTCCGCCGGCGTTCAGTCGCAGCCGCGGGAGCGCGCGCCGACCAGCGTGCGGGTGGCGCCGTTGCGCCCCCCCGGCAGGCAGGGAGATCCGATCCGCAGATCGTACAGACCAGTTTGCCGCGAACAGAAGGCGGGGTCGAGCGAGAAGTTGCCGGACTCGGCGGCCAGGGGCGCCAGCGGTCCGAGTCAGTCGCCGCCATCGTGGCCGTAGACGTTGCTCGCGGACACCCTCAGGTCGCCGATGCCGTCGCCGTGCAGGGCCCCGCCGCGGTTGAAGGCCAGGATCGTGCGCTCCAGGCGCAGGGCGCCGCCGGTCACCAGCAGGCCGCCGCCGGTCACGTCGACCGAGTTGTCGGCGACCGTGCAGGCGATCAGGTGCGCCCGTCCGTTCCGTGTGGCGACCGCGCCGCCGGCCAGGCCGCCGTCGTTGGCGACCAGCACGCACTCGTGCGCCAGCAGGCTGGCGCCGTCGACCCAGGCCGCGCCGCCGCTGCCGGCGGCCTCGTTGCCCGACAGCACGACCTGCCGCAGTTCGAGCCGGGCCGACCCGGCCAAGGCCAGGCCGCCGCCGCCCAGCGCCCGGTTGCGCTCGATGGTGCATCGCTCGAGGCGTCCGTCCCGATCACCGTGCCAGTAGAGACCGCCGCCGTGCAGGTCGGCGACGTTGCCGGCGATCACGCAGTCGACCAGCACGGGGGCCGCGTCGCCGACCACCGCCAGCCCGCCACCGCGACGGGCCTGGTTCTCCAGGATGTGCAGCCGGGCCAGCCGCGGCGAGCCGTCGCGGCAGAGGATGGCGCCGCCGTCGCCGTCGACGCGACCGCCCCGCAGGGTGAAACCGACCACGCTGGTCGTCGAGTCGCCGCCGGCGAAGACCAGCACGCGGCCGAGGCCGCCGGCGTCGATCACCACGCACTCGGGTTGCAGCGTGCCGCTCCACAGTTGCACGCCGGGCGTCACGGCGATGTCGTGCTCGTGGTAGGTGCCGCAGCCGACGAGGATGATGTCGCCGGCCTCGGCCGCGGCCATGGCGGCGGCGATCGTCCGGTGCTCGTCGGGCACGGCCAGCGTACGCGCCGCCGCCGTGCCCGGCATCGCGGCGAGCAGCAGTAAGCAAAAAAGCAGCAGCAGAGCAGGCAGGAGGCGAGCCGGCGAGCGGCGCGGACCTCTGGCGCTGGGCGGGCGTTGTGTCATCGACCTGGCCAATCCCTTCCTCGTTCGTGACCGTGCAAGCATTACCGCCCGGACCGCCCGTTGGCCAGCAAAAATGCGCCGGTCGGGCCGCCGCGGCCGCCGGACGGCTGTTGATGTACCGGCGCCGCGGTGTTACCTTGCCGGCTGTTCTGCAAACGACACGCGCAGCCCGGCAACGCGGCCCCCGGCGCCGCCGTCCGGGCTTGCCGTCCATGATCTGGCGTCGACGCTGCGGCGTCCGCCGCGGGAGCCCTCGTGAACGACATCCGGCAACTCGCCCAGTACGCGCCCCAGGGCATCGAGCAGAAGTGGTATGCCCGCTGGGAGCAAGAGGGCCTGTTCGCGCCCCGGCCGGCCGCCGGCGACCCGTTCGTGATCACCTTGCCGCCGCCCAACGTGACCGGCATCCTGCACATGGGGCACTGCCTGGGCAATTCGATCCAGGACACCCTCATCCGATACCACCGCATGCTCGGCCGCGAGACGCTCTGGGTGCCGGGCACCGACCACGCCAGCATCGCCACCGAGCAGGTCGTCACCCGGCAACTGCGCGAGGAAGGCATCGACAAGCGCGCCGCCGGCCGCGACGCCTTCCTCGAGCGAGCCTGGGCCTGGAAGGAGCGCACCCACGGCCGCATCACGCAGCAGCTGCGCCGCCTGGGCTGCTCGCTCGATTGGCAGCGCGAGGCGTTCACGATGGACGAACCGCGCAACCGCGCCGTGACCCGGGCCTTCGTCGACCTCTACGAGCGGGGGCTGGTGTTCCGCGACTTCTACCTCGTGAACTGGTGCCCGCACTGCCTGACGGCGATCAGCGACGACGAGGTGGAGTACCGCGAGGTCCAGGGCGGCATGTGGCACCTCCGCTACCCCCTGACCGACGGCAGCGGGCACGTGACGGTGGCCACCACGCGCCCGGAGACGATGTTCGGCGACACCGCCGTCGCCGTGCATCCGGACGACCCCGAGCGCCGGCACCTGATCGGCCGCGAGGTCACCCTGCCGCTCGCCGGCCGCACCATCCCCATCGTCGGCGACCCTCACGCCGATCCCGAGAAGGGGACCGGCTTCGTGAAGATCACCCCGGCGCACGACCCCAACGACTTCCTGGTCGGCAAGCGCCGGGACCTGCCGCAGGTCATCTGCATGGACCCGCGCGGCGTGATGAACGAGGAGGCGGGCGACCTCGCCGGGCTCGACCGCTTCGAGGCCCGCCAGCGCACGGTCGCCGCGCTCGAAGAGGCGGGCCTGCTGGCGAAGGTCGAGAAGCACGTGCACCAGGTCGGGCACCACGACCGCTGCGGCACGATCATCGAGCCCTACCTCAGCCAGCAGTGGTTCCTGCGCATGAAGGACCTCGCCGAGCCGGCCGCCGCGGCGGTCGCCGACGGCACGGTCAAGCTCTATCCCGAGCGCTGGGTCGGCGTCTACCAGAACTGGCTGACCAACATCCGCGACTGGTGCATCAGCCGCCAGCTGTGGTGGGGACACCGCCTGCCGGTCTGGTATTGTCAGGACTGCGACGCCGAGCTGGTCCAGGACCAGGCGCCCAACACCTGCCGGCGCTGCGGCGGCACGAGCCTCGAGCAGGATCCCGACGTGCTGGACACCTGGTTCAGCAGCTGGTTGTGGACGTTCTCGCCCCTCGGCTGGCCCGAGCGCACGGCCGACCTCGACCGCTTCCATCCCACCACCGTCCTGGTCACGGCGGCCGACATCATCTTCTTCTGGGTGGCCCGGATGGTCATGGCCAGCCAGGCGTTCCTGCAGGAACCGCCGTTCCGCGAGGTGCTGTTCACGGGCATCGTGCGCGACGCCGAGGGCCGCAAGATGAGCAAGTCGCTGGGCAACAGCCCCGACCCGATCGACCTCATCGAGACCTACGGCGCCGACGCCCTGCGCTGCTCGCTGGTCATGCTGACGCCCACCGGCGCCGACATCTTCTTCAGCGAGGCCTCGCTCGAGGTGGGCCGCAACTTCTGCAACAAGATCTTCCAGGCCACCAAGCTGGTGCTCGGCGCCTGGGACGAGGCCGGCCTCGCGGCGACCGCGGCCGGGCAAGAGCCCGCGCCGGGCGCGCTCGAGCTGACCGCGGGCCGCGGCTGGGACGACGCGCCCGGCGCCGCGTTCGCGGCGGTCTGGCGGGATACCTTCGGCGCCGCCCCGCCGCTCCAGCTGGCCGACGCCGACCTGGCGCTGGAGGACCGCTGGGTGCTCGGCCGCCTGATCGTGACCGCGGCGGAGGCCAACGAGCACATGGCGCGCCGGCGTCTGAACGACGCCGCGTACGGCGCCTTCAACTTCTTCCGCCACGAATTCTGCGACTGGTACCTCGAGGCCATCAAGCCGCGCCTGCGGGACGAACGGCGGCGCGCGCCGGCCTTGCTGGTGGCCCAGCTCTGCCTCGGGCTCAGCTACAAGCTGCTGCATCCGGTGATGCCGTTCATCACGGAGGAGCTCTGGAGCTGGCTACCGGCCGCCCGCGGTCGCCTGATGGTCTCGCCGTTCCCGACGGCGACCGGCCCGGCCGCGCTCGTCGGTGCGCAGGCCGCGTTCGCCGAGGTCATGGAGATCACCGGCGCCCTGCGCAACCTGCGCAGCGAACTGCAGGTGCCGCCGGGCAAGCGGGGCCGCGGCGTGCTGCGGGTGACGAGCGCCGACCGGGTGGCCTCGCTGGCCGAGCGAGCCGACCTCGTCGCGTTGCTGGCCAAGCTCGAATCGGTCGAGGTCGTGCACGGCACGCCGGCGCCCACGCCGGCGGGTGTCGCCGTGGTCGGCGAGGTCGAGGTCTTCTTGCCGATGGCCGGCCTGGTGGACCTCGAGCGCGAGCGCGAGCGTCTGAGCAAGGAACTGGACCGGGTCGAGGGCTGGCTGACCGGTTGCCGGGCCAAGCTGGCGAACGAGAAATTCGTGACGAGCGCGCCGGCCGCGGTCGTGCAGCAGCAGCGCGACCTGCTGGCCGAGAACGAGGCCACCGCCGCCCGCTTGCGTGAGCGGCTCGCCGGGCTGGCCGGCTGAGCCCGCGATGGAGGACGATCATGGCGCAGGACATCCCGCCGCAGACCCCGGGCCAGGTGCTGCGGGCGGCGCGCCTGGCGCGCGGCGCGACGCTTGACGAGGCGCACGAGGGCACCAAGATCCCCTTGCGCCTGCTCGAGGCGATCGAACGCGACGAGTACCATCAGCTCTCCGACGCGCTCTACATCAAGAGCTTCCTGCGCAACTACGCGTCCTGGGCCGGGGCCGACGCCGCGGCCGTCGTCGGACTCTACGACCAGATCGCCGGCCGTCCCGATGCCGCGCCGACCGGCCGCGGCGCCGGCATGGTCTGGACGGAGGACCAGGTTTCGGTCACGCACATCGGCACGCCGTGGCGGCGTTTCGTCGTGTCCACCCTGGTCGTGGCGGTGATCGCGGCGGCGGCCGTCTGGTTCCTCTGGCTACGCCCGGCACGGTCGGATCTGCACGGGACGAGCCGGCCGCCGGCCCACGACTCGACCGGGGCCGCGCCGGTGGTCGACGCCCAGTCGCCGCCCGGCGCTGGCCCGGCCGCGGGCAGCGATTCCACCTGGGCGCCCGGCGACCTGCCGACGCCGGTGCGCGGCGATCCAGCGCTGCTCTTTCACGGCGGCGAGCAGTTCGCGCTCGTGCTGCGGGTGCTGCTGCCGCGTGAGGCGAACTGCTCGGTGCGCCGCGACGGCCAGGCCGCCGCCGTGCCGGTCATCTGGCCGCAGCGGCCGTTGGCTCTGCCGGCGGCGAACCTGCGCCACGGCGAAGCCTACGCCGTGCAAGGGGGGTACGTCGCCTACTGGGGCGCCAACGACAACTTCACGCTCATCCTCGACCCCCTGCCCGGCACCGAGGTCACGCTCAACGGCGTGGCGCAGCCCGTGCAACGATGGCGGCCCAACCAGCCGGTGATCCTCGACCGCGCCGCGCTCGGCGCCGGCCACTGACCTTGGCGCTCTTCGACCTGCACGCGCCTTTTGTGCCGACGGGCGACCAGCCCGAAGCCATCCGCCAGCTCGTGGCCGGCGTCCGGGCCGGCCGCAACCGGCAGACGCTGCTCGGCGTGACCGGGTCGGGCAAGACCTTCACGATGGCCAACGTGATCGCCGAGCTGGAGCGGCCGACGCTGATCTTCAGCCACAACAAGACC
>CAZVWL010000109.1:0-9928 GCA_964630845.1 uncultured Fibrobacteraceae bacterium
CCTGCATCGCGAACGGCGAGATCTCGTGGTGCTTGGCCTGGATCGCCTGCAGGATCGGCAGCATCGCGCTGCGGTCGCGGCCGTAACGTTCGGTCCAGGCGTCCACGTCGGCGCTCAGTTGCTCGCGCTCGGTCAGCAGCATGGCGTCAGCCCTCCTTGCCGCCGAGCAGGGCGGCGACCTTGGCCACGAGGATGGCCGGGTCCACGGGTTTCTCGACCAGGTCGTCCACCGGCACCAGGTCGGGGTCCTTGCCGTAGGTCAGCCCCGTCACCTTGCCGATGCTCGTCAGCATGAGGATGGGCTTCTCGAAGCCCTGGCGGCGCAGCTCCTGGGCCATGGCGATGCCGTCATCGGGCTCGTCCATGATCACGTCCAGGATGAGCAGGTCCGGCGCTTCGGCGGTCACGGCCCGCATGCCGCTCGGACGATTGCCGGCGCCGACGACCTTGTGGTGCGCGTGTTCGAGCACGAGGCGGCACGCCTCGACGACATCGGGATCGTCGTCGACGATGAGGATCTTGGCCATCGGGGGCTCCTTTCGGACGAGACGGGGCCGGTGGTGCGAGCGAATGCCGGCGGAAGACCTGTTCGGTGGATATCAACCTCACCCGCGGTCGCGGCGATCTTCCAGACTGACGAGCGGCGATTCTTGCCGACAGATAATCAATTGTCAATAGCTGCGGTTCCGCTTCCGGGCGGGTTCCGTCCACTTCTCGAGCGGTGTTGGTTGCCGTATCTTGTTATTGGATAACATCTTGATGGACACGGCGCGCGGCCGGGGGCCCTCCAGGCGTTGGTTCGCCGGCGTTTATCGTCACGTGGCGCCGCCCTGTTTCGGGAACGCAACAAATGTTATCCGATTGACATATGGTCGGGTTCGAGCGAGGTTGGTCGCCCCCCGACGTGCGCCCTCCGGACCCGCGCTTGTCGGCAGGGAAATTGCTCACCATCTTGCCGTCGGAGGGGTCGGTGCGGACGGCGCCGGCCTGCCGCGGGAACGAGGTGTCGCGTCGTGACCGGTCAACTTGCCCATTGCTTCGTGCAGACCGTGCCGGACCGTTGCCGCGTGTGCTTCACCTGCGTGCGCGAGTGCCCGGCCAAGGCGATCAGGATCGCCGACGGGCAGGCGCAGGTCGTGCCCGAACGGTGCATCGGCTGCGGCAACTGCGTGCAGGTCTGCTCGCAGGGCGCCAAGGTGGGCGTGTGCACGATCGGTGACGTGGAGGCGTTGCTGGCCTCCGGCAGGCCCGTCGCCGCGATCGTCGCGCCCAGCTTCGCGGCCGAGTTCCTCGGCGAGGTCGACCATCGCACGCTGGTGGGCATGGTCCGCGCGCTGGGCTTCGACCTGGTGGCCGAGGTCGGTTTCGGCGCCGACCTGGTGGCCGAGCGTTACCGGCACCTGTACGACCAGGCACGTGGCCGCCGGCACGTGGCGACGACCTGCCCGGCCGTCGTGGGGTTCGTCGAGCGTTACCACCCGGAGCTCATCGCCTCCCTGGCGCCGATCGTCTCGCCGATGGTGGCCATGGCCAGGGCCATGCGGCGCCGACATGGTCCGGACCTGGGGATCGTGTTCATCGGGCCGTGCCTGGGCAAGAAGGTCGAGGCGCGCGACGGCGAGGTGGCCGGGGCCGTCGACGCGGTGCTCACGTTCGCGGAGCTGCGGCGATTCCTGGCCATGCGCGGCATCGAGGCCGCGGCCTGCGAGCCGTCCGAGTTCGACGGGCCGCGACCCGGATTGGGCGCGCTGTTCCCCATCTCGGCGGGGTTCCTGCAGGCTTCCGGCATCGTGGAGGATCTGCTGACCAACGACGTGGTGGCCGCCTACGGCCGCGCGCGGTTCGGCGCGGCGCTGGAGGACCTGGTCAGCGGCGCCCTCGAGGGCGCCCTCGTAGAGATCCTGTTCTGCCACGGCTGCGTGATGGGCGCCGGCATGACCAGCAAGGACCCGTTGTTCACGCGACGCAGCCGGGTGAGCAGCTACGTGAGGGGCCGCCTCGTCGATCACGACGAGGCGCGCTGGCGGCAAGACCTCGCCGACCTCGCCGACCTCGATCTGTCGCGCCGGTACACCGACCGCAACCAGCGCCTGGCCTTGCCGTCGGCGGGCGAGATCGACCTCATTCTGGAGCGCATGGGCAAGCGCGCGGTCCAGGACGAGCTGAACTGCGGCGCCTGCGGCTACCACACCTGCCGCGAGCACGCCGCGGCGATCCACGCCGGCCTGGCCGAGAGCGAGATGTGCTTGCCTTACGCGATCGGCGAGCTGCAGAAGACCGTCAGCGAGCTTTCGCTCAGCCATGAGCAGCTACGCAACACCCAGGAGCAGCTCATGCACAACGAGCGGCTGGCCAGCATGGGCCAGCTGGCGGCCGGCGTCGCGCACGAGATCAACAACCCGCTCGGCGTGGTGCTGATGTACGCCCACCTCGTGAAGGAGCAGGTGGGCGACGCCGCCGTGGGCCGCGATCTGGCCCTGATCGCCGAGCAGGCCGACCGCTGCAAGCGCATCGTCGCGAACCTGCTGGACTTCGCCCGCGAGAATCGCCTGGCGCTGCGGACGGTCAGCGTCGGCGCGTTCCTCGACAAGGTGCTGCTCAGCGTGCCGATCCCGGCCGAGGTCGTGGTCGAGATCAAACGAGACCACGTGGACGACGCCTGCGAGATGGATCCGGAGCAGATGACCCAGGTGATGACCAACCTGATCGCCAACGCCTGCGGCGCGATGCCCCAGGGCGGGCGGCTGGTCCTCGCGTCGGCGGAGCAGGGAGATCACCTCGTGCTGAGCGTGCAGGACACCGGCCACGGCATCAAGCCGGAGCACATGCACAGCCTGTTCCAGCCCTTTTTCACGACCAAGCAGCTCGGCAAGGGCACGGGGCTCGGGCTCTCCGTCGCCTACGGCATCGTCAAGATGCACCGCGGGGCGATCACCGTGGTGTCGAATGACGACCCCGCCGCCGGCCCCACCGGCACCACCTTCACCGTGAGCATCCCACGCTACCAGCGCAGCGAGCGCCTGGGTTGACCATGCAACAGACCCTGAACATCCTCGTGGTCGATGACGAGCCCGGCATGCGGGACGGCGCGACGCGCGTGCTGGAGGGGTTCACGGCGCGGTTCGAGGAACCGGAAGCCGACGTCTCCTACACGGTGCAGACCGCGGCCAGCGGCGAGCAAGCCCTCGCCGTGATCGGCGAGCGCCCGCCCGCGATCCTGCTGCTGGACTACAAGCTGCCCGGCATCAGCGGCCTGGACGTACTGGCCGAGATCCAGGGGCGTGGCCTGGACATGGTCACCGTCATGATCACGGCCTACGCCTCGCTCGAGACCGCGATCACCGCCACCAAGCAGGGCGCGTTCGATTTCCTGGCCAAGCCGTTCACGCCGCAGGAGCTGCGCACGGTCATCCGCAAGGCGACCAGCCAGCTGCTGCTCGCGCGCGAGGCGAGGCGCCTGGCCGACGAGCGCCGCCGCATCCGCTTCGAGTTCATCTCCGTCCTGGCCCACGAGCTGAAGGCGCCGCTGAACGCCGTCGAGAGCTACCTGAACGTGATCGAGACCAGGCTGCGCGACGCCGGTCTGCAGGATCTCGAGCGGCCGGTCACCCGCTCTCAGGCCCGCATCCGGGCCATGCGCAAGCTGATCACCGACCTGATCGACATGACCCGCATCGAGTCCGGCACCATGGCGCGCGAGCTCGTCGAGACCGACCTCGCCGAGCTGGCGCGCGGCGTGCTGGAGGCCCAGGAGCCGACCGCGGCGGATCGCCGGATCACGCTGGCGCTCGAGGCCGTCGGGCCGATCATGGCGGTGGTCGATCGCGGCGAGGTCGAGATCGCGGTCGGCAACCTCGTCTCCAACGCGATCAAGTACAACCGCGACGGCGGCCGCGTGGTCGTGACCGTCGCCGAGACCAGGGGCGCGGTCCGCATCGCGGTCCGCGACACCGGCATCGGCATGACCGAGGCCGAGGCGGCGCGGCTCTTCGGCGACTTCGTGCGCATCCGCAACGAGCAGACCCAGCACATCGAGGGATCGGGACTGGGGCTGTCCACGACCAGGAAGATCGCCGCGCTGTACGGGGGCGACGTGACGGTGGCGAGCACGCCGGGGGTGGGGTCGACCTTCACGCTGGTGCTGCCCCGGCCCTGACCGCGACCGGCATGATTCGCCCTTGACGGGCCTCTGCCCCGGCAGGAAGATCCCGATTGTGAATACTGATAATCGACGCGCATTTCTGGTGCCTGCGCCGGTTATCTGGTCGCGGATCGCCGAGAACAGCGTCCGACGGGCCGGCTGACGATCAGCGATCCGCTTGCTAGCACGCATCTTGCATTCGCCGCGGGGAGTTTGATCGCGGGCCGGTCCAACCGGTTCGCCAACAGGAAGAACGAGCAGAAAGGAACACACCATGCGACGGACAAAGAACCTGATCATCCCGTTTCTGGCCGCCCTGCTGATGCTGGGCCTGGTCTGGGGTTGCTCGGATGATGACGATAGTGGTCCCACGCCGCCTCCTCCCCCCGGCACGGAGGACGCCGGCACGATCTCCGGCATCGTTCGCGCCGTCGGAGGGTTCCCGCTTGGCGGGGCGACGGTCGCCGCCGGCACCATGACGACGACGACCAACCAGGACGGCTACTTCGTCCTGGCCGCCGTGCCGGTCGGGCCGACCGTGGTGATGATCAACCGCGACGGTTACATGCCGACCTTCCGCGCGTTGACCGTGACCTTGGGCGGCACGACGCACTACGACAACATCGCGCTGCTGGACGCCGAGACCGCCACGGTCGACGGCGCCGCCGGCGGCCAGGCGGCGACCTCCGATGGCACGGGCGAGGTCGATTTCGGCGCCAACAGCTTCGTCACCGGCGCCGGCCAGCCCTACGCCGGCGACGTCATCGTCGAGCTGTCGGCCATGGTCCCCAGCGACGAGACCTACTACGGCGCGTTTCCCGGCGAGTTCGCCGGCATCCGCGAGGACGGCGTCACCGAGGTGCCGTTCATCTCGTACGGGTTCATGACCGTCAACCTGTACGACGTCAACAAGACGCCGTTGCGGCTGGCCGACGGGGTCACCGCCGCCCTCAGCCTGACGATCGACCCGACCAAGGCCGCTACCGCGCCGCCGACGATTCCCATGTGGTGGTTCAACGAGGATGACGGCCGCTGGTACGAGGAAGGCGAAGCGACGCTCGCGGGCAACGTCTACACGGCCGACGTCGCCCACTTCACCACCTGGAACTGGGACCTGCCGGTCGAGGACATCTGCAGCATCACCGGCACCGTGGTCGACGACAACGGCCTGCCGGTCGCCGGCGCGCGCGTGATCAGCCGTGGTGTGGACAACGCGATCATGGACGAGGTGTTCACCAACAGCAGCGGCGTGTACAACGTACGCGCGCTGCGCAACGCGCTGACCGACGTCTGGGCCATGGCCGGCAGCCGCGCGAGCGAGCCGCTGCGCGTGGCCGTCGGCGACGTGTGCCCGCACGTCTTGCCCGCCGGCCAGGAACTCGTGCTGGTGGTGCCGGCGTACAGCATCAGCCTGACCTGGGGCGAATCGCCGAGCGACCTGGACTCGCACCTGCTGGTGCCGATGACCTGGGACGACGGATACGACTACTACCATATCTACTTCGGCAACATGGGTGACTACAGCGACAACCCGTTCGCGGCGCTCGACACCGACGACACCAGCTCGTACGGCCCGGAGATCATCACCGGCACGCGGCTCTACAACGGCCGGTTCCAGTACTGGGTGCACAACTGGAGCGGGGACTCGAGCGCGGACCTGCGCAACTCCGGCGCCGTGGTGCAGTTGAGCCTCGGCGGCGAACTCCGGATCTACGAGGCGGCCGACGTGCCGTTGCAGGGGGCCGACCAGACGGGCTGGTGGCACGTCTTCGACATCGTCGTGACCGGCGGCGTGCCGACCGTGCAGAGCGTCATGCAGTTCCAGCCGGAATTCAGCTACGAGGGCGTCTACGACAAGGCGGCGAAGGTCGGGTCCAGGCCGGCCAAGCAGCGCTGAGCGACGACCGCATCGAGTTTGACGAGCGCCCCGCCGATCACCGTCGTGGTCGGCGGGGCGCGGTCTATGCTGGATCCCGCCGGTCGGCCGCCACCAGCAGTCGCTTCACTTCCTGCAGGAGCGCGTCCTGCGTGAACGGCTTGTGCAGACACGCCAGCCCATCGCCCAGCGGTGACGTTCGCGGCGCCAGCGACACGTCGTGGCCGGTGCAGAAGAGGATCGGCAGGTCAGGCACGAGCCCGCGCAGGATGTCGAGCGTGGTGTGGCCGCTGGAGCCCGGCATCACGAGGTCGAGCACGACGAGATCCAGCACGCCGGGGTGTTCGCGGGCCACCGCGACCGCTTCGTCGCCGCTGGTGGCGACCAGCACCGTGTAGCCGGCCTTCTCGAGCATGCGGCGCGTCAGCCGTCGCACCGCTTCGTCGTCTTCCGCCACGAGGATCGTGCCGCCCGCGGCGAGGGGGTCTCGGCGCACGGACCCGGCGGTGTCCGCGCCGATCCCGTCGACGACCGGCAGGTAGACGCTGAAGGTCGTGCCCCGACCCGGTTCGCTCGCGACGCCGATCGCGCCGCCGTGCTGCTGCACGATGCCGTAGACCATCGGCAGGCCCAGGCCCGTGCCCTTGCCGACTTCCTTGGTGGTGAAGAATGGCTCGAAGACCTGCGCGAGCACCGACGCGTCCATGCCCTCGCCCGTATCGCTGACCATGATCCTGGCGTGTCGTCCGGGCCTGGCGCCCGAAAGCTGGCGACAATCCTCTTGCGTGAGCACGAGGTCGCTCGTCGCCACGGCCAGACGGCCGCCGCCGGGCATCGCGTCGCGGGCGTTCAGGACGAGGTTCATCAGCACCTGCTCGAGCTGGGCAGGGTCGGCGTTCACCCGGCCAAGGCCCGGATCCTTGCTGAAGGAGAACTCGATGTGTTCGCCGAGCATGCGTTTGATCATGGCGAACAGCCCGTCGCCCAGCTCGTTCAGGTCGACCTCGCGGGGCTGCAGGATCTGCCGGCGGCTGAACGCGAGCAGTTGCCGGACGAGCTTCTCGGCGCGATCGCCGGCCTTGCGGATCTCGTCGAGATGGGCGGGATCGGGCCGACCGGCGGCGAGGTCGTCCGCGAGCAGGGCGGCGTACCCGTTGATCACCTGCAGGAGGTTGTTGAAGTCGTGGGCGATGCCGCCGGCGAGCTGGCCGATCGCCTCGAGCTTGCTCGTCTGCAGGGTCTGGGCCACGAGCTGCTTGTAGTTCGTGATGTCGGTGATGAAGCCCTCGAGGCCGCGTAGGGTGCCGTCAGCGTCCTGAAGGCCGCGCCCTCGCTCCCAGAACCAGCGTTTGCCGCGTCCGGGCAGAACCACGCGGTACTCCAGTTCGAAGACCTGGCCACGGGCGAGCGCCGACTGGATCTCGTCGAATACCCGGCTGCGGTCCTCGGGATGGATCAGGTCCCCGTACGCCATCTCGGCGTTGCCCAGGAAGGCCTCCGGCGCAAAACCGGTGCAATCGCGGCAGCCCTCGCTGAGGAACTCCATCGTCCACTGCGCGTCGTTCCGGCAGCGGTACACCATGCCGGGCAGGTTGGCGAAGAGCGCGGCGGTGGCGCGATCGCGCTCCAGCAGGATCGATTCGTGGCGCTTGCGTTCGGTGATGTCCAGCACCGTGAAGACCATGCCGGCGTCGAGATCGTCGCGCGCCAGTGCCGCGGAGCTGAGCAGCACGTCGATCACGGCGCCGTCCTTGCGCAGCATGCGGGTCTCGATCGATCCGACTCCGTGCGCGGCGACCTGAGCGTGCTTGATGTTCCCGACTCGTTCGAATTCACGATCGTCGGGGTAGAGCATGCGGGCCGACTGGCCCTGCAACTCGGCGGCCGTATAGCCGATCAGCGCCTCGAACTGGCGGTTCACCCAGCCGAGGATCCGGTGGCGAACCAGGCCGATGCCGATGGGGGCGGCGTCGACCAGGCCCCGCAGGACGGCGGCCTGGCGGTGGTCGATGGGCTCCCGTTCATCGCGCGGCTGCGTGGTCATCTCGGGCCCCGAACTGCTGGCGGACACACGTTATCGAGGCGACAGACCATCCCTTGCGGCAATTCTGGCACCGGCCCGCCCCGGCGTCAAGCCGGCCGCGGCCCCCGGGAAACGATCCCGCGGATTTGAGTAATCGGTCGACATCGCCTAAGATTGGTCCTGGATCGCCTTCCACCAACCTGCAGCCCGGAGTCCTGACGATGGAGCAGTTCCTGTACCTGGTGGCCCCGCAGCTCCTGCTGGTCGGGTTCGGTGTCCTGCTGGGCATCTGGGGCATCCTGGTGCGACGTCAGGATCACGGCCTGGAGCGCGTGGCCGTGCAGCTCGGGTGGGGCGCGGCCGCGCTGGTTCTGTTCTGGATCGTCGCCGTCACCTTCGACCAGGGACAGTTGCCGTTGGTCAAGCCCGGTCAGCTTGCGTTCTTCTTGGCGGGGTTGGTCTGGTTCGGCCAGTGCTACGCCCAGCGCCGGGTTGACCAGCGGCTCTTCGTGGTGCTGCCGTTGCTCGGCGTCGTGGCGTTGATGGTCCTGGGGCTGGTGCTCGGCCTGCGCCCGGCGGTCGACCTGCATCGGAGCCTCAAGGGGCCGGAGATCGCCTTGCACGTGACGCTGTCCTTGGCGGGCGTGGCGATGCTGCTGGGGTGCGGCGTGTTCGCGGCGGGCTACGTGATCCTGCACCGCCAGATCCGCAACCGGCGCTTCGACGCCTGGTTCCAGCGCCTGCCGTCGCTGGGCGACCTCGACCGCTTGCGCCGGGTGACCTTGACCGCCGGTTCGGCGCTCATCGTCGCCAGCGTGGTGACGGCGTTCGCCTGGACCGGCCTGCGCGGCGGCGACGAACCGACCGTGATCAGCCACCTGCACCCGATGCTGCTCTTGACGGCCCTGCTCGCGCTGCTCGTGGCGATCGACCGGCGGCGCTGGTGGTCGGCGACGCACCTGGCGGTCGGTTGCGTGATCATGTCCGGCCTGGTGATGACGCTGCTGTGCATCTCGGTGGTCGAGATCTTCCAGGGGAGGGCGGCGTGAGGCTCGAGCTGATCGGCCTGAACCACCGCACCGCCTCGCTCGAGGTGCGCGAGCGCGCGGCGATGTCGGCCCCGCAGGTCGAAGTCGCCCTGCGCCTGCTGGCCGGCTCGACCAATCTCGAAGGCGCGGCGATCCTCAGCACCTGCAACCGGACCGAGATCTACCTGTCGCCGATCCATCACCACGAGGAAGACGAGCTGCGCCGCCTGTACGCCCAGCTCACGGGTCTGCAACCCGAGGCGACCACCGCGGCCTACGTGCTGCGCGACGACGAGGCCATGCGCCACCTCGTGCGCGTGGCGGCCGGCCTGGACAGCCAGATGCTCGGCGAGGTGCAGATCCTCGGGCAGCTGAAGGACGCCTACGCGCGGGCGCTGGAGGTCGGGTCCACCAACAACATCCTGAACAAGGCCCTGCTGCGGGCGGTGGAGGCCGGCAAGGACGTGCGCAACCGCACCGGCATCAGCCAAGGGGCCGTGTCGGTGGCGAGCGCGGCGGTGCAGATGGCCCAGCGCATCTTCGGGTCGCTGGCCGGTCGCCGCGTGCTCCTGGTGGGCGCGGGCGAAACCGCGCGGCTGGCGGCCAACCACCTCGGCGCCGCCGGCGTCACCGAGTGGCGGGTGGCCAACCGCACCGAGGCCAACGCCAAGGTGGTGGCCGACCTGCTCGGCGGCCGGGTGACCGCGTTCCCGCCGGGGCCGGCGGAACTGGAGTGGGCCGACCTCGTGGTGTCGGCCACCGGGGCCAGCGAACCGGTCATCGGCGGCGAGGCGGTGCTGGCCCAGCTGCGCCGGCGCAAGCGGCCGTTGCTGCTGCTCGACCTCGCCGTGCCGCGCGAC
>CAZVWL010000110.1:0-9918 GCA_964630845.1 uncultured Fibrobacteraceae bacterium
GCGACCGAGTCCGGCGGCAGGTGGAAGGGCCCGGCGCCGAGCCAGTCGGCGAGGGTGGGGGCGAGGTCGAGCAGGGAGGCCGGCAGGTCCAGGCGACCGAGCGCGGGCACGCCCGGACCCCAGCTCAGCCAGGGCACGTGCAGCAACTCCTGGAAATGCGAGTGGCCGTGGCCGATGCCGCGCACCTGCCGCGGGTCGTGGTCCCAGGTGCGGGCCTCGGCGGCGTGGTCGCAGAACTCCTCGCCGTGGTCGCTGAAGACCGTGACCTGCGTGCGCGCGGCCAGCTGGTGGCGTTCGAGCCGAGCGCAGAAACGCCCCACGGCACGGTCGACCTGCCTGACGGTGGCGCGGTACACCGCGCGTTTGAGGTCGCGCGCGCGTCGGGCCGGTTCGGGCAGCGGCCAGCCGCAGAGGCCGAGGTGGGTCTGGGGTCGCGCGGGGTCGCCCCAGGCGGCCAGGTGGCGCAGTTCGCGCGCGTCGGGGGCGGGGCCGGCGAGGTCGAGCCGCTCGAGTTCAAGAGTCAGCAGGTCCGGCGGCGGCGTGGTGGGCTCGTGGGGGTCGTTCAGCAGCACGAAGCAGAAGCAGGGTTCGTCGGCGTGGCGGCGCAGCCACGCCAGCGCCGCGTCGAGCAGGTCGTCCGCGCGCAGGTTCAGGTAGCGGTGTTCCTGGAAGCTCTCGGCCAGGCCGAAGGCGAAGAACTGGTTGGCGTAGAAGGCGGCGGTGCGCCAGCCGCGGCCGGCGAGGTGGCGCGCGAGGGTCACGACCTCGGGGCGCAGGCGTTCGGGGGGCTGGCGGTCCATGTTGCGGACCTCGCCGCGCAGGCGCGCGCCGTGCCGGCTCGGCATCAGGCCGGTCAGGGCGCCGGCGAACGAGGGGAGTGTCCAGGGGGCGGGGGCCATGACGTCGGCGAGGTCGACCCCGCCGGCGGCCCGGCCGAGGATCTCGGGGGTCAACGCCGGCGTGACGTGGTCGCGGCGCAGGGTGTCGACGCCGATCACGACCAGGCTGGGCGGGCCGTCGCGGCGGAGCGCGGGCCTGGCGCCCGGTTTCGCCCGGGACAGCAGGCGCTGCGCGCGCAGGACGAGGGCGCGCTGGCGCTGCTTGCGGGTCAACGGCGCGAAGGGGTCGCGGGGCATCGGTGGTCGGTCCTCCGGTTCGGCCTCGTGGCGATCCCGGCGGCGGGGCACACCGGGGCACGGCGTTGATGATAAGGGAGAACCGGATTTCCGGCAGCTTCGCTCAAGGTCTTACCAGCGCGGACGATAACAGCCCGACCGAACGGTGGCGATCGGCGCGCGGCCGACCGTCTGCCACGGACCATCCTCCAGCGACACCGGGTGCTGCGATGAGCAAGTCCAACATCATGCCGATCGACGCCTCGCGGGATTTCCAGCCCCACGAGCTGTTCTTCTCGACCACCGATCGGCGCGGCGTGATCAAGGCGGGCAACGAGGTCTTCGCCCGCATCGCGGCCTACGACCTCGCCGAGCTGGTCGGCTCGCCGCACAACGTGATACGGCACCCGGACATGCCGCGGTCGATCTTCCGGCTGTTCTGGAGCTACCTGAAGCGCGGCGAGGCGGTCGCGGCCTACGTCAAGAACCTGGCCAAGGACGGCCGCTACTACTGGGTGGTCGCCCTGGCGATCCCCATCGGCGACGGCTACCTGTCGGTCCGCTTCAAGCCGACCTCGCCGACGCTCGAGGTCGTCAAGCGCCTGTACGCCGAGCTGGTCGGGATCGAGGCCGCGGCCGTGGCCGAGGGCAAGAACGGCGAGCAGTCGATGGACGCCGCCGCCGAGCGTCTGCAGGCCGCGCTGCGCGAGCTCGGCCATGCCGACTACGACGCCTTCATGCGCGCGGCGCTGCGCGAGGAGCTCAAACAACGCGACGCGACGCTGGCCGGCGGCCGTGCCAGGGTCGTGCCCGCGCTGCCGGCTCGTGGCGGCGATCCGGCGATCCGCGCCATCTACGAGGGCTGCCTGTCCGCGTACGAGCACCTGTCGCGGCTGTTCCTGCGCCTCGATTCCTTCGTGGCGCTCAACACGAAGCTGCAGGACACCTCGACGTCGGTCCTGCAACTGACCCACGTGTTCCGCTACATCTCGCTGAACACGGCCGTCAAGGCTGCGCGGCTCGGCGCCGAGGGGGCCGGGCTCGGCGTCATCGCCGGCAATCTGGGCGAGGTGTCGGGCGACGTCTCCCGCGTCGTGACCGGATTGATCGAGCGCATCGGCGAGACCTCCGAGACCCTCGCCGGCGTCATCTTCAACCTGGCCGGCGCGCGCCTGCAGACCGAGATGATCCTGGTCTTCTGCCACGAGCTGATCGTCGGGACCGCCAACGAAGGCGCGCAAGACGACAGCCATCGCCGCATGATCGACGACCTGCGCCTGGCGTTCGTGCGCACCGTGGAGCAGGCGGTCGCCTCGTTGACGACGTTCGGCCACGAGCTGGGCTCCCTCGGCAGCACGACCGAGGACCTGCGCAAGACGATGCTCACGCTCGAGTTCATCCAGCTCGGCGGGCTCGTCGAGGCGCACCGGCTCGACCAGGCCGCCACCTTCGGCATCATCTTCACCGAGGTCCGCAAGCAGCTCGAGCAGACCAAGGCCGAGCTGACCGCGCTGAGCGACATCACCGAGACCTTGAGCGGGCTGGCGATCGAGGCGCCGCGGATCGCGACGGTGCTGGGGCAGGCGGAGCAGGGGATGAGCGACCAGCTGCGGATGTTGTTTTCTTCCGCGAAGAATGTTGCGGTCCCTCAGCCGGCGTAGGCGCGTGGTTGCCAGGACGGCCCCCGCGTGTGATCCTGGCATACGAATCTGGGGCACCCGGCGGTCCGGGGGCTTTCGTCGACCCATCAACGCCCAGCAGGCCCGTCACCACCCATGGCCATGGCGCCCATCGGCATCTTCGACAGCGGCTACGGCGGCCTGACCGTCTTCCGTGACATCGAGTCGCGGCTGCCGCAGCACGACTTCATCTACCTCGGCGACAACGCGCGCACTCCGTACGGACCGCGCAGCTTCGCCACCGTCTACGCCTACACCTGGCAAGCCGTCTCCTGGCTCTTCGACCGCGGCTGCCCCCTGGTGATCCTCGCCTGCAACACCGCCAGCGCCAAGGCGCTGCGCAGCATCCAGCAGCGCAACCTGCCCGCGAGCGCCGACCCCACCCGCCGCGTGCTCGGCGTCATCAGGCCGACGGCCGAGGTGATCGGCCACCACACGCGCACGGGCAGGGTGGGCGTCCTGGGGACCAGCGGCACGGTGAAGTCGGAGTCGTACCGTCTGGAGATCGCCAACTTCTGGCCCGACCTCGCCGTGGTGCAGCAAGCCTGCCCTCTGTGGGTGCCGCTGGTCGAGGCGGGCGAGCTTGCGGGGCCGGGTACGGACCACTTCGTGCGCCTCTACCTCGACCGGCTGTTCGCGCAAGACCCCGCCGTCGACGCGATCCTGCTCGCCTGCACTCATTACCCGCTGCTCCTGCCCGCGCTGCGGGCCCGACTGGCGCCGCACGTCGCGGTGATCGCGCAGGGCGGGATCGTGGCGGACAGCCTCGCCGACTACCTGCGACGGCACCCGGAGATGGCCAGCCGGCTGAGCGACGGCGGCTCGCGGGCGTTCTACACGACGGACGAACCCGCCGACTTCGAACGGCAGGCGGCCCTGTTCCTGGGCCGCGAGGTCGCCGCCAGGCCGGCGACCCTGATTGTTCCTTGATTATTGCCCCCGATTATCGGACTGTTTGACCCACCCTCGCCTCCGGCTTCGGCCGGGTTCCGGGCGCTCCGTGCGTCCGTCGACGGCAGATTCCATCGGGAGAGTGTCTCCATGTCTCGAGTCCGGAGTACCCTGATCCGGCGGCTATGCCTGTTGCCGGTGCTCGCGTTGCTGTGCCCGGCGGTCGCCCTGGCCCAGGACGCCGACCACCTGCTGCTCGGCGAGGTCGTCGTCCAGGCCCGTTCGCCCTACACGACCTTCGGCAGCGTGTACATCGAGGTCGTCAACCCGACGGCGTCCTCGATCGACCTGTCCGACTACTACCTCACCAACGGCCACGACAGCCAGCTGGGCCTGCTGTACTGGAACGTGGTGAGCGGGCAGAACGTGGGCGGCGGCACCTCGGGCACCTTCCTGGCGCGGTTCCCGCACGGCATGTCGATCGCGGCGGGGCAGCGGCTGGTCGTCAGCCTGGCCGGCAGCACGCAGTTCAACCAGGCTTACGGCTTTCTGCCGGACATCGAGCTGTTCGAGGACGGCGTCGCGCCGGACACCGTGCCGGAGATGCGCGAGGTCTTCACGGGATCGATCGCGCGCGGACTCGGCTCGGCCAACACCAACACGCCGGCCCTCGGCACGACCGCCGACAGCCTCGTGCTCTTCCGCTGGGATGGGACCAGCGAGACCGTGCAGGATGTCGACTACCTGTTCTGGGGCGCCAACACCCGCTACCGCGTCGACAAGACCGCCGTCACAGGCTACCAGCCCGACACCGCCGTCGGCAGCCAGAGCGGTCCGGCCGCCGCGCCCAATTTCGGCCAGTCGTTCCGGCGGGCCAACCTCATCGAGACCACCGAACCGCAGACCGGCGGCAACGGCATCACCGGCCACGACGAGACCGGCGAGGATCTGAACGCGAGCTGGCCCATCGTCGCGGACACGCCGCCGGGACAGCCGCAGGCGCCTTCGGCCTGGCACCCGGCCGCGCCGATCACGCTGACGGCCTCGGCGGGCGCGGCTGTGGCCGGCGCGCCGACCACGGTGACGGCCCAGGTCGTGGCCACGGGCGCCGCGCCGACCATCGTCCTGGTCTACCGCGTGGATGCTGGCAGCTGGGTGGAGGTCACCGCCGGTGCCGGTGGCGGCAACAACTTCACGGCGCCGGTCCCGGCCCAGGCCGAAGGCGCGGTCGTCCAGTGGTACCTGCGCACCACGAGCGCCGGCGGCGGCGTGGCCATCTGGCCGGTCGAGGGCGCGCGGGCGCCGCGTTCGTTCACCGTCGGGGCGGGGGGGGGCGGCGGCGGCGAGGCGCGCAAGCTGTTGATCACCGAGGTGTCGACCCTGGGCACCGACCAGGAGTACGTCGAGATCTACAACCCCAACGCCGAGCCGGTCGACCTCAGCGACTACTACCTCACCGACGCCATCCACGCGCCCGGCGAGCAGTATTACTGGCGGATCGCCGAGGGCAACCCCTCGCAGACCACGGTCGGCGGCGGCGCGTTCGCCGATTTCCACGCGCGGTTCCCGGACGGCTACACGGTCGCCGCCGGCGACACCATCGTGGTGGCGATCGCCGGGTCGGCGGCCTTCCACGGCCACTTCGGGTTCTATCCGCACATCGAGCTGTTCGGCACGGGGCCGGCCCAGCGCATGCGGCCGGTCTTCGGCGACATCGACGGCCAGAACAGCATCGTGGGCGCAACCACGCCGACGTTGTCCAACGCCTCCGAGTGCGTCGTGCTCTACCACTGGGACGGCGCGAGCGACCTGGTCACCGACATCGACATCTTCTTCTGGGGAACCAGCACCAACACGCGCTTCAGCAAGACGGGCGTGACGGTGGGAGGGTCCACGTACCAGAACGAGACGGCGGTGGCCAACCAGCAACCGTTCCCGACCGAGCCCACGTTCGGCAACAGCTACCACCGCACGAGCGCGAGCGAAGCCGGCCAGCCCGGACCGCCCGGCAACGGCGTGGACGGCCGCGACGAGGTCGGCGAGCCGTTGTCCAGCAACTTCTCGATCCAGCCGTACGACCCCGCCCGGCCGAGCGTGGCCGAGCCGTTGATCCTGGCCGTCAGCCTGCAGAATGCCGTCGCCGACCTCGAGGTCACCGTGCGGGCGCGCCTGCAGGCGGGCGCCTCGCCGATCGCCTCGGTCACGGTCTACTACACCGTGGACGGCGGCGGTCAACAGAGCGTCGAGGCCGGCGACGAGGGCGGCGGTTTCTGGGAGGCCGTCCTTGGCCAGTACCCGGCCGGCACCGTGCTCGCCTGGCGCCTGGTCGTCGCCGACACGGGCGGCCTGGAGGCCGTCTGGCCGCAGGAAGGTGGGTTCGAGACCGACACGATCAGCGAGCCGGTCGAGCCCGGCGTGGCCTCCAAGCTGCTGTTCACCGAGGTCTCGATCACCGGCAACGACCAGGAATTCGTCGAGATCTTCAACCCGAACGCCGAAGACGTCGACCTCAGCGACTACTACCTGACCGACGCCATCCATGCGCCGGGCAACCAGTTCTACTGGCGTATCGCCGAGGGCAACCCGTCGCAGACCACGATCGGCGGCGGCGCCTTCTTCGATTTCCATGCCCGCTTCCCCGACGGCTATACCATCGCCGCGGGCGACACGATCGTCGTCTCGATCGCCGGCTCGGACGCCTTCTTCAACTACTTCGGGTATCTGCCGCATATCGAGCTGTTCGAGGACGGACCGGTGCCCGACAACGTGCCGGACATGCGGCCGGTCTTCGGCGAACCGGGGGCGTCCAACAGCATCGTCGGCAACCCCTCCGAACTGCCGACCTTGACCAACGCCTCCGAGAGCCTCGTGCTCTACCACTGGGACGGCGCGAGCAACCTGGTCACCGACATCGACGTCTTCTTCTGGGGCACCAGCACCAGCACGCGCTTCAGCAAGACCGGCGTGACCGTGGGCGGCGAGACCTACCAGGACGAGACCGCCGTGGCCGCCCAGCAGCCCATGCTCGAGGTCCCGGCCTTCGGCTTCTCCTACCACCGCGTCGACGCCGACGAGACCGGTCAGCCCGGCCCTCCGGGCAACGGCGTGGGCGGTCGCGACGAGGTGGGCGAGCCGTTGCCGAGCACGTTCACCATCGCCGCCTACGACCCCGCGCGCCCGCGCATCGACGGCGGACCGCTCAGCGGGGTGACCCTCAAGGTGCCGGCGCGCACGTTCCTGCCGGACTTCGAGACCTTCGCTTTCTCGTTCTCCACCCTGCCGGGCCACGACACCAAGGTGCGCCTGTTCGACCTCGACGGCCGCCTGGTGCGGACCCTCTACGACAACCGTTTCGACGGTCCGCCGCCCCTGCAAGTCACCTGGGACGGCCGCGACAGCGTGTTCGAGCGTGTGCGCGCCGGCATGTACGTCATCCATCTGCAGGCGGTGGACCGCGCCACCGGCAAGCAAACCATCAAGACTGCGCCCGTGGTCGTGGCCACGCGCCTGAAGTAGCGAGGGACGCACGATGGACCGGAACCTGGCAACGACCCTGATCGCGGCGGCGCTCCTGCTGGCGGGCGCCACCGCCGAGGCCGCCTTCGAGAACGTGATGGTCAGCCCGCGGGCGCGCGCCATGGGCGAGGCCGGCGTCGCCGTGCCCGACGCGGCCTACGGCGCCTACCTGAACCCGGCCGGCCTGGCCGAACTGCCGTCCGCCATGGGCGCCGCCGGCTTCAGCTACGTGCAGCCGTTCGGCCTCGACTTCACCAAGCTCTACTACGGCGGCGCCGCCTACGACCTGCCCGGCCGCGCCGGCGCGCTCGGCGTCGGTTTCCGCCAGTTCAAGGTCGCCTTCCAGGACACCAGCCTGCTGAAGGAGACCACCTTCACGCTGTCGCACGGCGTCTACCTGTTCCAGGACCTGCACTCGTCGGTGGCCTTCGGTTACGGGCTGAACGTCTACCACCTGAAGCTCGGCGAGACGATCAGCGGCATGGACCCCGGCAGCGCGACGGCGGTCGGGGTCGACCTCGCCCTGCTCGCGGTCGTGCACGACCGCACCCGCCTCGGCGTGCTCGTGCACAACGCCAACGTGCCGAAGATCGGCAAGGACGAGGAAGAGGTGCCCCAGCGCCTGAACCTCGGCGCCTCGTACCAGCCGTACAGCGGCGTGATCACGACGCTCGAGGCCCAGGCCCAGAAGGGCGAGCACACGCAGTGGCGCGGCGGCATCGAACTGGAACTGGTCGACGACTTCCACCTGCGCGCCGGCATCATGACCGCGCCGAGCAAGCTGGCGGCGGGCTTCGGCTACGCCTTCCGCAACCTGTCCTTCGAGTACGGGTTCGCCACCGGCGGCGGCGTGCTCGACAGCTCCCATCAGATCGGCCTGCGCCTGACATGGGGTGGTGAGGCGAAGTGAGACCACGGACGCAACCGAACGGCGCCTCGCGGCCCGGCCACGGCGGCCCGCGCGCGCTCGCCGGCGTCGCGCTCGGCGCCCTGCTGGCCGTCGTCGCGCTGGCCGCGGCCATGCCCGCGGCGGCCCAGGAGGTGGCCGCGCGCCGGGGCCTGGCACAGGGCAAGGTCGACCTCAACAGCGCCACGCTCGAGCAGATGCTGGCCCTGCCGATCCCCGAGGCCACCGCCCGCGCGCTCTTCGACCACCGCACCTACGTCCGCTACTTCACCGATTTGTTCGACATCGCCGAGGTCGACGGCGTCACGCCCGAGGTGATCGCCACGCTCCGTCCCCTGGTGGCGGTGCTGCCGCCGCCTGACGGCGACCAGGCGATCGCCCGCATGACCGCCAGCTTCCGCCAGGTGCGCAGCTACCTCGACCAGGAAGGATCGAACGAGGGGCTGGTCGACGACTACCTCGACCTCTTGCAGGAACCCTGGAACGTCAACCAGCTCGACCTCTTCGACCTGATGAGCTTCCAGAACGTCTCGCCCGTGGATGCGGCGTCGATCCTGGCCGCGCGCGAGCGCCTCGGCGGCTTCACCAGCGCGCGGCAGCTACGCCAGAGCGACGGCCTGAATTATTACGCGTTCCGTAACATCCGCGATTTCGTGGTCTATGACGACAGCCACCTCGAGGGCGACCAGCGGGTGCGTGGCGACTACCAGCTTCGGTACTACGACACGCCGCTGTATGCCGGCGACGACGACAACGTGTCGATCGTGACGCTGGGCCTGAAGGCCGGCGTGCAACTGCTGAATCCGGCGATGTCGCACAAGCTGCGGGTGATCATCCCCGGCGGCATGCGCGCCGGCGCCCGCACCCACCGCGCGCTCGGCGAGGAGAACTGGGACGAGACGGCCAAAGGGTTCTTCGAGGTGCGCCGCGTCGACCTCGGCGCCCTGCACGTCAAGCGCGCCGTGGTCGGCCATTACCGCGCCGCTTTCGGCCTCGGCCTGGTCATGGACAACACCGACTTCATCCACTTCCGCAAGACCGGCTACGGCTGGAACAAGCGGCCGCTCGGCATCCGCAGCGACCTCAGCCTGACCCACCAGTACGCGCTGCAGGGCGCGGCGATCGAGGCGCGCTCGGGCAACGTGCACGTCGCGGCTTTCGTCTCGTCGACCGAGCGCGATGGGATCGTGAACCCCGACAGCACGATCAACCGGTACGTCACCATGAACCCGCGCTTGCCGCAGGGCGTCATCGACGGGTTCGCCGACGCCCGGGGAATCCCCACGGGATTGCGCCGCAACGCCTTCCGCGAGGACCTGGTGGGCGCCAACGTCAAGTACCTGCTCGGGCACGGCACGTACATCGGTCTGACCGGCCTGCACATGGGCTACGATCGCGGCTTCGACCCGCGACCGTCGACGCTGCTCTCCGGCGGGGTCAACAGCCAGTACTGGGAGGCCCGCGACAGCGAGATCGCCGCCGGCTACCGCAGCGTGTTCGACGACCCCGCCGCCGGCACCCGCACCGAGTACAAGTGGCGGCGCATCTACGGCGCCGAGGCGCAGGCCGTCGTGGGCAACGTGGCGCTGCAGGGCGAGTACGCGCGGCTGCAGGACCCGCGGGCGGGCTTCCTGGGCGGCGACAGCCCGCAGGCGTGGATCACCAACGCGTACGCGCAGTGGGAGAACCTCAGCCTGCTGGCGATCTACCGCGATTACGACGTCGACTTCGACAACCCCTACCAGCGCTCGTTCAGCAACGACAGCAAGTACGAGCAGACCATCCTCGACAGCTCCTTCCGCCTCGAGGA
>CAZVWL010000111.1:0-9880 GCA_964630845.1 uncultured Fibrobacteraceae bacterium
GGTGGAGACGCGGCGAAGCCTGGCGCCGACGAGCTTGTCGGCGGTGATCACCTGGCCGGATTGCAGGGCTGTGCCGTTGATCACCAGCGGTAGATCCACGCATCCCCTCCCGATGCCCCGATCTCCTTCAGGCGCCCGCTTCCAGCGCGACCGGGAACCTGGCGGCGAGGTCTTCCCCCAGCCGTCGCAAACCGGTGGCCAGCAACTCGCCCGCGCGCTCGCGGTCGCTGCCCTGCAGGGTTTGCAGGCAGGCGTCCAGATCGGCCAGGGTCCGGCTCGGATCCCAGCCGCGGGACAGAGCCTCGCCCAGGTAACGCAACATCAATTGACATAGACGTTTACATTCGTCCCGCAGGATCGAGTTCGCGCTCTGACGGCCGATCAGCACGAACAGCAGATAGACGTGCTCGCAGAAGGCGGCCGGTTCGTGGCGTTGCAGGCGCGCGCGACCAAGCAAGTTCCGGGCCTCGACCTGGTCCTTCAGGTCCCAGGCGGCGGCGCCGCGGAGCGCGGCCGGCAGCAGGATGGCCAGGGCGTCGAGCAGCTCGCTCACCTCGCGAAGCGTGTAGTGCGGCACGCTGAAGCCACGGCCGGGGTCGATCCTCAGGACGCCGCGGGTGGCCAGGCCGAAGAGCGCCTCGCGAAGGGGCGTGCGGCTGATGCCCAGCTCGACCGAGAGGTGCGATTCGTTGATGCGGGTGCCGGACCGCAGCGATCCGTCGATGATGCGGCCGAGGATCTCGGCGGAGGCGTCCGTGCGCAAGGGTCGGCGTTCGAGCATCGTGGTCCGTGCCTGGGCGTTGGTGCGATCCTGTCGGGAGGCTCCGTTCAATGCGGGCCTTGATACCTGGAATTCTAGGTCATCGAAGCGTGTGGGCACAATGGAAAAACCCCCTCGACCGCGCCGGGCGGGAGGGGGTTCTCAAACAGGCGGCCAATGGCCGCGCCGATCAGACAACGATGACACCGTTCTCGGCGTCGGCGACGCCGGCCGGCACGTATCGGTCGGCGGCGTTGTCGTTGGTCCAGCGGCTCTCGTCCAGCAGGTACCGGTACTGGTACTCGCGGCCGACCTCGAGGTCGACGGTCACCTTGAACTCGCCGGTCTTCGTGCGTCGCATCCGGGTGGCGTCCGGATCCCAGCCATTGAAGTCGCCCACCAGGGAGGCCTTCTTCGCCCCGGCGGCGATCTCGCCCGGCAGCAGGAACGTCACCTTGCTGACGGGTTTGCTCTTCAGGTACTTCTTGCTCACGCTCATGAACTGAACCCCCGTATTCAAGCATCCTGCCATTGCAGAGAACACCCGCCGCGGCGGTGTTGTCCGCTCCTCGCGTGTCCTTCACGCACGGAATAAAACGGGACTCGCTCCGACATCATAAGCTTGCCGCCGCCGTGGTCAACCCCCTTCGCCGGGACCGTCGACGGTCGCCTGCCCGAGCATGTAGCCCGCCACGGCCTGCAAGGCCTCGTCGCCGAGCCGGAACGCGGGCATGGGCGGCATCTCGGCTCGCTTGCGGCCCGGCTGCGCGGTCCAGGCGGCAAGGCCGGCGGGGTTGTCGCGGTAGATGGCCGCGATCTCGACGAGCGACGGGCCGACCAGCACGCGGTCGGCTGCGTGGCAAGCCGCGCAGGTGCTCTCGAAGATGCGCTGGCCCAGCGGCACGCGCAGCTTCTGCTGGCCGCTCGCCTCGCGCCATCGCGCCGCGGCCAGCTGCCAGCCCATGTCCGCGGTATGCGCCGCCATCAGGGCCCGGTGCTCGCGCAGGGCGCTCTCGCGATAGACGTGCCGTCCGTAGCCCATGGTGAAGGCGGTCAGCGTGATCAGCGTGAAGACCAGCGCGGCGCGCGGCATGGCGCGCGGCAGCGGAGTGACGATCTCCCGCCACATCAGGTGCATGGCGCCCAGCGCGAAGACGACGCCGAGCGCGATCACGCCGATCAGGTACCAGCTCATACCCTGGTGGGGCAGGGTCAGCAGCACCAGGGGGCCAAACAGCAGCTGCAGGGCCGTGGCGCCCAGGGCGATGCCATAGAAGAGGCGGCGCAGGCCGGCGCGGTCGAACCCCGAGAGGCGGGACTCGATCGGGCAACCGGCGCGCAGGAAGAAGAAGAGCAGGAACAGGCTGCTGATGGCCAGGCTCGCGGCCAGGAAGTGCAGGTAGCGCGGCCAGACGTTGGGCAAGAGCAGCGCCGACAGGAATCCCCGGACCTCGAGCCAGCGACCCGGGAACAGCATCAGGTTGATGTTGGCGAGGAAGATCAGGGGGATCACCAGGAAGAGGCCGGCGCCGGCCGCGCCGATCGCGATGTGCAGGCCGCGCGCGTGGGCCAGCCGGTCCCAGCTGTACTTGTGGGCGTAGGTCAAGAGGAAGGCGAGGGTCACCAGCGGCACGATCGCCAGCCAGGCGCCGCCGGTCAGCGCGTTCGCGGTGTAGAAGTATACAGTGTACAGGACGTTGATCGCGAGCAGGGGGCCCACGCCGAAGACCACGGCCAGGCTCTTGTTGACCGTGACCGTGCCGGCGATGGCCCGGGCGAGCACCGCGAAGTCGGGCCGTCGCAACCCCAGCAGCTGGAAGACGACGGTCAGCAGCGAGCCGCCCACCATCAGGTTCACGAACAGGATGTGCCAGAGGAAGAGCAGCACGAGCAAGGCCTGCAGCAGCACGCCGTCGACGGGCAGGGGCAGGGGGATGTCCTGGGGCAGTGGCCAGGCGGCGATGGTCGCCATGGGTCGTCGTTCCTTTGCTGACGTTCGTCCGTTTGCGGCTTACGGCCGACGGTTGGCGGCGCCGGCGGTCTGGGCGCCGTCGAGGCCGGCGGGGTCGTGGCGCAGGGCGACCAGGTACGCGACCAGGGCGCCGTGCTCCTCGCGGTTGCCCGGCACCGGCGGCATGAACGGCCGCGCGTTGTGCATGCTGCCGAGATAGAGGCGCATGGCCTCCGGGTCCCAATCCTGCCAGCCGTAGAGCCCGCCGAATTTCTGCACGACGCCGTTGACCCCGTGCGTGGTGTGGCAGCGGCTGCAGGTCAGCCGGAACATCTCGCGCCCCGCCTCGAGCCGGTTCGTGTCGGTCACCTCGCGCACGGTCGTGTAGGCCGCGTGGGCGAGCAGGCCGTCCTCGGCGTAGAGCGCGTAATCGGCCGGGCGTAGGCCGTTGGCGTACATGTAGGCCTGGATGACATCGGGCTTGCGGATGAATTCGCGCACGCGCTCGAAGTAGCTGAGCTGCCAGGCGGCGAGCAGGACCGGCACCACGAGCACGACGGCGGGCAGCCGGCGCGGCGCCGCGATGCCCCAGGCGCACACCGCGACGATCACGGCCACCGCGCCGAAGATCAGCAGCCGCAGCGGCTCCAGGTATTGCTGGAACGTGAGCGTGGTGAGCGCCACCGGCACGTTGTCGAGCATGGGGGCGGGGATCGCCTGCCAGTAGTACCAGGCGCCGGCGAGCCAGGGCGCGCAGAAAACGAGCGTCCAGGCGCTGACCGCGCGGACGGCGCGGTGCCTGAAGGCGGGGTCGCGCCGGGTGAAGAACGCCGTCAGCATCAGCAGGAGCAGGCCGGCGGCGACCAGCGCGAACGGCGTGCGGAACGCGAGCTGAGGCAGGTAGATCGGGTTGAGCACCGCGGTCCAGAAACCAGGCGCCACGGTCCACACGCCGGTGTCCATCTGGAAGCCGAGCACCGCCACGATGATCGCCATGGTCAGCCACGAGTTGATCGCCAGGGCGATGCCTACCGCCAGGTGCCGGCCCTTGTGGCGGCGGGCCCAGCCGGCTTTCCAGCCCAGGGTGTACACCAGGATGAGCACGACCTCGGCCACGAACACGATCCACTCGGTGAACCAGGCCCAGAAGAAGACGCGGATCAACGAGCCGATCGCCAGCGGGTTCACCAGGCTGGTCGACAGCCAGATGCCGACGCCGGTCAAGGCCCCGAGGCTGGTCGTGACGATGAAGCAGACCACCAGCAGCCGGTAAGCGAGCGTGTCCCAGCGCTGGTCGCCGGTCCTCATGCCGCGCCATTCGAGCCAGGCGATCAGGGGCAGCGCGCCGACGGCCAGCATGTGGTTGATCAGCACGTGCACCGAGGCGATCACCGCGATCAGCAGGCGGTTGCCGAAGAAGTCGAGGTGGAAGACGGGAAAGTCCATGGCGCGGCGACCTCGTGCTGCGGGCGGCCCTCGGTGCGGGCGGCCCGTGAAAAGGGAGCTTGCCGATCTCCCATTGTCTTCGTAGAATTTTTACTGGCAAGGACTTACACGGCGCGAGAGGATAGGCGCAGCCGGACGGCGGCGTCAACCTCGGGTCTCCTTGTCACGTCTAGCCATGCGGAGGTCGCAGATGTTCCGTCAATTCGCCTTGCCGGCCGCCCTGCTCGCGGCCACCTGCTGCCTGCTGGCGGCAGCGCCCGCGGCGGCCTTGACCGCCGCCACCTGGGACGAGGCCGTCGCCCTCTCCCGCCAGCACCAGAAACCGATCCTCATCGATTTCTTCACCGAGTGGTGAAGCGGCTGCAAGGTGTTCGCCCGTGAGGCGAAGGAGAACGAGACGCTCAGCGCCTTCCTGCAGAACGTGGTGCTGCTGAAGAACGATTGCGAGAAGGGTGAAGGGGTCGACCTCGCCAAGCGCTACGAGGTGCGCGTCTACCCGACGTTCGCCATGGTCGACGGCGCGGGCGAGGTGACCGACCGCTGGGCCGGTTACGCCGGCGTCGACGGCTTCATCGCCCAGGTCGAGGCGGCGCTGGCCGACCGCTCGACGATCGCGGCGAAGAAGACGCGCTTCCAGGCCGCGCCCACCCTGGCGCTGGCCCAGTCGCTCGCCCAGCACGCGGAGTCGGTCTTCGCGAACGTCGAGGCCGTCGACTATTACCGCAAGGCCATGGCGCTGGATCCGTCGCTGACCGCCGGCCTGCGCGAGAAGGTCTTCATGTCGATGTTCTACGGCCTGCGCGGCGGCGATTTCACGAATGAGCAGCTGCTGGCCGAGGGCGACGCCATCCTGGCCGACCCCGCGGTCACCGTGCACCAGGCCATGCAGGTCGCCGGCGTCGTCAAACGCGTGGCCTCCAGCGCCGAGTACGTGCCGTTCCTGCGCCGCTCTCTGGAGATCGTCGCCCGCCCCGTCGACGACCCCGAACTAACCGAGGACGCCGATTTCTACCGCCGGCAGCTGGCGATCGACGAGGCGCTGCTGATCCACGAGGACCGGCCGCTGGCGCTGCGCCTGCGCCGCGAGGCGATGGACCCCGGCTGGCAGGACGACCCCGCCCAGCTCAACCGCTTCGCCTGGTGGTGCCTGCAGAACGAGCTGAACCTCGCCGAGGCCTACGAGCTGGCGGTCAAGGCCGCCGGCCTGGCCACGAGCGACGGCGACCGCGCCAACATCCTCGACACCGCCGCGCAGATCGCCTTCAAGCGCGGCGACATCGAGCGCGCCATCGAGCACCAGCAAGAAGCGGTCGATCTCTTGCCCACGCGCGAGTCGCTCAAGCGCAACCTCGCGACCTTCGAGGCGGCCCGCGACCAGGCCGGCTCGCTCGTCGAGCCGAAGACCAAGACGGTCTTCGCCGAGCGCGTCACCGTGGCGCACGGCGGCAAATCGGCCACGCTCGTGGCCACCGGCGTGGGCCTGCGCACGCGCACGATCATGAAGGTCGACATCTACACCATCGCCAGCTACGTGTGCGAGACGGCCGACCTCGCCGCGCTGGCGGCCGGTGCCGACGGCGCCGCCTCGGGACTGGTCACGCTCGATCTGCCCAAGCGCATCCAGATGGAGGTGCGCCGGGACGTGGGCCGCGACCGTCTCATCGGCGGCCTGACCAGCTCGATCGCCGATGATGCCGCCCGCAATCCCGAGCTGCAGGCGGACCTCGACCGGTTCGTCGGGTTGTTCGACCGCGATGCCCGCAAGGGCGACCGCATCGTGTTCGACTACGTGCCGGAGCTCGGGCTGGTGGCGTCGGTCAACGGCGACGTGCTCGGCACCATCACCGGCACGGCGATGATGCGGGCGCTCTGGAAGGTGTGGCTCGGCGAGAAGCCGATCGACGCGGGCCTCAAGCGGGATCTGGTGGCGCGGGTCTGAACCGTCGCTTACAAGAAGACCGGCCGGACAACGGTCCGGCCGGCCTTCGGCATCCGGGATCAGCCGCGCGCGTGGCGTCTAGTGAGCGGCGCTCACTGTCCCACGGGCGCCAGCTCGACGTCGAACGTCTCGATCTTCACCCCGCGCCGCGACAGCTCGGCGAGCAGCGGCTCGGCCGGCACGATCAGCTCCTGGCAGTGGGCGCCGGGCGCCTTGACGTCCCCGCGCGCCAGCATGTGCGCGATGATCGCGGTCGGATAGCCCGTCATGCGCATCATCGCCGACATGGCGTGGCGGCGGTCGTTCACGTCGATGATGCGCATGCTGCGCCGCACGCTGCGCGCCGGCTCGCCGTTGACGGGGGCGACCGTGCCATCGGCCTCGATCAGCACGAGCACGACGTCGTCGCCCTCGGTCGGCAACGTGCGCGTGAGCATGGTCTCGAGCACGGTGCGCGGCTTGATGGACGCGCCGCCGATCTCGACCTCCGCGGCGCTGAACAGGCCCAGGCTGTACAGCATGCGCAGGTGGTCGCAGTGGCCGCGGTAGCGGATGGTCTTGTAATCGAGCTGGCGAACCTTGCCCTCGAGCGTGCGCGGCAGCGTGGAGGTGCCGCCGCTGGTCTGGAAGGCCTCCAGCTCGCCATACGGCTCTGGGAAGTGCACCGTCTCCAACTCGGTCAAGGAGGGCACGGTGCGCGCGCGGCCGTCGCGGATCACCAGCGCCGGTTCGATGTACTCGTTCAGCAGGCCCTGCACCGAGAACTCGAGCTGGTAGTTCAACGGCGGCCGCGGGTTGCGCGGCAGGCCGCCGGCGCGCAGCCGCAGCGCGTCGCAGGTCTCCAGCTGCGTGGCCAGATGGTAGCCGAGGATGCTCGTCAAGCCGGGCGACAGGCCGCAGTCGGGCAGGATCGTGACGCCTTTTTCGCGGGCCTTGCCATCCAGGCTCATCTCGCGCGCGACGATGTCGTTGTTGCCGCCGAGGTCGATGAAATGGCTGCCGCCGGCGATCGCCGCCTGCGCCAGCTCGAAGTTGTGCCAGTAGGTCACGGCGCTGATCACGCAATCGGCGGCCGCGATGTAGGGCGCGAGGAACGCCTTGTCGGCGACGTCGCCCCGCACGCAGCGCAGGCGCTGGTCGTTGAAGCGCGAACCGAGGCGGCCGAGCGCCTGTTCGCTGATGTCCACGACGGTCAGCTCGGCGGTGTCGGGAGTGTGCTCGAGCAGGTCGAACGCGATCGCCGTGCCCTGCAGGCCGGCGCCCAGCAGCAGATACCTCATCGCTGAACCTTCCTCATGGTGACCACATCCCGGCGCTGCTGGTGAAGCTTCAGGACGCGCCAGGTCCGGTTGTGACGAAATTAACATGGGCAGGCCGCCAGATGCAAGATCGGTCTGCGTGGTCAGAATCGCCGGGAAATACGGACTTGATTAGTCAGGATCTGTTGAATCATTAACAAAGATCGCTGGTGGTCCGGGTTTCGTTGAACATGAAAATCAGCGTTGATATTGCTGTTCCAGAATAATTTGCAACACGGACGCCGGCTTCCTACTTTTGCGCCGACTGGAAATCGGTCGTCAATGACGGCCCACCGGTTCCGGAATCGCGCCGAGAATTGTTTGTCGTGTAACAACTGTCGGCCCGCCAGCAAGGCGCGCCGACCCTCCCCGGAGGATGGCATGACGCCCGGCAATCCGCTGAAGGTGGCCACCCATGGCTGCAACTGCGAGGAGATGACCGAGGAGCAGAAGTACGCGCGCCTCGACGAGATCCTCGACCTCTACAAGGACCAGCCTGGCAGCTTGATCAACTGCCTGTACGTGGCGCAGACGATCTTCGGCTACCTGCCCGAGGCCGTGCTCAAGCATGTCGCCCGCCACCTGGATCTGCCGACGGCGCGCGTGGCCGGGGTCGCGTCGTTCTACTCGTTCTTCAGCCGCTTCCCGCGCGGTCGTCACACGATCAAGGTCTGCCTCGGCACCGCCTGCTACGTACGCGGCGGCCGGCAGATCATGGAGACGCTCGTGCGCGACCTCGGCGTCAAGGCGGGCGAGACCACGCCGGACGGCGAGTTCACGCTCCAGGTCGTGCGCTGCGTGGGCGCGTGCGCGCTCGCGCCCGTGATCATCGTCGACGAGGACACGCACCGCCGGGTGCGCCCGACCCGCGTGGCCGACATCGTCGCCGCCTACAACCAGGACCACCAGCCCGTCCGGGAGGCGATGTGATGACCCGCATCACCAGCGAGGCCGACCTCGCCAGGATCCGCGACGCGCAGGCCGACGAGGTCCTCGCGCGCCGCGTCGGCGCCGAGACGTCCCACCGCCAGGTGCTCGTCTGCGGCGAGACCGGTTGCGTCTCTTCCGGCTGCAAGGCCGTCCAGGCGGCGCTGCACGCCGAGATCGCCCGCCACAAGGGGCTGGCCGACCGCGTGCGCGTCGTGCAGACCGGCTGCATCGGCAGCTGCGAGCTGGGCCCGGTGGTCGTCGTCTACCCCGAGGGCGTGCTCTACACCGAGGTGACGCCGGACGACGTGCCGCAGCTCGTCGGCCGCCACCTCGTGGCCGGCGAGGTCGTGCTCGACAAGACGTACGCCGACCCCGCCACGGGCCGCCGCATCCCGGTCATCGACGACATCCCCTTCTTCAAGCGTCAGCTCAAGTTCGCGCGCAAGTGGGCCGGCATCATCGACCCCGAGAACCTCGACGAGTACATCGCCACCGGCGGCTACGCGGCCCTGCTGCGCGTGGTGTCGCACGAGACGCCGGCCTGGGTGATCGACCAGATCAAGCTGTCGGGCCTGCGTGGGCGCGGCGGCGGCGGTTTTCCGACTGGCGTCAAGTGGGAGCTCACGGCGCGCGCGACGAGCAAGGACGGTCGCAAGTTCGTCGTCTGCAACGCGGACGAGGGCGATCCCGGCGCGTTCATGGACCGCAGCCAGCTCGAAGGCCTGCCGCACAGCGTGATCGAGGGCATGGCGATCTGCGGTTACGCCGTGGGCGCCAGCCACGGCTACATCTACTGCCGCGCCGAGTATCCCCTGGCGATCGACCGCCTCGAGCTGGCGATCGCCCAGGCGCGCGAGGCCGGCCTCCTGGGCAAGGACATCGCCGGCAGCGGCTTCGCCTTCGACCTCGAGGTGCGCATGGGCGCCGGCGCGTTCGTCTGCGGCGAGGAGACCGCGCTGATCGCGTCGATCGAGGGCCGCCGCGGCGAGCCGCAGCCCAAGCCGCCGTTCCCGGCCGACGCGGGCGTCTGGGGCTGCCCCACCGTCGTCAACAACGTGGAGACCTACGGCAACGTGCCGCGCATCCTCTACGAGGGCGCCGAGGTCTATGCCAAGCTCGGCACCGAATCGAGCAAGGGCACCAAGATCTTCGCCATCGCCGGCGCCGTGAAGAACGTGGGCCTGGTGGAGGTGCCCATGGGCATCACGCTGGGCGACATCGTCTACGACATCGGCGGCGGCATCCTCGGCGACAAGGAGTTCAAGGCCGCGCAGATCGGCGGACCCTCGGGCGGCTGCCTGCCGCGCCACCTCTTGAACGTCAAGGTCGACTACGAGAGTTTGAAGGAAGTCGGCGCCATGATGGGCTCCGGCGGCCTGATCGTCATGAACGAGGACACCTGCATGGTGGACCTCGCCAAGTTCTTCATGGAGTTCATCCAGGAGGAGAGCTGCGGCAAGTGCCCGCCCTGCCGCATCGGTACGCGCCGCATGCTGCAGATCCTCGAGCGCATCACCAGCGGCCACGGCAAGCAGGGCGACATCGAGGAACTGATC
>CAZVWL010000112.1:0-9877 GCA_964630845.1 uncultured Fibrobacteraceae bacterium
GGCCCCGGCGAGGTGGGCGAGCTGGTGCGGTCGTTCGACGCCATGATCGGCCGCCTGGCCGAACAGCGGCGCGCCCTCGCCCGCCTCGAGCGCGCCGCGGCCTGGCGCGGCATGGCGCGCACGCTCGCGCACGAGGTCAAGAACCCGTTGACTCCGATCCTGCTGGCGGTCGAGCAGGTCCGCGACAGCTACCGCGGCGACGACGCCCGCTACCGCGCGCTGATCGACGAGTGCGCGTCGATCGTCGGCGAGGAGGGCGACAACCTGCGGCGCCTGGTGCGCGAGTTCGGCGACTTCGCCCGCCTGCCCCGCCCCGAACCCCGCCCGGGCGACCTCGCCGACCTCGGCCGCGACCTCGCCCAGCTCTACGGCGATCGCCTGGTCGTGACCGGCATCGACACCGCGTTGCCCGGCTGGTTCGACCCGGCCGCCCTGCGCCGCGCCCTGATCAACCTCATCGACAACGGCCTGGCGGCCTGCCAGCAAGCCGGCGGCCCGGCCCGCGTCGCGCTCCAGTTCGCCGCCGACGGCGACGGCGCCCGCCTCATCGTGCGCGACGAGGGCGTGGGCATCGCGCCGGAGCACCTCGAACGCATCTTCGAGCCCGATTTCACGACCAAGGGCAGCGGCATGGGGCTGGGTCTGGCCATCGTGCAGGGGATCGTCGCGGGGCACGGCGGCGCCGTGCGCGTCGCGAGCGAACCCGGACGCGGCGCGACCTTCACCCTCTGGCTGCCCCTGACGCGCGTCGGCGAGGCCGACCACGCCCGCACGGAGGTGTCGCCATGACCGGTCACGTGCTGATCGTCGACGACGAGCGCAACATCCGCCGCACCTTCGGCATGGTGCTCGAGGCCGAGGGGTTCGGCGTGACGGGGGCCGAGTCGGGCGAGGAGGCCCTCACCCGCTGCGGCGAGCGGCGCCCGGACGTGGTCGTGCTGGACGTCCAGCTTCCCGGCATCGACGGCCTCGAGACGCTGCGACGCCTGCGCGACCTGGACCGCGACCTGCCGGTGATCATGATCTCCGGCCACGCCACGATCGCCACCGCGGTCGAGGCCACCCGCCTGGGCGCCTTCGACTTCGTGGAGAAGCCGCTGAGCAAGGAGCGCCTGCTCGTGGCGATCCGCAACGCGCTGTCGGTGCGTGCGCTCGGCCGCGAGGTGCGCGACCTGCGCGCGCGCGACCGTCGGCGCCACCAGATGGTGGGCGATTCGCCGCCGCTGCGCGCCATCCGCGAGCAGATCGCCCAGGTGGGACCCACCGCCGCCCGCGTGCTGATCACCGGCGAGAACGGCACCGGCAAGGAGCTGGTCGCGCGCGCCGTGCACGACGCGAGCGAGCGCCGCAAGGCTCCGTTCGTGAAGGTCAACTGCGCCGCGATCCCCGAGGAGCTGATCGAGAGCGAGCTGTTCGGCGCCGTGAAGGGCGCCTACACCGGCGCCACCCAGTCGCGCGACGGCAAGTTCCTGCAGGCCGACCGCGGCACGCTCTTCCTCGACGAGATCGGCGACATGTCGCTGAAGGCCCAGGCCAAGGTGCTGCGCGCCCTGCAGGAGGGCGAGATCGAGCGCGTCGGCGGCAGCCAGACCGTGCGCGTGGACGTGCGCGTGCTGGCCGCCACGAACAAGGACCTCGCCACCGAGATCCGCGCCGGCCGCTTCCGCGAGGACCTCTTCTTCCGCCTGAACGTGGTGCCCGTGCACGTGCCGGCGCTGCGCGAACGCCGCGACGACATCCCCATCCTGGCCGCGCACTTCCTGGCCAGCTTCCTGGACGACAACGCCCTGCCGGCGCGCCGCTTCTCCCCCGAGGCGCTGCAGGTGCTGCGCTCGCTGCCCTGGCCCGGCAACGTGCGCGAGCTGGGCAACGCGGTCGAGCGCCTGGCCATCCTCGTGCGCGGCTCGGTGATCGGTCCGGACGACCTCGCCCGCCACGGCGTCGGTGGCGACCTGCCGGCCGCGGCCGGCGGCGCCGCCTCGCCCTCGACCGGCGACGACGCCTGCTCCCCCGCCGCCGTGATGGCCGCCGGCGGTCTGGTGGCCGCCCGCCTGCAGTTCGAGCAGCGTTGCGTGCAGGCGGCGCTCGACGCCGCCGGCGGCAACGTGTCCCAGGCCGCCCGCCTGCTCGCCATCGACCGCACCAACCTGCACAAGAAGATCCAGGCCTTCGGGCTTGCCCCGGGCCGCGACGGAGGTGACGACACGTGAGCGAGAGGTTCGCCGAACCAAGACGTGCCGCTCGCCGGCTACGCCCGGCTTGCGCATGCGCCCTGGCCGTCGTCCTGGCGAGCCTCGCCGTCGCCGGCGCGGCCCACGCCGCCGAACACGACGTCGACGTGCGCCTGCGCGGCTGGTTCGTGGGCGCGCAGCTGGCGAGCGGCGATCGCGAACGCTGGGACGTGTTCGGCCGCGACGACCTGCCGCCGGCGACGGTCGACCCGGAAGGCCGTGGCTTCGGTCTGCATGTCGGTCGACGCCTCGGCAGCCGCTTCCTGCTCGGCCTGCAGCTGACGGCCATCGAGCACGACCTCACCGGCCGCGACGAGCGCCTCGTGGATGTCGAGTTCCTGCTGACCGGCACCGTGCTGTTTCGCGAGCGCCGCACCCTGCAACCATTCGTGCGCGGCGGCCTGGGGGGCGGCGGCCTGGTGTTCGAGAAGACGGCGACCACGCCGGCAGTCAACGCGATCGGCACCGCGGCGATCGCCGGCGGCGGCCTGCAGGTCAGGCTCGGCAGCCGTCTATCGCTCGAGGCCGAGGCCGTCGGCAACGTGACCAACTTCCTCGAGGTGAACACCGAGCGGCTGGGTGAGCAACCCGGCGAGGACTGGCGGGTGCGGACCTCGCACGTGGGGTGGCGCGTCGGGATCGGCGCGATGCTCTGGTTCTAGGCATCGAGAAAGGGGGCACCTGACGGCGCCCCCTTCCCGGCATCCTGACCCGGGCCTGCGATCAAGCCTCAGGCGTCGGACTTCTTCACGTACTCCACCTTGGTGGCGAAGAACGTCATGCCCTCCAGCTCGCCCTTCTCGGTGCTCTCGACCTTCACCGGCGCTGCGCAGCTGCCGGCCTGCTCGCCAGCGGCGGGCTCGGCCTTGCCGGCCGCGGCGTCGTCGGCGCAGTAGTCCTTGTACTGGCCCACCACGTAGCCGGTCAGGACCACCTGGGAGCCCTGCTTGGTGGTATCGAACTTGAACGCGTCGTCCTTGGCCCGGACCAGCGCGAACTTGTCGCCTTCCTTGTAGCCGCCGTCGGCGATCCACATCTTGCAGCCGCTCTTGCAGGCCCCGATGATGGTGCCGATGACCTGGAACTCCTTGCCTTCCATCGCGGTCACGTCGGCGGCCAGACCGGTAACGGTCATCGCCTTGGCGTGCTCCTCGCCCGCCAGGGCCGTGGCGGCCAGAACGCTGATCGCGACCATCATCGTGATAAACGACAACAACTTGCGCATGCTAGAACCCCCGGGTTCGAACGGTCAGAATCGACTCTTTCGCCGGATTCGAAAGTACATGTAGATGCCCGTGATTGCAAGAACGGTGAACACGCCGGCGATCACGTCGTAGAAGTACCGCCCCCAGGGCCCCAGGATGTCGCCGGTGTGCAGGTCGGTGATCACCCACATCACCGGGACGCTGCGGGCCTCCTCGGGAAACAGGTCGGCCAGCCCCTGGGCCTCGCGCACGTTGTCCAGCCGCGTCTGGTAACGCTCGGGCAGGAGGCTCGTGGAGATGCGCGCGGTTTCCATCCAGCCGAAGTCGTGGCGGTGGTTGAGCAGGAAGCCGGTGATGCTGATCGCCACCATGACCACGCAGACGAACACGCTGACCACCTTGAGGTAGCCGAACGAATAGATGTGGACCTTGCGCCAGTTCTTCATCGGGTTTCGAGGGCTCCGTGATGCGGTTGCCGGCCGTCGTCGTCGCGCCAAGGTAGCGCCCGGACGAGGCCGGCACCATGAGGAAAAAAAGCTGCAGAGACGAGCAGGCGTCCCACGATCAGGGGCCGGTCAAGACCGTCCGGACCGGCCGCAGGCCAAGCTGGCCGTAGACGACGCCAGGCTCGGCCGAACCGCGCTTGGCCGAGCGGCAGAAGCTCGCGTACCAGTACCAGTAGCCGCCCCGCAGCACGCGTGCCTCGCCGGGCCCCACGTCGTGGACGGGATCGACCGGACCGAGGTTCTGGTAGTCATGCCGGTAGCCGTCCCAGACCCACTCCGCGACGTTGCCGTGCATGTCGTACAACCCCCAGGAGTTCGGATACTTGAGGCCGACCGGGGCCGGACCGGCCACGTACGTCCGGTTGCCGCAGTACCACCCCATGGCGATCAGGTAGGCGTCCATGGGGACGCAATGATCCGAGAGCATCGGTCCGTTGGCGAAGGCGGTGTGCGAGCCGGCCCGAACGAAGACGACGGCACCCAGGATCATACCACGATCGAATGGTCATGATCAACGTCGGCCGCGCCCGGATCATGACGTTCGCGGCGGTCGGGCAGAGATCCGCGGCGAGGTCAACCCGAACGCCGCCGCCGCCTCGCCCGCACCTCCGCCCGCGCCATCAGCAGCATCAGCGTGCCCGTGCAGAAGATCGCCCGCACGGCATAGACCGTGGCCAGGGTCCCCTTGCTGGACAGCAGCGAGAGCACCGGCGCCAGCAGCAGCGCCGCCCACACCGCGAACGATTCGGTGTTCTCGTCCGTGGTCCACAGCCGGTGCACGACCGGGGCGTAGGAGATCACCAGGATGGCCTGGATCAGCAGGTTGGCCGACGCATGCTGGCGCGTGAGCGCCCAGAACGCCAGGATGAGCACGACCACCGCCAGGCAGCCCAGGTCGAAGCGGGAGAAGCGCGTGGCGCGGTCGCCCAGCACGAGGATCGCCCCAGCGACGTAGGCGCAGAGCACCAGATCGGCGGTGTTGAGGATGTTGTCGACCGGTGTGAAGTCGCCGTCCAGGAGGTACGTGCCCAGGCTGCCCGCGACGGCGACGGTGAAGAAGACCCACATGGCCAGCGCCGGCCGGATGGCGCCACGCCGCAGCAGCACGGTGGTGCGCACCGCGATGAACAGATCGATGAGCAGGACACCGGCGATCGAGACGACCTGCATGGCGGCGGCTCCCGGTTGCTGACGATCACGACGCCGGCAAGGAACCGCCGAACGTTAGCCCGCGGACGGCCGCCGCGCCATGGCGATCGGTGCGCGCGGCGGCCCCCAGGTCGTCACGCGGGCCTGGCGGGCGTCACTGCACCTTCATGATGCCCTTCATGCCCGCCATGGTGTGCGCCGGGAACGAGCAGACGAACGGATAGTCGCCGCGCTCGCTCGGCGCCGTGAAGCGCAGGACCTGCTCCTCGCCGGGACCGAGGATCCGGGTCGCCGCCAGGACCTGGTGCTGGAGTTCGGGGTCGATGTACTCGTTCTGGGGATGCCGCTGCGCCGACGCCGAGAACGCGTCCGGATCGACGCCCTTGGCCAGGAAGGCGATGTTGTGCCCCATGGCCGCCTTGGGCATCTCGCCGACGTTCCTGAACAGCACGGTGACCTCGCTGCCCGCCTGGACCGTGAACTCGGTCTTGCTGAACTGCATGAGATCGTTGCCGGTGATCAGGATGGAGGTCCGGGAAGACCGGGCGTCCCCGTCGCCGCCGCCGCAGGCGGCCAGCGTGAGGAAAGCGGCGGCCAGCAGCAGCCAGAAGGTCGGGCGCGGGATGGTCATGGTTCGCTCCTTTGCGGGTTGCGGATGGAGATGAACGCCGCGATCAGCGTCGCTTCCTGGCCAGCGCGACGGTCGACAGACCACATGCCAGCGCCGCCAGCACGAGGGCCGCGCCGGCCGGCCAGCCCGGGCCGGCGGTGCGGACCTTGCGCACGACGATCGTCCCCTCCATGTACGGATGTGGCGTGCACAGGTACGGATGCACGCCCTCCCGGGTGAACGTCACGCTGTGGCTCTCGGCATGCGCCAGCAGCGGCGTGACGAAGCGATCGGGGCCGCCGGTCGCGACGGCGTTGTGGATGCCCGAGAACTCGCCGGCCAGGTACGAGAACACGTCCTCGTTGACGAACGTGACGGTCGTGCCCGGCGTGATCTCGATGATCTTGGGGTTGAACGAGTTGCCGATCATGCGCACGGTGACGTGCTGGACGTCGTCGCCGTAGGCGACCGGCGGGTCGAGGTCGTTCTTGCCGGGCTTGAAGGGCGAGATGGTGCGCCGCGAACCTTCGACGATCGCGGCCATCTCGTCGGGTCCGTAGCTCGGTCCGTCGGCCGAGATCACGACCGGCGTCTCGGCGTCGCGGTCGGCCACGAGCAGGCCGATCGCCCCGCGGCTGGTCGAACCGACGGCATGCGAGAGCATCGTGTAGGCGCCCTCGTCAGGCGGCACGCGAAACTCGACCACCCAAGAGTCGGAGGGGCCGGCCGTCACGGTCTGTCCCCCAGGGACGACCGCCTCGGGATGACCTTGCCAGTAGGCGAAGTCCCAGACGATGCCCACCAGATGGAAGGTCGACAGCAGGTTGGGCCCCACGTTCAGGAAGTAGATGCGCACGTAATCTCCCGGCCGCGCGCGGATCGGCTCCTCGACGTAGCGGAAGAGCTTGCCGTTGAAGGTCACGTAGGCCGGGTCGCCGGCGACGGCATCGGCCCCGTTCTTGTACCACTCGTGCTGCACCAGGTAGATCTCGACGTCCGGACCGTGGCCGAGCAACGACTCGAGGCGGTACTGCGTCTGCTTCGGCTTGACCACCATCATGCCGTACTGGCCGAACAGCACATGCATGGGGATCGCGTGCCCGCCCGGCGCGCAGTGGTAGAGGTAGACCCCCGGGTGCGTCGCGCGGAACAGCACCGTGCCGGTCTCGCCCGGGCTGATCGACCCCAGGTACTTCGAGGTCTGCGTGTAGGCGGCGTGAATGGAGGCTCCGTGCGGGACAGTGCCCTTGTTGACGATCGTGAACTTCACGATGTCCCCCTCGTCGACCACGATCGTCGGCCCGGGGATCGTGCCGTTGGTCAGGAATCCGTCGTAGACGACGTCGTTGCCGAGGTAGGTCCGGCCTTCGCTCAGCTCGATCGTGAAGCTCCGGTCCGGGGTCGCGTCCTGGGGCACGTAGCTGGTCGGCGCGATGGGCAGCTCCAGGTCGCGTCGGATGACCTCCAGGAACTCGTGGTCACCGTAGAGGGCGAGGTCCGCGGCGCCCTTCCTGCGCGCGTCCGGACGCGGCGCGGCGACCGGCGGGACCGAGGCCTGGGCCACCGTGACCGCGTCGCCAGGTTCCGCGCGGGGCGTGTCGCGGCGTGCGGATTCGGCCGCGTCGTAGGCTACCGAGAACCCCCGCAGGGGCAAACCCTTCTGGTTCTCGATGGCGGCCAGCAGGTCGCGTCCGGCCGGTGTGTCGGCACGGTCGGTCACCATCGCGTTGTAGAAGGTCAGGTTGCAGGCGTGGCAGGCCAGAGCCGCAGGGGCCCCGAGCAGGAGGCTGGCGGCGGTGAGCGCGAGCAATGGTGTCCGTCGCGCGATCGTCAGAGCCTGGAAGATGGTCATGGCAGGCACCCTTTATCTGGGGATCGGGTCGTGCACCCTTCGGCCTGCCGGCAAGATAATCAAAACAGGATAAAAAGGGAAGGATATATGTTGATCGTGTTCCTGACGGGGGGCGCCGTCTCGCGCGCCCCCCATCGAATCGCGCCTCCGCGCCTCTCAGTGGCAATCCACGTTCTCCAACCATCGATCCCAACATGCCTCGCTGCCACCGTTGTAGTCCGGCACCTGTAGGCTGCCGCTGTGGTCGGCGCGCCAGCGGATGAACCACGTGGGCTCATCGCCGGCCGGCATGAAGGTGATCTCGAATACGGTTCCGGCGTCGTTGAAGCGCAGCACATCGCCGTCGGTCGGCGGCTCGCGGCTGACGAACTGCAGGAACCGCCCGGCGTCGTCCTCGCCCCAGGCGATCTCGGCGTTGATCGGTTGCGCGGCGTCGTCCAGGTCGTGGAAGAACCAGTGCCCTTGCTCGCCAAGGCTGCTCGTGGAGCCGGCGAACCACAGGGCGGTCGGCTCCTGATCGTCGACGCCGACCCGCATCTCCCAGTCCACGTGGTCGCCGTCCGGCATGCCGCGCAGCGCGATGTGGATCGGGAAGCGGTAACCGTCCCAGGTGTAGGACCAGATCCAGGCGCCGTCGTCCTGCACGACCGGCACCGTGTGCAGGGCGTGGGCGAAGGCGGCGACCGGGGGGGTGAGCGCGAGGTTGGCCATGGCGTCGAGCAGGACCGCGCGCAAGTAGGCGTTCAGGAAGTTGTCGTGAATGCCGTCCGCGCTCTTGTCCAGCGTCGCCGGATCGAGGTCCAGCAGGCCGAACGTGAAGGTGAGCTGCGCGGGGTCGGGCAACGTCGGCGCCTGCTGGGCAGGGGTCGTGGGCGGCGAATCGTCGGAACAACCGGCCAGGGCGAACAACGAGGCGAGCAGGATGCCGGCCAGGATCGAACGTCGGTGTGACATGGCGAGTCCTTTCGGTCCGAAGGCGAAGTGGAAACAACGGCAAGGTCTATACAAGGCGTGTGCCGCCGGGCTTCGGGATCACTTGGTGGCATGTTGACAGTGACTTACGCGCGTTGCGCGGGGTCGGTGCGAGGTCGATGTCCCGTGCCGGAACACCACAGGTGAGGCGATGCGGCACAGTCGGTCGGTTCTTCCGCGAAGATTGTTTCCACCCCTCCATCGCATTCATAACTTCATATTTTCATGCAGCATACCGCAACTCGTGCCGCCGATTCACCTTCCGAGCACGAGTCTCGACCTCGAACCAGTAGTACTGGCGCCACCGCCCCTCCAATCCCACCTGCTCGACGAACAATCGCCGAGCTAGCACCTCACCGACCGTCCACCGACGTTGACTCACCCCAGCCAGCTGCGCTGGCGTCATCCGCTCACCACGAACCCGCTTCGACCTCACGTAGTTGCGCTGAACCAGGTAGATCGCAAGCTTGTACGCCGCACTGTTGCGCCTCTTGACGTACGCGATCGTCTCCCGCTTGTGCTCCGCCTCGCAATGGCGGATTAATAGATCCAACAGGTTGATCTCGAACAACTTGTTGATCCGGTTGCGGATGTCCTTCGAACTGGTCACCACGTGCTGCACCCGACATGTCAACGCCCGGATCGCCACCGGATACGCCCGATGGTCATCGCTGTGTAGGGTCACCGATCGGCTGCCCGCAGTCACGTACTGCAGCAACTCCTGCACGTCCTTGCGCACCGCCTGAGGGTCGGGTTTGCCCAGGATCTGCTCGTAGACAGCCCGCAGGCGCTTCTGCCGGTCGGTCATCGTCCCTGAGCGGCGCACCTCGCTGTCGGTGAACCAGACGAAGAACGCCGACGACCTGTCGACCGCGACATGGAAGTGGAAGGGATGGAACTGGCTGTGCTCGAAGGAGACGAAGCCGTCGATGGCGAGGTCGGTGAAGGCGGGCTTGTTCTTCATCATGTTGGCGTGAAAGAGGATGCAGTGCCTGCCGAGTCGGTAGATCTGGCGATCGATGGTCGCCGGCGAGACGCCGAGGTCCAGGGCTAGCTGGCTGTTGCAGGCGCCGCTGGTGACCTTGTTGGGCAGTTGCTTGATGATGTCGGGTCGTTTGAGCCAGTAGGTGACCGAGAAGGACTGTGAACTGAAGGTGACGCCACAGGCCAGGCATTTGAACCTGCGGATACGGTGCGGGTCGGCCTTGCGCAGGTAGTAGCCGAAGCGCTTGTAGGTCCAGCCCGGGGTCAAGGGGTTGTGGCTTGGGCATTTGCGTGATGGGCAGTGGGGCGGGGTCCACTGCTGGTGGTAGAGGTCGTGGTTGTCCATGCCCCCGAAGGGGCAACGGATG
>CAZVWL010000113.1:0-9734 GCA_964630845.1 uncultured Fibrobacteraceae bacterium
CGCCGCGCTGCAGGTAGATCTCGTAGCGGACGGCCAGGGCCAGCGGACGGCCCTCGTCGTCGACCGCCGGGCAGGGCGACCAGCCGAAGGCGACCGGCACGTCGCCATCCTGGGCCAGGGCCGGAGCGGCGTGTGCCAGCAGCAGGATCGCGGCGAGCGTGGTCAGGGCGGCATGGCGAATGGTTGTCACGATCGCGCACCTCGCGAGGATGGAAACTGGACCGTCTCGCGCGGGATGTGCAAACGCAGGACCAGCCAGTGGGCGACGACGGAGAACGCTTCAACTTGCAAGAATAGGGAAACTTGTGGATATCAGGGTAGATCCATCCAGATAATGGACGATCGTCGGCGAACGACGGGGCGGGCAGGCGGCAAAGATCGCCGGGGTCCTCCGTTGCGAGTTGCAAGGCTAGCGATCGTGGTCGTTCCTGATGTCCTCGACATCCTCGCCGTACCCGCGGTCGTCGTCCTCCGCGTCCAGGCGCCGCAGGTCACGGCGATTGCGCACGATCTTGCGCACCGCCCCCACGGTGAACAGCAGCGCCATGAGCACGAAGATCGTCGGCCAGCGGAAGAGCAGCAGCACCCAGCCGAAACGCAGTTGCATGGCGCCGCCGAAGCGGCGGGCGAACTGTTCGGGCTCCTCGCCGGTCGCTTCGAAGAAGCCTTGTTGGAAGTCGCCGAGCCGGCGCGACGCGGCCACGATCCGCGCCACGGCGCCCGGACCGTGCTCGCGCTCGAGCCAGTTGACCGCCAGCAGGCTGGTGCGGTAGGCCTGCTGGGCGGCGGCGTCGCCGTGCGGGAATGGTCCGGCCAGGCTGCCGAGCGACGGCAGCCGGCCGCTGAGCACCACCTGCATCGTGTCGGTCAGGCGCCACTGCCCGGCCGCGCGCATCGCCACGCCCTCGTGCAGCCAGGTCGGCAAGCGCGCCTCGCCGGCCCCCTGGAAGAGCAGCGCGTGCGCCATCTCGTGCATGAACACCGCCTCGGGGCCCGGCCCGACGCGTGGCGTGCGGTCCAGGTCGAGCGCCACCAGCCGGCCGTGCGGCAAGGCGACGCCCACCCCCCAGTCCGGCAGGTGGTGGGCGAAATACTGCTGGAAGGTGGCGGTGTCCAGCACCATGCAGACGACCGTGTCGGCGACCACGCCGCGCGGCAGGATGGCGTCGGCGAGCGACGGGCCGTGCTCGGCCCAGACGCGCTCGCACAGGCGCGCGATGGGCACGCCCCGTTCGTGCTGGACCTGGAAGACGACCGGTGGCGGACCGGCCGCCGCGACGGCGCCGGCCAGCAGGCCGACCAGCAAGACGGACACGACGGCGAGGCGCCGCGGCGAGGGCGGGCGGGTGCCGCAAGCAGGTGCGTTGGACAAGATCGACGGCGCCTTCGGTTGACAGTGGAGCCTGGTCGACTCGATCATGGGCCAGGTTGGTGGCGAAGGCAAGCCCGACGCCGCACCGCCCCGGCGCGACCGACCGGCGGGCCCGATCTCCTGGAGACGCCATGGACGACCAAGACCGCCGCGCCCTGGACGACCTGCGACGCCGCCTGGCCGACGCGCCGCCGGTCGCGGTGTTGACCGGCGCCGGCATCTCGGCCGCCAGCGGCATCCCCACCTTCCGCGGCAAGGACGACAGCCTCTGGTCGCGATACCGGCCCGAGGAGTTGGCCACCCCGGGCGCGTTCGCGCGCGACCCGGAGCTGGTCTGGCGCTGGTACGACTGGCGGCGCGGCCTGATCGCTGCGAGCAAGCCCAACGCCGCCCACACGGCGCTGGCCGCGCTGGCCGACCGGACGGCGCTGTCGTTGGTGACGCAGAACGTCGACGGCTACCACCAGCAGGCGGGCAGCCGGGACGTGGTCGAATACCACGGCAGCATCTGGACGCTGCGCTGCACCCGGTGCCGCCACCAGGCGGAGGATCGCCGCGTGCCCTTGCCGATCCCGCCGCGCTGCCCCGAGTGCGACGCGCTGCTGCGGCCGGGCGTGGTGTGGTTCGGCGAGGGCATCCCGCCGCAGGCCCACCACCAGGCGGCCACGGCGGCCTCAGGCTGCGCGGTCTTCCTGGTGATCGGCACCGCCGGCGCCGTGTACCCGGCCGCCGGGCTGGTCGACATCGCCCGCGACCGCGGCGCCCTGGTCGTCGAGTTCAACCTGGAGCCGAGCGCGATCACCGACCGCGCCGACCTCTTCCTGCCCGGCAGCGCGGCCGACACCGTGCCGCTGCTGCTGACCGGCTGACCGTCACCCCGCATCACCGAGGACACGCCGACCATGCTCGTCGACCTGCACAGCCACAGCACCGAGTCCGACGGGTCGCTCACGCCCGAAGAGCTGGCCGACCTCGCCGCCACCAGCGGCGTGGGCGTGCTGGCCCTGACCGACCACGACACCACCGCCGGCCACCGCCGCTTCCGGGCCCGCGCCCGGCAGGTCGGCGTGGCGCCGGTGTGCGGGGTGGAGGTGTCGTGCGACTGGCCGGACGGCAACTGTCACCTGCTCGGCCTGGGCGTGCGCGACGATCATCCGCCGCTCGAGGACGCCCTGCTGCACATCCGCGACGGACGCGGCATCCGCAACCGGCAGATCGTCGCCAAGCTCAACGCCCTCGGCTACCCCATCGGCCTCGACGAGGTGAACGCCCGGGCCGGCGGCGACGTGGTGGCCCGCCCCCACTTCGCGCAGGTGCTCGTCGAGCGGGGGCACGTGGCGCACGTGCAGGAAGCGTTCGACCAGCTGCTCGCGCGCGGCGCCGCCGCCTACGTCGACCGCTTCCGGCTGGAGCCCGAGCAGGCCGTGACGCTGATCACCGAGGCCGGCGGTCGCGCCGTGATCGCGCACCCACCTCAGCTCAAGCGCGACCTCGCCGGGCTGGAGGACCTCGTGCGGCGCCTCAGGCCTCACGGGCTGTGGGGCATCGAGGCGTACTTCTCCGGGGTGGCCGACGAGCAGGTGGCGCAGTATCTGGAGGTCGCGGCACGGCACGGTCTGGCGGTCACCGGCGGCAGCGATTTTCACGGCGCGGTCAAACCGCACGTGAGGCTGGGACACTATCGGGCGGGCACCCCCCTGCCGGGTCCGTGCCCGCCCGAACTGCTTTCCTAGCGCCGGCAGCGGCTCAATCGACCGCCAGCGGCACCTCCAGCACGAGCCGGCCCTTCGCGTCGCCGGGGCGCCGATCGCCCAGGTCGCGATCCAAGAACCGCACGGCGCCGAAGTAGCCGTAGCCATCGGGCGCGTCGGGCCAGGTGCCGCCGAACGCCAGCTTGAGCGAGGCCGGCACGCCGCAGTACAGGCGCAGGGCGCCGCGGCCCGGGCCGGTCACCTTGCCGGCCACGGGCGCCGAGAAGTGGTACCGCTCCTCGGCCGTGAACGACCACTCCTTCATGTCGGCCGCGATGGCGAACGCGCCGACCACCTGCAGCGTGAAGCGCGCCTCGGCCTGGCCCGACGGCAGGTTGATCGACAGCTCGGCCTCGGTGCCGTCGAAACCGGTCTGGCGCACGGCGCGGCCGTCGGCGTCGAGGATGTTCACGGCGCAGTCGGTCATCAGGTTGGCCGTCGCCTTGTCCATGGTCAGCTTGAAGACCGCGCGCGGGGTGGCCGCGTTCAGGGTGAAGGCGTGCGTCCAGGTGTCGCCCTCGCTGACCTTCACCTCGTGCTGCTTGCGCCAGCCCTCGATCGCCGCGCCGGCCTCGCCGCGGAACACGCCGGGCTGGCTGCGCGTGACCGTCAGCGAAGCGGAGGCGTCGCTGCCGGCGGCCGGGCGCTTGAGCTTGGTGACGGTCGCCGGTTCCGCCTCGTAGCCATCGACGCTCGCGGTCAGGCGGTAGGACGTGGCCTGCATCGCGGTGATCGCGCTGACCACCGTGATCTCCCAGGTGCCCGGATAGAGCTGCGGGCGTAGCACGGCGAGGTCTTGCAGGGATTCGCCGTCGCGCGTGGCCATGCCGCTGCGGCCGCGGTGGCGACCTTCCGGGTCGCTGACGCGCACCTGCGCCATGGCGCCCTTGCCCGCGCCGGTATCACCGCTCACCTCGAGGCGCACGCGCAGGGCGCTCGAGCCCGCCGGGACGTCCACGTAGTAGCGGTGCACCCAGCTGGGCGGCAGGTCGCGGCCCGTCCAGGTCCTGGCAAAACCGTCAGCCGCGGTCAGCGGCGTGCCCACGACGACCGTGTTCCACAGGTACAGTTCACGGGCCGCGAGGCCGCCGAGGTCGCCGCCGGCCAGGCTGCCGACCACACGCGCCGAGTACAGGCCCGGCTCGGTGAGCTTGCGGCCGTCGTACTGCAGGGTGACGGTCATCGGGCTCTGCCCGCGGATGTAGTCCTTGCCCGTGACCACCTCGAGCCAGTCGGCCTCGCTGCGGAAGCTGAAGCTGCGCAGGAAGTTGTTGCGCGTGTCGGCGTCGAGGTCGGGATGGAAGACGGGCTTGACCGTCACGTTGACGCGCTCGGGCTTGAGCGGCGCGCCGCCGGGCACGCGCCAGTAGGCCGCGCTGGCGGTGCCGTCGCTCGCCAGCGGCGCGTCGGTCTCCACGTGGTACCAGAGCACCTGGTGAGCCGAGCGGCTGCGGGCCAGATCGCGCAGGATGGGCCAGCTGGCGGGCACGTTCACCAGGCCGCCGCCCTGGTCGACCAGCTCGAGGCCGTCGATGCGGCTGGCCCCGGCGATCAGCGCCCGCTTGACCATGCCCCAGTGCGTCGTGAGCTTCTGTTCGCGCGCGGCGCTCACCAGGAGCGCGACGGCGCCGGCGGCCTGCGGGCTGGCCATGCTCGTGCCGTTGAAGCGGCCGGGTCCGTCCAGGAAGCCGGGCACCGTCGACAGCGCCGAACCGGGCGCCACGATGTCGGGCTTGGGCGAGTCGCCGCCGCGGCTGGAGAAGGCGAACAGGGTGTTGCGGGTGAGCGCGGCGTCGTAGAGGTCGCGCCCGGTCGCGGTCGACAGGTAGGCGCCGACCGAGACCACGTTCTGCGCCGTGGCGGGCAAGCCCATGGTGCTGAGGCCGGGTCCCTCGTTGCCGGCGCTGGTGCAGACGTAGAAGTCGGGATTCTTGGCCATCAGCTCATCCAGCCAGCGACCCATGGCGTCCTTGCCCTCGTCCACCGAGCCGATGCCGAAGCTCATGTTGACCACGACGGGCAGACCCCAGCGCTTGCCGAACTCGGCCGCGAACTCGTACGACTTCTTCATCGACTCGGTGCGCGTGGCGCCGCCCGCAAGCCGGTTGTCGCCCAGCTTGCAGCTGATCAGGAAGGCGCCGGGCGCGGCGCCGTGCAGGCCGGCCTGGCCGTACACCTCGTGGCCGGCGGCGATGCCCGCGCAGTGGGTGCCGTGGCTGCCGTCGTCGAAGTGGAACTCGACCACCGGCGGCTGCGGCAGACCGAGGAAGTCGGCGTCCTGGCGGATGGTCGGCGACCAGGACATGAGCTTGCGCGCGTCGGGCGCGCTCGGGTTGCGCAGGCTGAAGCTGTCGAAGTTGACGTGGTAGTCGCGGTGGGGCGTCTCGTCGGCGAGGTCGCCGTCGGCGTTGGTGTCGACCACGACCAGCCACACGCGCGCGGACTGGCGGGCTTCGGCCACGGTGCGGGCGGCGGTGTCGTTCAACGATTGCATCTGCTGGTAGCCGCGGCCGATGCCGAGGGCGGCCTCGACCACGGCGCGGTCGGCCTGCCAGACCAGGAAGCCGAAGCGGTCGGTGGTGTCGCCGTCGTCGTTGAGGTCGTGCACGCCCGGGCTGTTGAGGAACTGCGACTCGGCGATGACGCCGATGAACACCTTGCCGTCGACGGATGGCGCGACCGCCAGGCGGTCGGCGCCGCGCAGTTGCAGGCCGTCCTCGGCCTTCCAGACGCCAGCCTCGGCGTCCCAGGTCGCCGGCTCGGTCGGCCAGTCGCCCTGCGTCGAGAAGTCGCGCGCGTCGAGCACCTTGACCAGGCCGGCGGGCGTGGTCTGCATGCCGGGCGAGTAGAGGTCGATGCCGGTGTCGAGGATGGCGATCACCACGCCGCGGCCATCCCACGCCGGATTGGCCTGGCGCCAGGCGACGGCGCCGATGTCGACGGCGGGCAGGAAGTTCCAGGCCGCCGGCGCCTGGTCCTGGCCGGGCACGGCGGTCACCAGCCCACAGAGCAGGACCGCAAGCAGGCAAGACCGACGGATTGACTGACGGGACATGACCAACCTCCGCGTAAGGCTGCGGGCAGGGAATGTGAATGAAGCCGGGCAATCATAGACCCCGGCCCGGACGCCAGCAAGGCCGCAACCGGCCGCGTGGTTGCCCGCGGGGTTGACGGCCGCCGCCCGACGGGCGAACCTATGGGTGCCGACCGCCGCTCTCCTGACGGTCCCGGCACGCCGTCAATCACGCAGGAAGGACGCGAACGCTCATGCACGACATCGAGAAGAAGGGCCGCTTGACCCAGGTCATCCACGCCGGCAACCAGGTGGACCCCACGACCGGCGCCGTCTCGATCCCCATCTATCAGAGCAGCACCTTCGCGTTCAAGAGCGCCGACCACGGCGCCGCCTCCTTCCGTGGCGACCCCGACGGCGGCTTCATCTACACGCGCCTCGGCAACCCGACCATCCAGGCGCTGGAGAGCAGCGTCGCGATCCTCGAGAAAGGCTGCGGCGGCATGGCCTGCGCCACCGGCATGGCCGCGGTCAACCTGGTCTATTACGCGCTGCTCTCGCAGGGCGACCACATCGTCTGCACCGAGTCGCTGTATGGGCCGAGCCGCATGGTGCTGGAGACCGAGTACCCGCGCTTCGGCATCGCGGCCACGTTCGTCGACTCCGCCGACCCGGCCAACGTCGCGGCCGCCATGCGGCCCGAGACCAAACTGGTCTACGTCGAGACGCCGGCCAACCCGACGCTCAAGCTGGCCGACATCGCCGCCATCTGCGCGATCGCCCACGATCACGGCGCGCTGGTCTGCGTCGACAACACCTTCGCCAGCCCGTACCTGCAGAATCCGCTGGAACTCGGCGCCGATCTCGTCCTTCACAGCATGACGAAGTTCATCAACGGCCACACCGACGTGGTCGCCGGCATGGTCGTGGTCAAGCGGCCGGAGCTGTACAAGCGCATGCTCAAGGTCCATCGCAACCTCGGCGGCACCATGGACCCGCACCAGGCCTGGCTGGTGCTGCGCGGCATCAAGAGTCTGGGCCTGCGCATGGAGAAGGCGCAGGACAACTGCCTGAAGCTGGCGCACTTCCTCGAGGCGCACCCGCGCATCGCCTGGGTGCGGTACCCGTGGCTCGAGAGCCATCCCCAGCACGCGCTGGCGCGCCGGCAGATGCGCGGCGGCGGCGCGGTGATGAGCTTCGGCGTCAAGGGCGGGCTCGAGGCGGGCAAGAAGCTCATGGACAACCTCGAGATCTGCACCCTGGCCGTCAGCCTCGGCGGCATCGAGACCCTGATCGAGCACCCGGCGAGCATGACCCACGCCGGCATGCCCGCGTCCGAGCGGCTCAAGGCCGAGATCACCGACGACCTCGTGCGCATCGCCGTCGGCTGCGAGGACTACCGCGATCTCGAGGCCGACCTCGCGCGCGTGCTGGACACCATCGGAGGCGCATGAACGAGCAGTGGATTCGCGCGGACCGGATCGTGGCGCCCTGGGACGCCGTGAGCTGGAATGCCGACTTCACCGCTCACCCGCTGCTGGACCCGGATTTCCTCGGCCGCCCGTCGCGGCTGCGGCGTTTCCTGCAGCTGACCTACCAGCGCATCCTCGCCGACGAGAGCGCCTACCAGCGCGAGGCCGCCCGCCTGGTGCGCCCGCTGCGCGAGGCCCCGAGCGAGATCCCCCCCTGCGCCGACGACGTGGCGATCGTCTCGGAGTTCCTCGTCGAGGCCGACGTCTACCTGCAATCGGCCATCGACCTGTTGCCCGAAGCGTCGCGCGGCACGGTCTTACCCTTGCCCGAGGTCACCGCGTGCCACGACCTGCGCGCGCTGATGGGCCTGGCCTGCACGAGCGTCGACCGCCGCCTCGGCTACGAGGCGCTGCGCAAGATCCACCTCGCCAACCTGCTGCTGGACATCGACCACTCGCGCCACGTGCAGGACGGGCCGCTGCACCTGGCCTACTTCCAGGACCTGCTGAGCCGCGCCGTCTGGCGCTACAAGACACAAGCCTACCCGGTGAACATCGGTTTTCATATCGACGCCGACGGCGAGCGGATCCGCTATTCCACCCGCCCCCAGTCCGACGACCAGATCTGGCACTTCGACTCGGCCTTCATCGAGGCCCGCGACGGCGCCCGACCGATCAGCCTCGACGTGCTGTACCACAGCTGCCGCTTCAAGCGCTCGGTCGACCGCGTCAGCTACGAGGTGGTCGACGGCCGCCACCGGGTGCTCGAGCAGGTGCGCTGGCAGGAGATGAAGCAGCACCGCAGCGGCTCGATCCTCTCGAAGATGCTGCGCAAGGGCATCAACAACCCCGACGAGATCGGCGACATCCTCGGCGCCATGTTCATCGTGCACGACGAAGACGCGCTGGACGACCTCATCTCGCTGCTGGACCGCGGCATCGGCAACCCCTTCGGCTGGCGCAACATCACCGACACGCTCGGCTCCGCGCCCGCCGGCACGCCGCTGAACGAGCACAGCGGCCGCGGCTTCCGCGTCTTCAAGGGCGACATGGACGTGCTGATCCCCGGCCGTTATCCGGGCCAGGCCCCCTACCGGTTCACGGTCGAGATCCAGATCCACACGCTCGAGAGCTTCCTGCGCACGGTTTGCGGCTCCCACCACGCGAACCACCTGGCGCTCAAGCTGCGGCAGTTTTTGCTGGGGCTGGTGCCGGTGATCTTCCCTGCCCGCATCTACGGCAGCGACTGGGTAAATCCTTAGGTGAGCGGTCGCGCCACCTGGCCGGGCTCGAGCGCGAGCCGCGCCACGGCCAGCGCGTGCCGCAGGTCCACCTCGGGGCGCGCCGGCTGGGCCTCGCGCACGAGCGCGGCCACCCGGTCGGCGCGGTCGGCACCCTTGGCGTCGTCACGGCCGGCCGCCGCGGCGGCCAGGTGCTCCGGCCCGGCCAGCGCCATGGTCAGCACGACCCCGCCGTGCGCCTGCGCGCAGCTGCGGGCGAGCTGGCGCAAGCGGGCCAGGTGTTCGACCCGCTCGGGGAAGGTCTCGAGGTGGCCGACCAGCATGACCTGCGGCAGCACCACGCCGGCGCGCAGCACCGCCTCCAGCCGCTTGAGGTGCTCGGCGAGCCCCGGCTGCCAGCCGAACGCTTCCCAGAGGCGAGGGCTCAGCAGCCGCGGCTCGACGAGCTCGGCGAGCATCGGCTCGTCGTCCGGCACACCCGGCGCGGCGAGAGCCAGCGGCACCTTCTCGGCCGCGCGCTCGAGGTCCAGCAGCGTGGCTTCTTCGCTGACCAGCAGGAGCTCGCCGCTCTCCAGCGGGCGTGTTGCCGCCTCGGCGAGCAGCTCGGCCGCCAGCGGGCTGGTGCTCGTGGCGGGGTTGCGCCTGGGCACGGTCTGCAGCGGGTCCGGGCGTGTCAGGCCGGCTTCACGGCGCTGCACGAGTTCCTGGTAGCGTTCGAGCGGCATCGGCATCGGCGCGCGGTCGCGGCGGTCGTCGTTCATGGCGTCCTTTCGGCACGGCGGCGCGCGGACCGCTGCCAGGGGTCGACCCACAGGTGGTGGGCGGCCCAGCCGGCGCGGTGGCGCAACTGGCTGTAGCCGAGGGCGGGGCCGTTGCGCAGGCGGG
>CAZVWL010000114.1:0-9727 GCA_964630845.1 uncultured Fibrobacteraceae bacterium
GCGGCGACGGCGGCGGCGCCGCTGCGGGCCAGTTCATGATCCGGGTCGCCAGGAGTTGCACGAGGTCCGCGTCGTGCGTGACCAGCAGCAGGCCGAGGCCCCGCCTGGCCATCAGGTCGCGCAGCAGCAGCACGATATCCCGCTGCGCGAGCATGTCGAGCGCGGTCGTCGGTTCGTCGGCGAGCAGGACGCGCGGGTCGGCGGCCAGGGCGGCGGCCAGGTTGGCGCGCTGGCGCTGGCCGCCGCTGAGCTGGTGCGGATACCGGCGGGCGAGCCGCAAGGGATCCGGCAGACGGACCTCGGCGAGCAGGTCCACCACGCGGGCGGCCGGCGCCGCAACTCCCGACGAGCGGCCGTGGACCCGCAGCACCTCGGCCACCTGGTCGCCGACGCGCCGGACCGGATCGAGCGCGAACCGATGGTCCTGCGCCACCAGGCCCAGGCCTCGCCCGCGCAGGCCGTGCCAGCGCCGGCGATCGCCAGTCAGCTCGCGGCCTTGCCAGCGGATGCTGCCGGTGCGCCGGGTGCCGGCCGGCAGCAGGTCGAGCAGGGCGCGGCAGAGCGTGCTCTTGCCGCAACCGGAAGGCCCCACGACGGCCAGGCACTCGCCGGCGGCGAGGTCGAGGTCCAGGCCGTCGATCACGGACGCGCCGGCGTCAGGGTATCGCACGGTCAAGCCGCGCACCGTCAGCAGCGCGTCAGGAGCCATGGATGATCTCCGCCGACGGACCCGCCTGGAGCAGGCGGGCGCGCAGGCCGTCGGCGATCAAGTTGTAGGCCAGCACCGTGAGCGCGATCGCCAGCCCCGGGAACACGGTCAACCACCAGGCGTCCAGCAGGTGGGACCGACCCATCGCGATCATGCCGCCCCAGGTGACCAGCGGCGCCTGCGGGCCGAGACCCAGGAAGCTGAGGAACGACTCGAGCAGGATCGCCTGCCCGATGCGCAGCGCGCCGGCCACCAGGACCGTCGGCAGCAGGTTGGGCAAAACGTGCGACCAGGCCACGCGCCAGGAGCCGATCCCGAGCCCGCGCGCCGCCGCGACGAATTCCCGGTCACGCAGCGCCAGCGCCTCGACGCGCACGAGCCGCGCCACGTCCATCCAGCTCGAGACCGCCAGCACCGCGATCAACAGCCAGAGCGATGGGCGCGACACCGCCACCAGCAGCAGCGCCAGGTACACGCCGGGGAATGCCAGGAAGAGGTCGATCAGCGCGGTGAGCGCGCGTTGCAGCCAGCGCGGGCCGAGCCCGGCCGCCAGGCCGACGATCGTGCCGGCCAGCGTGGCCAGCAGCATCGTGCACCAGCCCACCAGCAGCGAGACGCGGCCGCCGTGCAAGAGGCGGCCGAGTACGTCGCGCCCGAGCAGGTCGGTGCCCAGCGGGTGATCCTTGCCGGGTGGCCGCAGCGACTGGCCGGCGGGACCGAGGGCGTCGGCGCCGGCGGGCACGAGCCAGCCGGCGAGCAGGGCCACCAGCGCGATCGCGCCGGCCAGGATCAGCCCCATGGCGAGGTCGCGCCGGTCGGCGGCGCCCACGTCCGGGCTCCTGACCGCGCCAGGCATCACCGCACCTCCTCGGCCGCCGCCTCCAGCCGCAGCCGCGGGTCGGCCCAGCGGCAGAGCAGGTCGGCGAGCAAGGAGCCCAGCACGACCATGATCGCGGCCATGGTGGTGACCGCCATGATCACGGGGTAGTCGCGGGCGAGCATGGCCTGCACCGCGACGCGCCCCATGCCCGGCCAGGCGAAGACGGTCTCCACGGCGACCGCGCCCGCGAGCAGGCCCGGCAAGCTGAGGCCCAGCAGGGTGAAGACCGGCAGCAAGGCGCCGCGCAGGGCGTGACGCCAGAGCACGCGCCGCGGGCCGAGGCCGCGGGCTCGCGCGGCCAGGATCCAGTCGCTGGCCAGCACCCGCGCGACGCTGGTGCGCACGTGCCGGGCGGTGACTGCGAAGTTGCCGAGACCGAGCACGAGCACCGGCAGCACGAGGTGCCGCAGCAGGTCGAACAGGCGGGCGCCCGGCCCGAGGTATGTCGCGTCGGGCGACGCCATGCCGCCGACGGGCAGCCAGCCGAGCGTGCGCGAGAAGATCAGGATCGCCACCAGCCCCAGCCAGAACGACGGCAGCGAGTAGAGCACCAGGCCGCCGGTGTTCAACAGGCGAGTGCGCCGCCGGCGCGGGTCCTGCGCGACCAGCGTGCCGACCAGCACGCCGGCGGCCAGTTCCACCAGCAATGCCGTGACGGTCAGCAGCAAGGTGCTCGGGATCGCTTCGCGCAGGATGTCCGCGACCGGCCGTTGCTGGCGCAGGCTCGTGCCGAAGTCGCCCCGGCACGCGCCGCGCAGCCAGGCGGCGTACTGCTCGGGGAGCGAGCCCTCGAGCCCGAGGCGTCGGCGGACGAGGTCGCGCCCGGCCTGGTCGAGTTCGGGATCGACCAGGAGGTCGGCGGGGTCGCCCGGCATGAGCCGCACGAGGAAGAAGACGGCCGTCAGCAGGCCCACGACCAGCAGCAGCGCGTAACACGAGCGGCGCAGCAGGTATCGTGGCACGCGGGGCCTTTCGCAGGAGAGTGGCGGGCCGGGTGGAGCTGCCCGGCGTTGCTGGATACTATGGACCACACCGGGAAGGGTCAAGCGTGCCCCGGGGCAATGCAGGCTGCAACACCGCGCCGGACATCCCTTCGTTTCTGCCCGCGTGCCACGCGGCTGCGGGCCTCCCCCGGCTTGCCGATCGTTCCCCACCCTGCCTCATGCATCCCCTCGGTGGTCTTAACCGGACCATGGTACGGGACTTTCTCTCCTAGGGTCATGGCTTGCAGGTAGCCCTTAGCCCGAAGGACCGCTGATCATGACCCGATCGCCGCGCCCCCGCCCGCTGATCGCCGCCGCGTTGACGTTCGTCGCGGCCGGACTGCTCGTCACCGGCTGCGAGATCGCCACGCCCGAGATGCCGCGGTTCACCACCCGCCTCAGCATCCCGATCGGCGAGGAACAGATCCTGATCGCCGACCTGGTCGACGACGAGGACTACCTCATCGCCATGGACGACGGCAGCCTGGGGTTCTTCGTCAGCGGCGACCCGGACACGCTGGCGCTGGACTTCGACCTCGGTGTCGACGTCCCGGCGCAGCAGGTCGCGGGCGAACTGGGGGCCTTCCGTCTCGATCTCGACGCCGGCACCTCCTTCGCGTTCACGCTCGTGCAGCTCTACCCGCCGGCGGGCGCCCTCGACGGGCAGACCTCGCCCGTGCCACCCTTCGTGTTCGCCTCGCAGAGCGGGGCCGAGGACATCCCCGACATCGAGAGCGCCAGCCTCGCCGCCGGCACCCTGACCGTTACCGTCGGCAACGGGTTGCCGGTCGCCGTCTCGGCGACGAGCGGTCCGGACCGGCTCGTGCTCGACCTGCTCGACCCGCAGTCCGGCGCCGTGCTCGTGACCGTCGAGTTCGACCCCATCGGCCCGGGCGACCACGCCGTCCAGCAGGCCTCCCTGGCCGGGGTCGACCTGCCCGACCACCTCGCGGTGCGGCTGGCCGGCGGCTCGGCCGGTTCGTCCGGCCAGCCGGTGCCGGTCGACGCGGCGGCCGCGATCACGGTCGACGCCACGTTCGCCGATCTGGAGGTCACCGCCGCGGTGGCCGTCGTGCCCGCGCAGCAGTTCACGACCAGCACGTCGACGGCCCTGCCCGCCGACTACGAGGTCATCCAGGCGATCCTCGACGGCGGCGCCTTGACGATCAGCCTCGACAACGAGATGGCGATCCCCTGCCAGACCACGGTCGTCTGGCCGACGGTGGTCGACCTCGACGGCGTGCCCACCTCGCTGGTGATCGACCTGGCCGGCGGGGCCAGCGCGACGCGCGTGGTCGACTTCGCCGGCCGGATCGTGCGCGCGCCTGACGGCGAGGTCCTGACCGACCTCGAGACCAGCGTGTTGGTGACCAGCCCCGGCAGCGGCGGCCAGGCGGTGCCGCTGCGATCCGATCAGGGCGTGCGCGCGGCGATCGGCGCCGGGCGCCTCGAATTCCTCAGCGTGACGGGCATGGTGCCGAGCCTGTCGCGCGCGCTCTCGCCAAGCGAGCAGGCCATCGAGCTGCCCGACGAGTTGGACGGCCTCTCGCTCTGCCGCGCCAGCCTCGTGCTGGAGCTGACCACCACCGCGGGCGTGCCGGCCACGGCGACCTTCGACCTCGAAGGCATCAACCAGGCGGGCGAGCGCCGCACCATGACCGTCGAGGAGCAGATCGCCGCGGCCGAAGGCGGCCGCGCCGCCACCACGCGCATCCTGCTGGACGAGACCAACAGCACGATCGTCGATTTCCTCAACCACCTGCCGACGTCGATCGTGCTGGCCGGCAACGTGGACGTCGGCGGCGATCAGCAGATCGGCACCGTGCGCCGCGGCGACCTGGCGATCATCAACTGGCAGATCACCTCGCCGGTCGAAGTCGTCGTGCACTCGTCGCAGCTGTTCGGCGACCCGGAAGCCCTCGATCTCGACGACGACATGCGCGACCTCATCGACGACCACGCCGGCGAAGCCTCCGTCACGCTCGACATCCTCAGCCACCTGCCGGTGGGCGTGACGGCCCGCGTGCTCTTCGGCCCGGACCCCGAGGCCATCAAGTCGTCCCCCACGCTGGTCGTCGGGCCGGTCGCGGTCGATCCCGGTACGACCGCTCCGGCCGGCGGCGTGGTGCTCGAACCGCGCCGCAGCCTACCGGTGCTGACGCTCAGCGCGGCCGACGCGCGCCTGCTGGCGACGCGTGGCCTGCACCACCTGCTCGAGGTGACGCTGCCGAGCACCGACGGGATGCCCGTGCGGGTCATGGTCAACGACTACATCACGGTCCGAGGCCTGGTGCGCCTGGACCTCGACGTGCACGACAATCGCTGAGCATTCCGCGCCGTTCCTGGAGGCAGCAGCCATGACGAACCGTGAGCATCACCGCACCGACCGCCATGCCGGCGGCGTGACCCGCGTGGGCTGGATCCTGGCGGCCGCGGCGCTGATCGCCGCCGCGACCACTCCGGCCGCCGCCGGCGCCGACCCGCGCGCCATGGCGATGGGCGGCGCCCAGACCGCCGCCGCGCGCGGCCTGTCGGCGCCCGCCTGGAACCCGGCCAACCTCGCCTTCAGCCCCGGCGGCGGCCTGCGCCTGGCCGGCGTCGTGGCGGACGTGCACAACAACAGCTTCTCGCTCGGCCGTTACAACGAGGTGTCCGGCCAGACGCTGTCGCACGCCGACAAGGAGCGCCTGCTGGCGGACATCCCCCTGGAAGGTCTGCGGCTGGACGCGCTGGTCGACGCCGGCGCGGTGGGCCTGCAGATCGGCCGCTTCGCCCTGACCACCAGCGCCCGCGCCGCCGGCCGCGGCATCCTCGACCGCGACGTCTTCGACCTCGTGCTCTTCGGCAACGAGCCCGACCAGACCGTCGACTTCGCCGACACCTGGGGCGAAGGCCACGCCGTCGGCCGCGCCACCGTGAGCTGGGGCCAGCCGCTATGGACCGGCCCGGCCGGCCGCCTCGCCGTCGGCCTGAACGCCAGCTGGCTGATCGGCTTCTACGACGTGCGCGTGCTGGAGGCCCGCGGCCAGGTCTCGACCGGCTGGACCGAGATCTCGGGCGACGCCTTCCTCGCCGCCCAGACGGCGGAGGACGGCCAGGGCCAGAGCGTCGACGTGGGCGCCGCCTGGCAGGCCCCGGGCGGCTGGACCCTCGGCATGGCGGTGGACAACGCCTACAGCCGTCTGGTCTGGAACGGCACGGTCGAGCGCCACGAATACCGCGTGACCGCCGCGGCCATCAACCTGCTGCACGACGATCTCGACAACGCCGTCGTCGACGCCGACACCACGTTCGCCGTGGCCGGCTACACGTCCAGCTTGCCGCGCACGCTGCGCCTGGGCGCGGCTCACGAGAGCGGTCGCCTGCTGGTGGCCGCCGACTGGGTGCAGGGCTTCGGTGACCGCGCCGGCGCCAGCACGAAGCCGCGCCTGAACGTCGGCCTCGAGTGGCGCCCGTTCGGCCTGCTCGTGCCGCGCGCCGGCATGTCGCTGGGCGGCTCGGTGGGCATGGGCGTGGCCGGCGGGCTGGGCCTGAAACTGGGCTTCTGGCAGATCGACCTCGCCGTGGCGCACCGTGGCGGCCTGCGCGGCGCCGACACGCGCGGGGTGGGCGTCGGCATCGGCACGCAGCTGGTCTTCTAGGCGCACGCGGCGCGATTCAGTCGGCGTGGTCGGTCCAGGAGGCGGCGAGGTCGTCCCAGGTGATCGGCTGCGCCGGCAGGTCGAAGGTCTCGGCGAACGCCGCCGCCAGGCTCACCGAGAACGCGTCGAGGTCGGCGTCGGTGCAGGGGCGCCCCTGCAGCCCGCCCAGGTCGCAGGTCACCGCGAGCAGGCGCGCGCGGTCCAGCCCGCCCCGGCGCTCGGGCACCAGGCATTCGAGCAGGTCGGCGTGGCGGGGTCCGGTGAGGATCGAGCCGTGCTGCAGGAAGACGCCGTCGCGGCGGCGCTGCGCCGAGCCGATGATCTTGCGCCCGCCGACGCGGATCTCGTGCTGGCCGGCGCTCTTGAAGCAGACGGCCTGGCGCATCTCGCTGCGGTCCTCGCCGCCGGAGATCTCAGCCTCGTGCCCCAGGTCGCGCAGGAAGCGCACGAGCGCCTCGTTGATGCGCATGTAGCAGGTGTGCAGCGTGTCGCCGAAGAGCGGCCCCGGGCTCGGGCCCACCACGCTGTAGGTGAGTTCCTCGGCGTGCAGGATGGCCCGGCCGCCGGTCGGCCGCTGCACGAGGTCGAAGCCCAGGCGGTCGATGGCGGCGGCATCGAAATCGTCGAGGCGCTGGTGGAAGCCGTAGGAGACGGCGTAAGGCCGCCAGCGGTAGAGGCGCAGGATCGGCGGGTCGCCGGGCCGCCAGCGGTCGAGCAGCTGCTCGTCGCGGTCCATGTTGACGGCCCCCGTCCGGGGGCCGTCCTGGATCACCCGCAGCACCGGCGAGGCGGCCACGTCAGCAGTTGCACGGCCCGAGCCAGCGCAGGTCCGGCTGGCGCGCGGCCTGGGCTTCGTCGAGCCGGCCGACCGGCGTGGCGTGCGGGGCGGTGCGCAGCAGCTCGGGCTTGGTGGCGGCCTCGCGGTGGATCTGCTCGAGCGCGGTCACGAAGTGGTCGAGGCTCTCGCGCGGTTCGCACTCGGTGGGCTCGACCATGAACGCCTCCTCGACGATCAACGGGAAGTAGATCGTCGGCGCGTGCACGCCGAAATCGAGCAGGCGCTTGGCGATGTCGAGGGTGCGGACGTCGTAGCGCTCTTTCCAGGCGCGACCGCTGGCCACGAATTCGTGCAGGCAGCCCTCGGGATGGTCGACCGGCAGCAGGTGCTTGAGGCGCGCGAGCAGGTAATTGGCGTTCAGCACGGCCATGTCGCTGACGCGCTTGAGGCCGTCGCCGCCGTTGCGCAGGATGTAGCTGAGCGCCCGCAGGCACACGCCCACGTTGCCCATCCAGGCGTGGATCTGCGTGTCGTCGCCGGTGGGCACGCGCGCGAATCCGAGCATGCCGTCGTTGTCGACGATACGCGGACCGGGCAGGAACGGTTCCAGCTCGGCGGTCACGCAGATGGGGCCGGCGCCGGGGCCGCCGCCGCCGTGCGGCGTGGAGAACGTCTTGTGCAGGTTCATGTGCACGACGTCGAAGCCCATGTCGCCGGGTCGCGCGCGGCCGAGGACGGCGTTGAGGTTGGCGCCGTCCATGTACAGGCGACCGCCGGCGGCGTGCACGATGGCCGCCACCTCGACGATCTCGGTCTCGAACAGGCCCAGCGTGTTGGGGTTGGTGATCATGATGCCGGCGGTCTGGGGGCCGCAGGCGGCGCGCAGCGCGTCGAGGTCGATCCGACCATCGGCACGGCTCTTGAGCGTGCGCGGCGTCATGCCCATGATCACGACCGAGGCCGGGTTGGTGCCATGCGCGCTGTCCGGGATCAGGATCTCGCGCCGCTCCGGCTGGCCGTTGGCCAGGTGCAGGGCGCGGATCACCAGCATGCCGAGGTACTCGCCCTGGGCGCCGGCGGCCGGGATCAGGCTGCAGGCGGAGAACCCGGTGATCTCGCAGAGGCTGTCCTCGAGCAGGCGCAGCGCGGCGAGCAGGCCCTGCATGTCCTCGGCGTCCTGGGCCGGGTGCAGCGCCGCGAAGCCGGGCAGGGCGGCCACCTGCTCGTTCAGCCGCGGGTTGTACTTCATCGTGCAGCTGCCGAGCGGGTACATGCCCCGTTCGATGTGGTGGTTCAGGCTGGACAGCAGCGTGTAGTGCCGCATGACCTGGGGTTCGCTGAGGTCGGGCAGGTCGGCGGGCTCGGCGCGCACGAGGTCGGCCGGCAGCGCCGTGTCGACCGCCTCGCCGTCCCAGGCCGGCATGGTCAGCGCGCGGCGGCCGCGGCTGCCGCGCTCGAAGATGCTGGGCTGCTGCACACCGAGCCAGCGCTGGCAGACGTTCGCCGGCAGGATCCGTTCTGTCACGACCCGACCTCCTGGTCCGCGACGAAGGCCGCGAGGGCCTCGCCGAACAGCTCGATGTCCTCGGCGGTGCGCTTCTCGGTGACGGCGACCAGCAGGTCGCCCTCCGTGCAGCCGGCGATCCCTGCGAGCGGGATGCCGGCGAGGATGCCGTACTGCCGGGCGAAGTCGCGGAACGCGCGGGCCGGACGCGGCAAGCGCACGACCGTCTCGTTGAAGGCCGGACCGTCGAACGGCAACGAGGCGCCGTCGACGCGCCGCACCTCGTGGCGCAGGGCCTCGAGGCGGATGCGGTTGGCCTCGCCCAGCTCGCGCAGGCCCGTGCCGCCGAGCATCGCGAGGTAGACCGTGGCGCGCATGGCGTTCAGGCCCTGGTTCGAGCAGATGTTGCTGGTGGCCTTCTCGCGCCGGATGTGCTGCTCGCGGGTTTGCAGCGTGAGCGTGTAGGCCGGCTGGCCGTTGCGGTCCACCGTGCGGCCCACCACGCGGCCGGGGATGCGCCGCATCTGCGCCTCGCTCGCGGCGAAGAAGCCGAGCAGCGGCCCGCCGGCGCCGCAGGGCACGCCGAAGGGCTGGGCCTCGCCGACGGCGAGGTCGGCCCCGTATTCGCCCGGGGTCTTCAGCAGGCTGAGGCTGACCGGGTTGACCGCGGCGATCAAGAGGGCGCCGTTGGCCTTGGCGGCAGCCGCGAGCGCGTCCACGGGTTCGATCAGGCCCAGGTAGTTGGGGTTCTGGATGACGACCGCGGCCGTGTTCGCGTCGGCGAGCGCCGCCAGGCGGGCCGGGTCGGTGGTGCCCGCCGCGGTGGCCGGCGCCTCGACGATCTCGACGTCGAAGCCCCGCAGCATGGTGACCGCGACCCGCCGCCAGGCAGGGTTCAGCGTCGCCGGCAGGATGACCTTCCGCTTGCGCCGGGCGCCGACGGCGAGCACGACGGCCTCGCCGAGCGCCGTGGCGCCGTCGTACATGCTGGCGTTGGCGACGGCGAGGCCGGTCAGGCGCGTGATGAACGTCTGCCACTCGTAGATGACCTGCAGCGTGCCCTGGCTGACCTCCGCCTGGTACGGCGTGTAGGCCGTCAGGAACTCGCTGCGGCTGGCCATGGCCTCGCACGCGGCCGGGATGATGCTGTCGTACACGCCGCCGCCGAGGAACGAGATCATGTCGGCCTGGGTGATGTTCTCCGCGGCGAGGTCCTGCAGGAAGCGCCGGAC
>CAZVWL010000115.1:0-9645 GCA_964630845.1 uncultured Fibrobacteraceae bacterium
GGCCGACCTCGACCTGCTGGCGGCCTATCCCTGGCCGGGCAACGTGCGCGAGCTGATCTCGGTGATCGAGCGGGCCGCGATCCTCGGCGAGGGCAAGCGCCTGGACATCGCCCGCGCGCTCGGCACCGGCGCCGCGGACCGGCGCGACGCGCCGCCTGCCGCCGGTCAGACGCTGCTGCCGCTCGCCGCGGCGATGCGCGCGCACATCGAAGCCGCGCTCGCCGCAGCCGGAGGTCGGATCGAAGGGGAGCGCGGCGCGGCGCAGCTGCTGGACATCAACCCGCACACGCTGCGCGCGCGCATGCGCAAGCTCGGCATCGACTGGTCGCGGTTCCGCTGAGGTCGTCCCGTGTCAGGCCGGCCGCCGGGCCGTCACCAGGCCGCTGTGGCTGGCGACCCGGTGGCGTGTTGGCTCCACCAGCCCGAGCGCGCGGCAAAGCTCCTCGGTCTCGGTCCAGGTGTAGCTCTTGCCGCCCTCGGTGCCCACCAGCATGTTCACGGCGAAGCGTGCGCCGAACGCCGGTTCGGTGCGCGAGTCCTCGAGGAAGAAGTCCTTGAGCACGAGCAGGCCCCCGGGCGACAGCGCGCCCACGGCCTTCTCGAGCAGGGCCAGCGTCTCGTCGAGCGACAGGCTGTGGATGATGTTCGAGACGTAGACCACGTCGAACTCGGGTTCGCGCGCGTCGCGCAGCGGGTCGTGGTGGTAATCGCCCGCGCGGGTCGTGATGCGGTCGCCGAGGTTCGCCGCGGCGATCTCCTCGGCGGCGATCGGCACCACCTCGGGCAGGTCGAAGACGACGGCCTCGAGCTGCGGCCAGCGCCGGCAGAAGGTGATCGCGGCGGTGCCGGGTCCGCCGCCCAGGTCCAGCAGGCGTCGGCTGCGGCGAAGCGCGGGCAAGGCGTCGGCCACCTCTTCGCTGCTGCGACGGGAGATGTCCTTCATGCCGCAGATGAAGGCGCGCAGGCTGCGGCCGTCGCGGGGGCCGGCGGCGTCGGGTGCGGGAAAACCACGCTGCACCACGCCGGCCAGCTGCACCCAGCGCGCCAGCAGGTGGTGGTGGTGATCCAGGATGGCGTGCATGCTCTGGGCGCCGTCGGGCAGCAGCAGCGGGGCGAGCCGCTCGGGCAAGGCGAACTGCGACGGCGTCGGCCGTTCGAGCAGCCGCGCGGCCACCAGGGCGCAGAGCACGAGGTCGAGCGCGCGCGCGTCGCAGCCGAGGTCGCGCGCCAGCTCGGGCGCGGTGCGCGGCCCGCCGCCGAGGGCGGTGAACACGCCGAGGTGGTTGGCCGCCAGCAGGATGATCGCGTCCTGGTAGCCGGCCGAGATCCCGTCGACGAAGCGGCGCGCGTCGCCATCGGCGTCGGCTGGCGAGGTGGTCGACCGGCGGGCGTCGAGCCAGGCTGCCACGCGCTCGGCCGGCAGCGGGTGCCAGCCGTTGACGGGGTCGAGGCGCGAGGGTTCGCCGTTCGCTTCGAGCTGGACGTGAAGACCCGCGACCTGCCCGATCTCCAGGCAGTCGTCCACGTCGTAGAGGTCGTCCGTGTGCACCGAGTCCAGACCCCGCAGCAGTGCCTGCTTGGCGCGCGCCTTCGCTTCGTCGTGGCTGGTGGCGACCAGGAAGGTGTTGGCGTGCAGCTCGGCGAACTCGCCCTGCCGGTAGGCGCCGAGGTTCACGAAGAAGAGCCGCTGCGGCCCGGTGGGCGCGGTCCGGCTCAGGGTGATGTGGTGGCCGTCGACCTGGGAAAGCTCGAGCCAGGAGTCGATGTGCAGGCTGTCAGGGGTGCCGAACCACTGGGTCAGCAGGTCCTCGTAGGTGTCGGCGATCTGCTCGCCGGCCACGAAGACCACGTCGTGCAGCTCGGTGTTGCTGCCGGGCGCGCTGCCGCCCAGGTAGACGGCGAAGAGCTTCATGAAGGATCCTTCCCGGCTGCTCAGAAGAAGACGCTGAACGTCAGCACGAAGTCATCGGCGTCGCCGATCACGAACTTGCCCTCGAGCGCTGCGGTGGTGCGGCTGCCGAGCATGAGGCGATAGCCGGCGCCGAGGTTGAGGTCCAGGTTCGTGACGTCGAAATCCGTCGCCAGGCGCAGGCCGACCAGCGGGTACAGGTTGCGCCACGACTCGTCGGCGAGGTGGAAGTGCAGGTCGCCGTCGAAGGCCAGGTACGAGCCGTCGACGAAGTAGGTGACGCCGGTCGAGAGATCGGTCGCCGCCAGGAGGAACGGCCGCTGCCAGCGGGCCTGGAAGCCGAGGTCGTCGAAGTCGGCGAGGCTCGCGCCGAGGGAGAAGTCGCCGGCCGCCGCGGGGGCGGCGTTCCACGTGCCGACGCCGAGCATGGCGACGAAGAGGACGGACGTGATCGCGCGCATGGGGTGTGCCTCCGGTTCGGGTTTGCCGCGACCGGGCCGTCGAATCCGTGGTCGTCGCGCCGGGTCGTGCGTTGATTGATCATCGGGCATGATATACGGTTCGAGGTCGATCTGCCAAGCTTCCGGCCGTCGGCTCACCTGGAGGTCGAGCATGTTCCTGCGCCCCGCGGGCCTCGTGTTCCTGCTGAGCTGCGTGCTGTCGTTCATGATGCTCAACCACGTCAGCGGCGCGTTGCCGGAGCGGGTCGCCTCGCACTTCGGCGCCGGCGGTACCGCCGACGGTTGGATGACACGCGACGGGTTCGTGCGATTCTTCGCCTGGCTCGTCGCCGGGACTTCGGCGCTGTTCGCCGCGCTGGCCTGGTTGAGCCCGCGCATCCCCAGCGGCGGGGGCAACCTGCCGGACCGGGACTACTGGTTGGCGCCGGAGCGTCGCCCGGAGACCAACCGCCGCATCCGGGACTACCTGCTGGCGATGGCCGCGGCCACCAACATGCTCTATCTGGCCATGCTGCAGCTGACGGTGGTAGCCAACGCGATGCAGGAGCCGCGACTGGGATCGTCGTTCTGGGTGACCATGGCGCTGTACATGGGCTTCGTGCTGGCCTGGACGGTGCGGTGGCTGCTGGCCTGGCGGCGGCCGTGACCGATTTTTCGTTGCATCGTGGACGGTTGTCGTCAAGGATGACGGCGTCCCCACGTCCAGTCGGCTGCCATCCCGAGGAACCGCCATGCCGCATCCCGTCGCTTTCACCACGCGCCCGCTCGCGCTGGCCCTGATCCTGGTCCTCACCGCCGCCAGCGCGCTGGCCGACGCCCCGGTGGTCGACACGCGCGGCAAGCTCGAGGTCCGCTCGGCCGACGGCGACTTCCGCTTCCGCGTGGACGGCCGCGTGCACTTCGACGGCAACTGGTTCCAGGACGACAACGCCGTCGACTTCGGCAGCGGCACGCACCTGCGCCGCGCGCGCCTGGGCATGGAGGGCCAACTTTGGCGCGACTGGCACTTCAAGTTCTCGTACGACTTCACGGGCAGCGGCCGCGCCGGCGTTCAGGATGCGTACCTGCGGTACACCGGCCTCGGCCGCCAGGTGGTCACCGTGGGCCATTTCAAGGAACCGATCAGCCTCGAGGTGCTCACCGGCGCCAACGCCGTGCCCTTCGTCGAGCGCTCCTTGCCGACCGTGCTCGCGCCGTCGCGCAGCGTCGGCGTGGGCGTCGTCACGCCGTGGCACGAGCGCCTGACCACGACGCTGGGTGTTTTCGGCGAGGGCATCGCCAAGCTCGGCGACACCGATCCGGCCACGACCGGGCTCGACGAGGGCTGGGGGGCCAGCGGCCGCCTCGTCTACACGCCGGTGCGCGCCGACCGGCGGCTGCTGCACCTCGGCCTGGCCGCCGGCCATCGCCGCGCCAACGATCTGGGCGGCACGCACCAGGCCACGCCACTGCGGGTGCGCCAGCGCCCGGAGGCCAGCCTGACGAGCATCCGCCTGGTGGACACGGGCGACCTCGCCGACACCGAGCGCCTGACGATCCGCGGGCTGGAGGCGGCCTGGGTGCACGGGCCGGTCTCGTTGCAGGGCGAGTACCTGGCCATGACCGTCGTGCGGGCCACCGACGGCTCGGTCGACCCCACCTTGCAGGGGTTCTACGTGCTGGCGAGCTGGCTGGTGACCGGCGAGTCGCGCCGCTACAACCAGGCCACGGGCGCGTTCGGCAATCCCCGCGTGCGCCGCGTCGCAGGCCAGGGCGGCCCGGGCGCCTGGGAGCTGCTGGCCCGCTACAGCCGGCTCGATCTGACCGACCAGCCCGACCGTGCCGGCGGCGTGCTCGGCGGCGAAGAGGCCAACCTGACCGTCGGCGTCACCTGGTATCCGAACGACAACCTGCGCTTCATGCTGAACTACGTGAAGGTGCTGGAGGTCGATCGCCCGGGGCATGCATTCCACGGGACGGAGCCGGGGATCGTGCTGGTGCGGACGCAGGTGGTGTGGTGAGGGCTCACAATTGAAAAAGTTAATGAATATTATTCAACTTGACAAAGTTAATCTATTTATATTAACTTGACCGAATGAAGACCGAAGATCGATATATCGCGTTGATCGGTGATATCGTTGATTCCAGATCACTTGAGGCGTGGGCACGCCGACGTGTTCAACAACGATTAGAATCCACCCTGGCTCGATTTCTCCCCCACGGCGGATCTGGAGTAGCGGCACGACCGCTCATCACGCTAGGCGACGAATTCCAGGCGTTGATGGACGCCTCGAAAAACGGCGCTGTGGCAACGTTGGCGCTCATGGATGCGGTGCTCGAAGCGACACGACCGGTTGTCGTTCGGTTCGGGATCGGTATCGGGTCGTTGACAACGGCCATGCGAGCAGAATCGCTGGGAATGGACGGACCCTGCTTCCATCGAGCACGAAGCGCGCAGGAACGAGCCCGGCGCGGAAGATACCTTTGCGAACTCGAGGCCGATCATGGCGCGATGAGCAGTCTGTGGAGCGCATTGGCTGCCACTGCCATGAAACAACGGGTCGAATGGACGGAGGCCCAGAGCCAGGCGATCATTCTATATCGTCAGCTTGGTGCCTGGAAGTTGGTTGCCGCGCACCTTGGCGTCAGCCCCAGCGCGATCAGCGTCAGGAAGAGAGCAGCCGGTTGGTCCGCCTATTGCAGAGCGATGGAAGCCCTTCAAGGGGGATTGGTTGATCTGGCAACACGATCTGGGGATTAGGATCCTGGTGGGGCATCGTCGTGACGTTCTGGGTCGTGCTGACGCTCTCCCTGCTAGCCGTGAACCTCGTTCGAATGACCAGGCGGGTCGTCCTGGTCGCCTCCGTACTGTTCGCCGCTTTCGGTGTCGTCGGAGTGATCCAAGACCATCTGCATTCCCAGTCCTGGTGGCGTTACGCGCTCGCGTCGCTGATCGGTGCCGCCGTGGTCGTCCTGTGGGGCGAGTTGGTTCTTGATCGAAGGTTGAGACGGCAATCGATCGGCATTCTTTGCTGCGTTTCGTTGTCGGCCATGCAGCCATTCCTTTTTCCCCCCGTGAGTTGCCAGCTGGCTGGTGCTTGGCTCTGGATGAGTGTCTTCTTGATGCTTGCCGAACCGAGCACGCGGATTCTCCGCCTTGCACTTCGCGTGCTCGGCAAGGAACTGCCTGAAGGATCATCGATTCTCGGCCGCGGCGAGGTGATTGGAGTCCTGGAGCGCTGGCTGGTCTTGGTCCTCATCGGTCGTGGTGACTTCACGGCGACGGGATTGATCATCGCAGCCAAGACCCTTGCTCGGCATCAGAGGTTCGAGCGCGACCCGGAATTCGCCGAGTACTTCCTCGTCGGGACCCTGGCAAGCCTCCTGATGGCAGTCGCTGCTGCCGAATTTGCGCAATGGTGTTGATCAGGGCGCGAGCTGCCACATCTTGACGCCACCCGCGTCCCTCCGGTACCATCGCGCGCGGGGGGCTCCAGCCACCGACGCGATGTCGGCGCGATCGTTCCCCCCAGGGAACGACCATCGCCATGACCGCGGCCCGCAGCAACCGCCACGACCACCAGCCGTCGCCGCCCACCCCGCGCTGGAAGACGGCTGCGTGGCTGCTGCCGGCCGTCGCGCTGATCGCCGCGCAACTGAGGCCGGTGCTCGCCCGCTTCGACCGCGCCGTGGTGGGCACGCTCGACGGCACCGACGCCGTGATGCAGGCCGGCATCCTCACCTGGTCGGCGTCGACATGCTGGCGGCCCGGCGCGTGGGTCGACCTGCCGATCTTCTACCCGACCGCCGGGGCGATCGCCTGCATGGATTCACTGCTCGGGCAGGCGCTGCTGGTGGCGCCGCTGCGGCTCGTCGCGAACCCGTCGCCGGCCCTGCTCTACAACGTCGCCTGCCTCGGCACGCTGGTGTTGGTCACGCTCGCCGGAGCGCTGCTGTGGCGCGCAACGGCGAGCGACTCCCGCGACCACGTCGACGCGGGGGTCGGCGCCGGCCTGTGCGCCCTCTTCCTGCTCGGCTCGCCGTTCACCGCCTGGAAGCTCGGCATGCTCAATCAGATCACGCCGCCTTGGGTCGTGCTGCTGCTGGTCTGCACGCTGTTCGGCTGGCGGCGACTCGGCGAACGGGGTTCGGCCGGCCCCTGGTGGTGGGCGGCGGCGGCTTGTCTGGCGATCCAGGCGGCCTGGGGCTGGTACGGGTTCGCGGCCTCGGTGTTCATCCTGGCGGTGGTCGGCCCGGTCGGGCTGGTGCTGGCCTGGCGCCGCCGCCGCCTGCGCAGCTCGCTGCGCCAGGTGATCCTGCCGGCGGCCGCGGCGACGGTCGCGGTCCTCGTGGTCGCCTGGCCGCACCTGGAGTTCCGGCAGCGTCACGAGCATTTCGGCCGCGGCGTGAACGAGGTGCGGTTCTACAGCGCGTCCTTCGCGATGGTCGGCAACCTGGGCCCGCACCGCGCCACCTGGGCCGACCTCGCCGCGGCCGGCCAGCCCGCGGCCGAACGCGCGCTGCGCAACGTCGACGCGGTCCTGCACCCCGGCTGGCTCACCCTCGTGCTGGCGCTCGCCGGCGTGGCGTCATGGCGCCGGCTCTCCCGGGCGCAGCGACGGATCGGCTTGCTGCTGGCCGCGATCGGCGCCGTCGGCGTGGTGATGGCGTTCGGCGAGTCGGGCGCGTTGCCGCCGGGCAGCGAGATGCGCCTCAAGCTGCCGTTCGGCTACCTGCGCGACCTGGTGCCGGCATTCGAGGCTTACCGCGCGCCCGTGCGCTTCGTGTACCTGACGGTGATCGCCTTCGCCTGGTGGGCGACTCTCGGCGTGCTGGCGCTCGCCGCGCGGCTGCGTCCGGCATGGTCGCGCCTGGTGGTGGCGGCCGCGTTCGTGCTCGTCTGGCTCGAGTCGGTGCCGATGGGTTTGCTCGCCGTGCCGATCGTGGTCGACGGGCGACCCGGCAGCCAACCATTGCCCGCGGCTGTGCCCGCCGGGCCGGTGCTCACGCTGCCTGACGCGCCCGCGGAACAGCTCGAGCGCGTGAACGACGCGGCCTGGCTGCTGCGCGCCATGGCGACCGGCCGCCACGTGACCGGCGGCACCTCGGGCTGGGTGCCCCCGGCCAGCCGCGAGCTGCGGGCCCGGCTGGCGGCGTGCGAGGACGGCGAGGTCGCTCCCGACAGCCTGCTGGCCGGATTGCGACGGCAAGGCATCGTGGTCGTCGAGGTCGCCGTCGACGCCGGCGAGCCGTCGCGGGTCGCGTTCTGGGAGCGGGCGTTGCGCGAGGACGGATACGCGGAGGCGTCGAGTGTTTCCGGGTACCGTGTGTTCTGGCGGTAGCCGAGGGACCATGATCGATCGATGCAAGTCGCCAACGTGTTGCCATGCAGAACTCGATAAGGTGAGCGCGCGATTCGTAACAGCCTGGTCCCCCGGCGTCCCGCTTCCCTCCTTCCCCCATCCCTCGCCTCCCCCTCCTGCGACGGTGCGTCGGCCAGCGAGAGGACCCCAGTCTAGGCGCGCGCCGTTCCACGGACCGGAACGCGAAAGCGGTTTTCGCCGAACGCGCGAGGGCTTAGGATTCCGCGAGGTGGAACGCCGCCTGGCTATGCTGATGATCCGGACCGACCTCGCCGCCCGCCAAGGGAGCTGCCCATGCCCCGCAAGCTGAACCAGGACGGCACCTACGGCCAGAAGCTGGTCACCCTCTTCGCGCGCCTGCTCTTCTCGGGCGAGTGGCTGAGCCTGACCGACCTCGCCGCCGAGCTGGACTGCAGCAAGCAGACCGTGCTGCGCCTGGTCGACGACATCACGCTCAGCTACCGCATCGCCCTGGAGAGCGAGCTGCGCGCGGGGCGGCGCTATTTCCGCATCCGCCGCAGCGTGCCCGCCGAGCCGGCCGCCATGCTCACGCCGCAGGAGATGGACGCGCTCTTGATGTGCCGCGCCTTCACCCGCCACCTGCTGGGCCGCCGCGGCTACAGCGAGGCCGAACGCGCGCTGGCCAAGACCTCGCAGCTGCTGGCCGGCGGCGCCGGCACCATGGCCGACGGCGACCTCGGCGCCTCGCGCTTCGGCGTGTTCCGGCCCGGGTCGATCGACTACACGCCGTACCTCGGCTTCCTGCAGACGGTCACCGAGGCGATGCAGGAGCGGCGCGTGTGCGAGGCCGAGTATCGCAAGCCCGGCGAGCGGCGTCCCAAGACATTCCGGTTCAAGCCGCTGAAGGTCTTCTCCTGGCGCGAGACGATCTACGTGCACGGTCGTTACGCGGCGATGCCGGGTCGCAAGTTCAAGGACCCCGGCCACGACCCGCTCTGGGCGCTGCAGCGCTTCCAGGACGTGCGCAAGACCGACACCCGCTTCAAGCCGCCGGCCGACTACGACTTCGAGAAGGCCCTGAACCGCGAGTTCGGCATGCTGCGCGGCGATCCGTTCCGCGTGGTGGCCGAGTTCTCGGGCTGGGCCGCCGACTACGTGGCCGAGCGGGAGTGGTCGCCCGGCCAGCTGCTGGAGTGGTTGCCGGGCGGGCGGCTGCGCCTCGGCTACGACGCGGTGTCGATGCCCGAGGTCGTCACCTGGGTGATCGGGTTCGGCAAGCTGTGCCGGGCCATCGCGCCGCCGGCGCTGCTCGTGGCGATCGACGAGCGGTTGCGCGAGACGGCGGCGGTGTACGACGCGCCGCCGCGCGCGCGACGCGGCGAGGCGGGTGGGCGATGAACGCATCGAGCATTCCCTGCAACCGCATCTATGACGACCTCGCCGACCTCTTGCCCCTGGTCGCCCCGCCCGCCGAGTACGCCGCGGAGGCGGCCCACTGGCTAGAGGTGCTCGCCGAGTTCGTGCCCCGACCGAGGCCGACCGTGCTCGAACTGGGCGCGGGCGGCGGCCACAACCTCTCGCACCTGACCGCGCACGTCGAGGCGACGGCGGTCGACCTCTCACCTGCGGTCCTGGCCCTCTGCGGCCGCCTGAATCCCGGCGTGTCGCTCGTGCAGGGCGACATGCGCACCCTTCGCCTCGACAAGCGCTTCGACGCCGTGTTGATCCACGACGCGATCAGCTACATGACGAGCGAGGCCGACCTGCTGGCCGCCTTCACCACCGCCGCGGCGCACCTCGAGCGCGGCGGCGTGCTGATCGTCAGCCCCGACGAGTTCGCCGAGACGTTCACGTCGCCGACCATCGGTCACGAGACCTACACCGACGGCGCGCGGCGCGTGACCTGGTTCGAGTACGCTCATGATCCCGACCCCGCCGACGGCGCGGTCGAGACCATCATGACCTTCGTGGT
>CAZVWL010000116.1:0-9635 GCA_964630845.1 uncultured Fibrobacteraceae bacterium
GATTATGATTCCGCTGCTCTAACCAGCTGAGCTAAGGCGCCACCGATCGAGGGCGCGACCTGCCGGCGCGCGCGTCGGCGGCCCGGTCGCGGGCAGGGCGGGAATCTAGACGCTGCACCGGCCCTTGTCAAGCCGGCGCCGGGCGCCTAAGGTCCAGTCATTGCGGCGGCAACGGTCCCGGACCGACGCGCCGCGGAGGCGATCATGAACGAAGACTGGCAACCGCCGCTCGACCGGCCGCTGACCGCCGACCAGGCGCCTCGCGAGGCGCTCACCGGTCGCGTCGTGGCCGTGATCGGCTACGGGACGATGGGCCGCGCGCAGGCGCTGAACCTGCGCGACAGCGGCGTGTCGGTCGTCGTGGGGGTCCGCGAGGGTTCGTCCAGGCGCGACCTCGCCGCCGGCGAGGGGTTCGCCGTGATGGGCACCCGGGCCGCGGTCGCCGCCGCCGACGTGGTGATGCTCATGCTGCCGGACGAGGCGCAGGCGAGGACCTGGCACGGCGAGGTCGTCGAGGCATTGCGGCCTCAGGCGGCGGTCGGCTTCGCGCATGGCTTCGCGGTGGCGTTCGGCGGGGTCGACCCCGGTCGGCGCGCGTGTTTCCTGGTGGCGCCCAAGGCCCAGGGCGACATGCTGCGCGAGGCCTACGTGGCGGGGCGCGGCGCGCCGGGGCTGCTCGCGGTGACCGACCGGTCGCCGCCTGGAACCTGGGCGCTCGCCGCTGCGTACGCCGCTGCCGTGGGCTGCCTGGACCCCGGCGGCTGGCGCACGACGTTCCGCGCCGAGTGCGTGGCCGATCAGTTCGGCGAGCAGGCGGTGCTGTGCGGGGGCGTGCTCGAGCTGTTGAAGGCCGCCTTCGCGGTGCTGGTCGAACGAGGCCACGACCCGGTCAACGCGTATTTCGAGTGTGTGCACGAGCTGGCCTTGATCACCGACCTGTTGCAGCGCCACGGGCTGTCGGGGCTGCGCGGGCGCATCAGTCCGACCGCGGCCTACGGGGGCCTGACCCGCGGGCCGCGGCTGATCGACGCCGACCTGGCCGCGCGCCTGCACGGCGTGCTGGATGAGATCGAGGACGGGAGCTTCGCGCGCGAGTTCCTGTCCCGGCACGACGACCCGCAGCAGGGCACCCGCGCGCTGATCGCGCGCGAGGCGACCTCGGCGCTGGCGCGCGCGGCCGGCGACCCCAACCGCGCGGCGGCTGCACGGCCGCCCGCTGGAGGAGCAACGTGATGACCGAACCGCAGGGCGGATTCGAGCAGACGCCGACCGGGCCCGTCGCAGCCGCGCCGCCGGCGCTCCTGGACCGGGTCGTCAAGGTGTTCGTGGCGCCGTCGGCGGCCATGGGTGAGGTGGCCGAGCGGCCGGCCTGGCTCTTCCCGCTGGCCCTCGTATGCTTGACGGTCTGGCTGTTCACGTCGGTCAGCTTGCACGTGATCATGCCCGAGCAGCTCGAACGGCAGCTGGCCTTCGCCGAAGGCGCGCGGGCAGACGCGCTGGAGCAGCAGCTCGACATGTTCAGCGAGCCGGCGGCCTGGCTGCGGGTGCTCGTGGGGCTGGGGTCGGGCCTGTCGGCCACGCTCTTCGCCATCCTCGTGCCGGGCCTGCTGCTGCACCTGTTCCTTCGCCTCTCGGAGGGCCAGGGCACGCTCCGGCAAACCCTCGGCGTCGTGAGCTGGGCCGGTCTGATCGCTTACGGCCTGCGCTCGCTGCTCAGCTGGATCATCGTGATCGTCACGGGTTCCGGCGCTCACGCCGGGTTGACGGCGGCCACGCTCATGCCGGACGCGGATCCGTCCTCGATCGGCTACGTGGCGGCCAACCTGTTCGGCGATCCCTTCGTGTACTGGATGCTCTGGGTGATCCTGATCGGCGTCGTGCGCATGCATCGGCTGGCGACCAGCCGCGCCGCGACCGTGATCGTCGCCACGTACGTGCTCCTGTCGGCGGTGACCATCGGCTTCTCGCTGCTGGGTCAGGCGCTCGGCGGCCGCTAGCCTGTCGCGGGCGGCCGTTGGCGCCGCCGGAGGTCAACCGTGAAGCGTTGGATTCCCATCGTGCTGGCCGTCGTGGTGGTCGGCGGCCTGGTAACCCTCAGCCTGACGCGGCGCGACCGATCCGTGCGCGTCGACACCGCCGTGGTCGAGGCCCGCGCCTTGACCGCCACCGTGCGCGCCTCGGGCACCATCCAGCCCAAGCGCCAGGTGAACGTGTCGGCCAACGCCATCGGCACGATCACCCGCCTGGCGGTCGAAGAGGGCCAGCGCGTGGCTGCCGGCGACCTGCTGCTGCAGATCGACCCCACCGAGTACCGCGCCGCGGTGCACGCGCTCGAGGCCACGGTGCGCACCGGCGAGGCCGATCTGCGCCTGGCCGAAGCGGCGCTCGAGAAGGCGCAGGCCGACCATCGGCGCGTGCGCGAGCTGTTCCAGCAGGGTCTGACCAGCGAGGAGAACCTGCTGGCCGCCGAGACGGGCGCGCGCGTGGAAGCGGCGCGGGTCGAATCGGCGCGCCATCGGCTCAGCCAGGTGAAGGCCAACCTCGAGAAGGCGCTGCACGACCTGCAGAAGGTCACGATCACCGCCCCGATGGCGGGCCTGATCACGCGCCTGAACGTCGAGGAGGGCGAGAACGCGATCATGGGCACCTTGAACAACCCGGGCACGGTGCTGATGACGATCGCCGACATGGGCACCCTCGAGGCCGTGGTCGAGGTCGACGAGACGGAGGTCGTCCAGGTGTCGCTCGGCCAGCCGGCCACCATCGAGATCGACGCCTTCCCGGCCCGCGAGTTCGCCGGCACCGTCACCGAGGTCGGCAACAGCCCGATCCGCGCCGGCGGCACCCAGCAAGCCGTCGATTTCCAGGTGAAGATCACGCTGGCCGAGGCGCCCGAGGGCATCCGGCCGGGGCTGTCGGCCAAGGCGCGCATCACCGTGGCCCTGCGCGACTCGAGCGTCTCGGTGCCGCTGGGCGCGGTGACGGCGCGGGACTGGCCGCTGCGCGAGGCGTCGATCGAGCCGCTCAAGGGCAAGCGCGCTCGCGAGCGCGACCGCGCGCTGGCCGACCTCGCGTTCGTCGCCGAGGCCGAGCCGACGAGCGTGCCGCGCCGCGAGACCGAGGGCGTGTTCATCGTCAGCGACGGTTTCGTGAAGTTCGTGCCGGTGGTGCTGGGCATCGCCGGTCAGGACCATTTCGAGGTGGTCGACGGTCTCGAACCCGGGCAAGCGGTCGTCTCGGGACCCTTCCGCGTCCTGCGCGAATTGCGCGACGGGGCGCCGGTGCGGGCGGCGCGCGACGGCGAGCGCGGCCGACGCGGCGAGCGGGGCCGGCGCGGCGAACAAACGGGCGGCTAGCGCGATGGCCGGCGTGCACTTCACCGGCGGCGTGCGCATCGCGCTGGAAAACCTGCGCAGCCACAAGCTGCGCACGTTCCTGACGTTGCTGGGCAACATCGTCGGCACGATGTCGGTGGTCGCGGTGGTCAGCCTCATCTACGGCGCGGACCAGTACGCGCGGCGCACGGTGCTGGACGAGGGCACCGACGTGTTCACCATCGTGCGCGTCAACCCGATCACCTTCCTGACCGACTTCGACGCCTTCCTCGAGTCGCTCAACAATCCGGACCTGACGCTCGACGACCGCGATTGGCTGCGCGGCCAGCTCACCCTGGCGCGCGCGGTCGGCGCCTCGGTCGAGACGACGGGCGATCTGCGCGCCGGCAGCGCCAGCTTCCGCGGCTGCCAGGTGCGCGGCAAGTCCGAGGACTACCCCGCGCTCGAGGATCTGCCGCTCGCGCATGGCCGGCACCTGACGTTCGCCGACGTTCGCACGAGCGCGGCCGTGGCGGTCCTCGGCTGGGACGTGGCGCGCCAGCTGTTCCCGCGACACGCCGACCCGGTCGGCCAGGAATTCCGGCTGCAGGGCCGGCACTTCACCGTGGTCGGCGTCGTGGCCGATCAGGGCACCGTGCTCGGCAACAACCGCAACACGTTCGCGGTGATCCCGATCACCACCTGGCAGAAGGTCTTCGGCGGTCGCCAGTCGATCGACATCAAGGTGGCCGCGGCCGACCTCGAGCGCTTCGAGGAGGCCCGCGACGAGGCCGCCTTCCAGATGCGGGTGCGCCACCGACTGCGCCCGCTGCAGCGGGACGACTTCGGCATCATGACCGCCGATCAACTCCTGCAGATCTGGCAGGGCATCACCGCGGCGATCTACGCGGCGATGACCCCGCTGGTGGGCATCAGCCTGGTGATCGGCGGCATCGTGCTGATGAACGTCATGCTGGTCTCGGTGACCGAACGCACCCGTGAGGTGGGCGTGCGCAAGGCCCTGGGCGCCACGCGCCGCAGCATCGCCGGCCAGTTCCTCATCGAGGCGATCACCCTGTCGCTGGCCGGAGGCATGATCGGCGTGGCCACCGGCGCGCTCATCACCTGGGTGATCTGCGTGGTCAGCGATCTGAACTTCGCGATCCCCCTATGGTCGGTGGGCATCGGCCTGGGCAGCACGTTCGTGATCGGCGTCTTCTTCGGCGCCTGGCCGGCCTGGAAAGCGGCCGGCCTCGACCCGGTGGAGGCGCTGCGCCATGAGTGACCCGCGGACAGGCCAGGCGCTGGTGCGCGTGCCGCTCGGCGAGGTCTGGCGGCAGGCGGCGCACACGATTCGGGGCCACCGCATGCGCAGCCTGCTCTTGATCCTGGGCGTGAGCATCGGCGTGGCCACGCTGCTGGCCATCGTGACGATCGTCTCGGGCCTGAGCGAACGCATCCGGCAGGACATCGTGTCGGCCAGCCGGCCTTATCTCTACGTCGCCCGCTACACGTCGCTCGGCGGCGAGGACATCGCCGCAAAGCTGCGCCGCCGGCAGCTCGACCCCGGCCTCATCCCGCTGGCCATGAGCGTGCCCGGGGCCGACCACGTCGACTACATGATCCAGTCGCACGCGGGCGACGTGTTGACCTACGGCAACGAGCGCACCCAGTTCGTGCAGACCGTCGGCGCCAGCGAGAACTTCGCCATCATGTACAGCTACCAGGTGGGCGAAGGCCGGTTCTTCACGCGGCAGGAGCTGGAGGCGCGAGAACGCGTCTGCGTGCTAGGCTACGGGCCGCGGCGCGACCTGTTCCCGCGCCTCGATCCGGTCGGCCGCATCCTGAACATCCGGGGCCGCGGCTACCGCATCGTCGGCACCATGGCCGAGCGCAAGAGCATCACCGGGGCGATGGGCGAGAACTACATCGTGATCCCGTGGACCACCTTCGAGAAGGACTTCCTCGATCGCGGCCGGGAAGACCGCTCCCTCGCGGTGACGGTGGCCGAGGGGCACCAGGTGGAGGAGGTGCGCGAGGCGCTCACGGGCGCCCTGCGCGCGGGCCGCGGCCTGCGGCCGAGTCAGCCCGACGATTTCGACATCGTCTCGAGCGAGACCTACGGCGCCCTGGTCGACGGCATCACGGGGGCGATCGCCGTCATCCTGACCGTGCTCGCGTCGATCGGCCTGCTGGTCGGCGGCATCGGCGTGATGAACATCATGCTGATCTCGGTGACCGAGCGCACTCGCGAGATCGGCGTGCGCATGGCGCTCGGCTCGCGCCGCCGCGACGTGCTGCTGCAGGTCCTGCTGGAGTCCGGCACGCTGACCTTGCTCGGCGGCGTGGTCGGCATCGTGCTGGGGTACGTCCTGTCTTACGGCATGACGAAGATCCTGGCGTTCCCGTTCCGTGTCGACGTCCTGACCACCGTCATCGCGGTGGTCTTCTCGGCCGGCATCGGCGTGGTGTGCGGCATCTACCCGGCCAACCGCGCCGCCAAGCTAGACCCCGTGGAGGCCCTGAGGTCGGAATGACCGCCGCCGCGCGGTGGTCGCCACGATCTCGGCATCCCGCACCCAGGGAGCATCGCCATGCCTCGTTCCTCGGTCGCCGTCCTTCTTGCCGCGCTGGCCCTGATCCTGTTGCCGGCCACCTGCCCGGCGTCTGGCTCACCCGACGGCGCGGTGCCGTACCAGCAGCCTCCCCAGGCCCTGGTCGATCTCATCGACGCGCCGCCCACCCCGCTGGTGCAGGTGTCGCCCGACAACCAGTGGTTGCTGCTGGTGGAGCGCCCGGACCTGCCGCCCATCGAGGAGGTCGCCCAGCCGGAGCTGCGTCTGGCCGGCCTGCGCCTGAACCCCCGCACGAACGGACCCAGCCGCGAGGTCACCTACACCGGCCTGACGTTCCAGCGCCTGGACGACGGCGTCCAGCGGCCGGTGACCGGGTTGCCCCGGGACGCGCGCCTGTCGGCCGTGCAGTGGTCGCCGGACGGGCAGCGCGTCGCCTTCGTCGTCCACACGGGGCAGCGCCTCGGCCTGTGGGCCGTCGCGCTCAAGGACGGCAAGGCCCGGAGCATCTTGCCGGCCGACGCCGCGTTGAACGCCACCATGGGCCAGCCCTACGCCTGGCTCGCCGACAGCAAGAGCTTCGTGGTGCGCCTGGTGCCATCCGGTCGCGGCGCGCCGCCGCCGGCCCCGACCGCCCCCGGCGGTCCCAACGTGCAGGAGAACCTGGGTCGCACCGCGCCCGCCCGCACGCTCCAGGACCTGCTGCAAACGCCGCACGACGAATTGTTGTTCGAGTACTACACGACGAGCAGCGTCGCCGAGCTGCAGTGGAACGGCCGTTTGCGGCCCCTTGGTGAACCGGGCATCATGCGCAGCGTGGCGCCCTCTCCGGACGGCCGCTACCTGCTCGTGCAGCGGATCGGCCGCCCGTTCTCGTACGCGCTGCAGGCGTGGTCGTTCCCGCAGCGGGTGGAGGTCTGGGACCGCCGCGGCGACCTCGTGCACCTCGTGGCCGACCTGCCTTTGCAAGACCAGGTGCCGCTGACCTTCGGTTCGGTGCCCACCGGACCGCGTTCGGTCGCGTGGCGCAACGACCAGCCGGCCGAGCTCTGCTGGGCGGAGGCCCTCGACGGCGGCGACGGCGGCCAGCCGGCCGACCAACGCGATCAGCTCTGGACGCTCGCCGCGCCCTTCGACGGCCGGCCCGAGCCCCTGATCACGCTCGCCCAGCGGTTCGGCGGCGTGATGTGGGGCGATCAGGACCTCGCCCTCGTCTCGTCCTGGTGGTGGGCCACCCGCAACCAGCAAACCTGGCTCGTCAGTCCGGGCGACCGCGCCCGCCCGCCGCGCCTGGTGGAAGACCGCTCGTTCCAGGATCGCTACAGCGATCCCGGCCAGCCGCTCCTGCGCACCGACGAGCGAGGTCGGCCGGTGCTGCTGACGGCCAACGGCGGCCGCACGCTGTTCTTGAGCGGCGAGGGCGCCTCGCCCGAGGGCGACCGGCCGTTCCTCGACGCCTGGAATCTCGAGACCGACGCCAAGACGCGCCTCTTCCACAGCGAATCGCCCTGGTACGAGAGCCCGCTGCGGCTGGTCGACGCCGATCGTCTGCTGCTGGTGACCCGCCGGGAATCGCAGACCGAGCCGCCCAACTTCTTCCTGCGCGATCTTGCGGCCGGCAACGCGAGGCGCCTGACCGAGTTTCCCGACCCCACCCCGCAGCTCGCCGGCGTCAGCAAGGAACTGATCCGCTACGACCGCGCCGACGGCGTGCCGCTCTCCGGGACGCTCTACCTGCCGCCTGGTTACGACCCCGCCCGCGACGGCCCCCTGCCCGTCCTGATGTGGGCCTACCCGAACGAGTTCAAGAGCCGGCAAGACGCCGGCCAGGTGACCGACAGCCCCTACCGGTTCACCCGCGTGGGCTGGTGGTCGCCGGTGGTCTTCGTGCTGCGCGGCTACGCCGTGCTCGATGATCCCACGATGCCCATCGTGGGCGAGGGGGACGAGGAGCCCAACGACACGTTCGTCGAGCAACTCGTCGCCAGCGCGGCGGCGGCCGTCGAGGAACTCGTGCGGCGCGGCGTGGGTGATCGTGAGCGCATGGCCGTCGGCGGGCACAGCTACGGCGCCTTCATGACGGCCAACCTGCTGGCGCACTCGGACCTGTACCGGGCCGGCCTGGCGCGCAGCGGTGCCTTCAACCGCACGCTGACGCCGTTCGGATTCCAGGCCGAGGAGCGCACGTTGTGGCAGGCGCCGGAGGTCTATGTGGCGATGTCGCCCTTCATGCACGCCGACAGGATCGACGAACCGCTGCTGCTGGTGCACGGCGAGGCCGACAACAACTCCGGCACCTTCCCCATGCAGAGCGAACGCCTCTACGCGGCCCTCAAGAGCCTGGGCGCCACCGTGCGGCTGGTCATGCTGCCGCACGAGAGCCACAGCTATCGCGCGCGGGAATCGATCCTGCACCTGTTGTGGGAGACCGACCGCTGGCTCGAGGCCTACGTGAAGAACGCGGGACCGCGGTGAGCGGTCGGTCCGGTCGGCGCCGGCCCGCCGGAGACGGCGCTGATATCACTTGACGGACAAGCGGTTCTGCCGTTCTTGATCCGATCGGCATCGCCCCGGCGCCCGAACCCGAAGAGGTCGTCGACCGTGACCATCGAGATCGCCATCCTGCTGGGCATCTTCTCGGTCATGGTCTACCTGTTCCTGACCGAGAAGCTGCCGATCGACCTGACCGCCTTCCTCGGCCTGGCCGCCCTGGTCTTCGCCGGGTTCGTGCGGCCGGACGAGGCGTTCAGCGGCTTTTCCTCGCCCGCGGTGATCACCACCCTGTTCATCTTCGTGCTCGGCGGGGCCATGCAGCAGACCGGCGTCGCCGATGCGATCGGTCTGCAGGCCCACCGCCTGGCGGGCGGACGCGAGGTCTGGCTCATCGTGGTGGTGATGCTCACGGCCGCCCTGGTCTCGTCGTTCATGCCGAACGTCGCGGCGACCGCGGTCATGATGCCGGCCGTGGCCAGCCTGTCCCAGCGCTCGGCGGTGCCGGCCTCGCGGCTCTTCATGCCGCTGTCGTTCGCCACCGTGCTAGGCGGTACCACCACGCTGGTCGGCACGCCGCCGAACATCCTGGCCGGCGCCATGCTGCAGGAGGGTGGCGGCCCCACGCTGCGCCTCTTCGACTTCACGCCCGTGGGCGCCTGCCTCGTGGCGCTCGGCATCCTGTACATGGCGACGATCGGCCGACGCTTCTTGCCCGACCGCGGCGTGGACCGCAAGGCGGCGGTGGGCCGCGACCTCGCGCGCATCTACCACCTGGAGGAGCGGCTGTTCTCGATCCGGATTCCCGACCGGTCGCGCCTCGACGGCATGACCCTCGGCAGCGCGCGGCTCGGTCGGGCCTTGCGCTCGCAGGTCCTGGCCATCAAGCGGCACGGTCAAACCCGCCTCGCGCCGGACGCCCAGACCATCCTCAGGGGTGGCGACGAACTGCTGGCCGCCGGACGCATCGACGACATCCAGGAGCTGCTGCGGGTCCAGGGCGTGGCGGTCGAGCGCACGAAGGCCGACGCGTTGCCGCCGATCGAGCCGGGCGTGGCCGGGTTGCGCTTGCCGGTCGCGGCCAGCTCGCCGTTCGCCGGCCGTACCCTGCGCGAGCTGCGGTTCCGCGAGAACCACGGGGCGGTGGTGATCGGCATCGAGCGCGGCGGTGCCATGCTGCAGGAGCGCCTGGCGGACCTGCCGCTACGCGGCGGCGACGCGATCCCGGCCTTCGGGGCCGGCGAGGGCGGCACCCGCC
>CAZVWL010000117.1:0-9604 GCA_964630845.1 uncultured Fibrobacteraceae bacterium
CATCGAGCCGCGCGATCTGCCGCGCGAACTCGAACCAGGTGCACACCCCGCCGTTGGTACCGTGGAAGATGCCCGGGGCGCCACAGGCCGCAAGCTCGACCAGCAGGCCGGCGAGGTCGACCGCGTACGTGGGGCAGCCGCGCTGGTCGTCCACCACGTCCAGCACCCGCCCCTCGCGCAGCCGGCCGCGGATGGTCAGCACGAAGTTCGCGGGGCCGTGTCCGAAGAGCCAGCTGGTGCGCACGATCTGCCAGCCGGGCGGATCCTGGGCGCGCACCGCGGCCTCGCCGCGGGCCTTGGTCTCGCCGTACCAGTTGATCGGCGCCAGGGCGGCGTCCTCGGCGTAGCCGTCGGGGTCCTCACCGTCGAACACGTAGTCCGTGCTCACGTAGGTCAGGGCGCAACCACGGTCGCGGCACGCCGCCGCCAAGAGGCCGGTAGCCTCGGCGTTGGCGGCCAGGGCTTCGTCGCGGCGGCTCTCGGCGAGGTCGACCGCGGTGAAGGCCGCGGTGTGGACCACGCGATCGGGGGCGTTGGCCGCCAGCAGCGACGCGGCCACACCGCCGACCGTGAGGTCGCCCTCGCCGAGGTCGATGCCCACGGCGTGGTGGCCGGCGGCGGTGAAGGCGTCGAGGCAGGCCCGGCCTAGCTGGCCGCGCGCGCCCGTGACCAGGATGCGCATGCGTTGCCCTCGTGAGCGGAGCCGGCCCGAGCCGGCGTGGTGGTTCAGGCGGTCAGGATGGCCGTTGCGCGCGGCAATTGCAAGAATGAGTCGACGTTCAATCGCGCGGCCGCGTGGCTTGCGCCGCCTCGCGGCAGACCGCGGCGGAGAACCCCCGCGCCTGCAGGAAGCGCTGCACCCGGGCGACGGCGCGCGCGTCCCGCCCGCGCTCGCGGCGCCAGCGCGCCTGGGCCGCGGCCTGGGCGAGGTCGGCTTCTCGATCGGCTGGTAGTTCCTCGTCGACGACCGCGACGGCCAGGTCGCGCGCGATGCCCAGCAAGCGCAGCTTGTCCAGCAACAGGACGCGGCCCACCGGCCGCGCGCGCAGGGCGTCGCGGCAGCAGGCGGCGGCCACCTGCCGGTCCGACAGCAGTCCTTGTTGCTCGGCCTGGTCGAGCACCGCCTCGACCGCCGCGGCCGGCAAGCCTTCGTCGCACAGCTTGCGCAACAGGCGGGCCCGTGGCCAGAGGCGGCGGTCGATCAGCATAAAGAGGCGGCGGGCGGCTTCCTTGCGGGCGGCGGCCTCGCGCAGCGCGTCGCGCTGCGGGTCCGGCACGGGGTCGCCCACGCGCGGCAGTTCGCCCGCAGCGGCGTCGCGGGCGACGGTCAACTCCTCGCCGTCGTCGAAGCGGAGGACCACGCCGCCGGGCACCTCGGTGCAAGCGACCAGGATGCCCGGCTGCGTGGCCACGCCGCCCGGCGCCTAGGCCCCGGCCTTGCGGGAGCGGTCGGCGAGGGAGGCCGTCTTGTCGGCGCTCTTCTCGGCCTGCTTGTCCGCCTGCTTGTCAGCCGGCTTCTCGGCGGCGGCCGCCTCGGTCGCGGCCGGCTTGCTGCCGCGCCGCCACACGCCGTAGTGGGCGAAGACCGCGGTGGCGATCTTCTCGTAGAGGTCGACGTTCTCCTTCAGGAAGACCCGCACGTTCTCGCGACCCTGCCCCAGCCGCTCCTCGCCGAAGCTGTACCAGGCGCCGCTCTTCTGGACCACGTTGGCGGCCACGCCGAGGTCGATCAGGTCGCCTTCCTTGCTGATGCCTTCGCCGTAGAGGATGTCGAACTCGGCCTTCTTGAACGGCGGCGCCACCTTGTTCTTGACCACCTTGACGCGCACCTGGTTGCCGATGACGTCCTCGCCCTGGGTGATCGCGCCGGTGCGGCGGATGTCCAGGCGCACCGAGCTGTAGAACTTGAGCGCGTTGCCGCCGGTGGTGGTCTCCGGGTTGCCGAACATGACGCCGATCTTCATGCGGATCTGGTTGGTGAAGAGCACCAGCGTGTTGGTCTTGGCGATGGCGCCGGTCAGCTTGCGCAGCGCCTGGCTCATCAGCCGCGCCTGCAGGCCGACGTGCTGGTCGCCCATCTCGCCCTCGATCTCCGCGCGCGGCACCAGGGCCGCGACCGAGTCGATCACCACGATGTCGACCGCGCCCGAGCGCACGAGCATCTCGGTGATCTCCAGCGCCTGCTCGCCCGTGTCCGGCTGCGCGACCAGGAGGTTGTCGATGTCCACGCCGAGCTTGCGGGCGTAGATCGGATCGAGCGCGTGCTCGGCGTCGATGAACGCCGCCACGCCGCCGTTCTTCTGCGCGTTGGCCACGGTGGTCAGCGCGACCGTCGTCTTGCCCGACCCCTCCGGCCCGTACACCTCGACCACCCGGCCGCGCGGCAGGCCGCCGACGCCCAGGGCGATGTCGAGCGCGAGGCTGCCGGTCGAGATCGAATCGATCTCCTCGTCGACCTTGTTCTCCCCCAGCAGCATGATGGCGCCCTTGCCGAACTGCTTCTCGATCTGGGCGCGCGTCAGCTCCAGGGTCTTGCTCTTCTCGTCGTTCTTCTGCGCCATGCTGTCATCTCCTGTCGGTCGCGGGCCAAAAAACGGCGCGGCGTGGTTGTCGATCGCCGCAAGATAACACGACCCCTTGCCCGCAGGCAAGGCTTTTTCGTTTTTTATTCGCCGGCCGGCTCGGCGCCGACCGCCCCGCCGAGCGCCAGCGCCGCCACCTCGTCGTGGCGCGCGCCCTCGCGCCGCAGCGTGCTCGCCATCAAGCGCGCCGCGTGCACCGGAAACGGTTCCCAGGCGCCCGGATCGAGCCCCCGCAGGCGCGCGAGGTCGCCCGCGCCCAGCGGCTGCTTGACGCGCGCCAGCGTCAGGTGCGGGCGCCACGCCTTGTGATCCTGGGGGCCGTCCGGCCAGACGCGGTCGACCGCGGCGCGCACGTCGCGCGCGAGCGCCCGCAAGGGGTCGCCCCCGTCCATGTGCAGGAACAGGACCCGCGGTCGGGTCAGGTCGGGAAAGGCGCCGATCCCCCCCGGCGTCACCACGAACGGCCGGTGCGACGCGACGGCGCCGCGCAGCGCCGCCACGAGCGCCGGCAGGCGCGCCTCGGGCCACTCGCCCAGGAACATCAGGGTCAGGTGCCAGGCCTCCGCCGCGGTCCACGCTAGCGGGATCTGCCGGCGCGCGGTGTCCAGCCTGGTTGCCAGCTCCTGGCGCAGGTGTGTCGGCGGGTGGACGGCGACGAAGAGCCTCATGACGACTGTAGCCAGGTGAGCCGCTCGGCCGGGAACACCGGCAGGCCGAGCACGAGCCGCCGCACGGCGTCCAGCGCGGCCGCCGCCGCCCACTGGCGGTTGCGTTCGCGGTCGCCGGAGAAGCGGTAGCGCGCCGCCTGCACGCCCTCGGGGCCGGCGACCGCGATCCAGGTGGTGCCCACCGGCTTGTCGACCGTGCCGCCGTCGGGCCCGGCGACGCCGGTGATCGCCGCCGCGTAATCGGCGCCCAGGCGCACGCGCGCGCCGCGAGCCATCTGGGCGGCGACCTCGCCGCTGACCGCGCCGTGCTCGGCCAGCAGGGCGGCATCGACCCAGAGCAGGTCCTGCTTGGCCTGGTCGGCGTAGCTGATCACCCCGCCGCGGAAGTGCGCGCTGCTGCCGGGCTGCGCGGTGATCACGGCGCCCAGTCGGCCGCCCGTGCAGCTCTCGGCCACGGCGAGCGTCTGGCCCCGTTGCTGCAGCAGCTCCTGCACGACGCGCGTGAGGTCCACCATGCCGTGGGCGTAGACGGCGTCGCCCAGGATGCGATCGAGCTGCTCGGCGGCCGCGGCGAGCATCGCCTCCTGGCCCGCCGTGCCGCGCGCGCGCACGTCGACGCCCCACTCGACCAGCCACCACGACCATTGCAGCTCGGCGAAGCGCGCGCACACCGGTTCGCAGAGCCGGGCCACGGCCAGCTCGGCGATCTGCGCCGTGCGCCAGAGCCGCAACGCCGACGCGGCCGGCAACCCGCCGAGCGCCTCGAGCCGCGCGATCGCCGCCGGCAGGAGCGCCTGCAGCTCGTCCGGCACGCCCGGCAGCACCACGAGCTGGCGGCCGTGCAGGGTCCCGACCAGCCCCGGCGCCGACCCCACCGGGTTGGCGATCGGTTCCAGCCCGGCCGGCACGAGGGCCTGCTTGTCGCCGGCCACGTGCAGCGGCAAGCCCCGTTCCTGCCGGCGCCTGGCGAGCGCGGCGGCCACGTCCTCCCGGAACTGCAACGGCACGCCGGACCAGGCCGCCAGCGCCTCGCGCGTGAGGTCGTCGCGCGTCGAGCCGAGGCCGCCGCACAAAAAAACGACCTCGCCGGCCTCGGTGCGCCCGAGCGCGCGGCCGACCGCGTCGAGCCGGTCCGCCACCACCTGGATGTCGGCCACGGCGATCGCGTGGCCTGCCAGCGCGCGCTGGATCCGCGTGGAGTTCGTGTCCGAGGTGCGGCCCTCGAGCAGTTCGTCGCCGACGGCGATGATGCGCACCGTGGTCGTCGGCATGGTCACCAGCCCAGAAGGCGGACGGTCGCCTGCGTGGCGATCGCCGCCAGCACGCCGGCGCCGAGGTCGTCGGCCATGATGCCCAGGCCGCCGCCGCCGCCGAGCTTCTCGAGCCGGCGCACGCCCAGCGGCTTGACGATGTCGAAGAAGCGGAACCAGAAGAATCCGGCCAGCCAGCCCAGCGGCCCGCACGCCAGGCCCAGGTAGGTGACCTGCATGCCGGCCACCTCGTCGATGACGCAGCGGCGCGGATCCTCGCCCAGGTCGCGTTCCATCACGCCGGCGGCCCAGATGCCGACCGCGGTCACGGCCACCAGCGCCACGAGCTGCACCCAGAGCGGGATCGGCCCCAGCCAGGTCCAGAGGGCCCACCAGAGCACGGCATAGGCGAAGCTGCCGGCGGTCGCCGGCGCGATGGGCGCCAGGCCGGAGCCGAAGAAGGTGCCGATCACGTGGGCCAGGCGGCGGGTCATGGAGCGTCCTTCCGGCGGGGTCGTGCAAGATCCGGTCGAGCCGACAGGCATGATAGGCCGCCACCTGGAGCCGGTCAATCGCCCCGCCGGCGCGCCGCCGCGGCGGCCAGCGCGCGCAGGCCACGGTCGGCGCCGATGCCGACCAGCCCCATCACCACGAGGTAGACCAGCATCGGCGGGTACGACACGAGGTAGCGGAAATCGAGCAATCGAAACCCCATGCCGCTGCTCACGCCGAGCATCTCGGCGGCGACGACCGTGCCCCACCCCAGCGCCCACACCACGCGCAGCAGGGTGAGCAGGGCCGGCAAGGCCAGCGGCAGCATGATGCGCCCGCAGAGCCGCCAGCCGGTCGCGCCCAGCACGCGCGCCTCGTCGACGTAGTCGCGATCCACGTGGTGATAGGCGTCCCGCGCCGCGACGAGGCTCGGGAAGAAGAGCGCGACCACCAGGATGAAGAACACCGGCGCCTCGCCCAGCCCGAACCAGAGGATCGCGAACGGCAGCCACGCCAGCGGCGGCACGGCGCGGACGAAGTTCACCGCCGGCAGCAACAGCCGATCCGCCAGGGGGTGCGCCCAGAGCAGGTAGCCCGCCAGGCACGCCGAGCCCCAGGCCACCAGGCAAGCGGACACGGTGCGCAGGAGGGAGACGGACAGGTCGGTCACGAGCAGGGGCCAGGACAGCCGCAGCTCGCGCCACGCCGTCGGGCCCAGGCCCAGCGACCAGCCCAGGCCCACGAGCAGAACGCCGACCAGCGCGTAACCGCCGACGCTAGCGGCCGCGGAGCGGGAGGTAGACATCGCTGGTGTCCGGCACCTGGTCGAGGTAACCCAGCTCGCGCATGACCTCGGCCGCGCGACGCTGGAACAGGCGCCCTTGCTCCTCGCGACCCAGCTCGAAGCGGGTGCGCGCGAGCGCCGCCTCCGCCAGGTGCGGCGGCAGGCTGTAGCGGGCGGCGGCGAGGGAGACGGCGCGGTCGTGGTCGGCGTGCAGACGGACGGCGGCCCGCGCCACGGCGCCGCGCAGGCGCCGGAGCGCCTCGGTCTTGTTCCGCACCCGGCGCTCGTGCACGACGAGGTCGCAGCACGGGTGGCCCGGGAAGTCGTCGCCGAACCAGTGCACGACGTGGTATTCGTCGCCCACGCTCAGGATCGGCGGCACGTAGAGGCTGAGCGCGTCCACGTCGCCGGCCCGCAGGGCCGCCACCATCTCGCTCGGCCCGCGCAACGGCACGAGCTCGGCCTCCAGCCCCCGATCGCGCAGGCTGAGCACCGCCAGCACCTCGAGCGTCGAGGCGCGCAGCACGCCGATGCGGCGGCCGGCGAGGTCTTCAAGGGACGTGACCGAACGCGGCGCCACGATGCCGTCGCTCTCGCGCTCCAGAAAGCCCACGCTGCGTACGGGCAGGCCGCGGGACGCCGCGGTCCAGGCGTAGGTGAACGGCAGGATGGCGGCGTCGAGGCGACCGGCCGCCAGCGCCTCGCCCACCTCCCAGCCGCTGCTGAAGTAGTGCACGGTGACGCCGGCGAGGTCGGGATCGTCGTCGAGCGTCGCCAGCTGGTAGGGCAGATAATCGAGCGACGGACGGATCAGGCCGAGGACGAGCGTGTCATCGTCGCCCCGTCCGCAACCACCGCCCAGCAGGACCGCGGCGCACGTCGCCGCCAGCAAGAGGACCAGGGATCGGCGTGGTCGTCGGCAACGCGGCATGGTCGGCTCCTCGTGGAGGTCCAGGAGCCCACGATACCGCAATCGTGGAGATTCTCAAGGGAAGCCTGTCGCGGCCGCCGGGCGGTGCCTAGACCCCGGCCGGCTGTGTCTGCAACTGGCGCAGCACCTGCTTGGCCACGCACTTGAGCGTGTCGAAGACCCCGTCGCCCTTGTAGGCGATCGCCTCGAAGAAGTCGTAGCCCTCGGGGTTCAGCTCCTCGTTCAGCTCGGCCACCGGCAAGGCGTCGGGCAGGTCGCGCTTGTTCCACTGCACCACGAAGGGGATCTTGCCCAGCTCGAGGTTGTACTCCTTGAGGTTCTCGTGGAGGTTGTAGAGCGACTCCACGTTGGCGTCGAAGCGGGCCTCGCTGGAATCGCCCACGAAGACCACGCCGTCGCAGCCGCGCAGGATCAGCTTGCGGCTGGCGTTGTAGTACACCTGGCCGGGCACCGTGTAGAGATGGAAGCGGGTCTTGAAGCCCTTCACCTCGCCGAGTTCCAGGGGCAGGAAGTCGAAGAACAGCGTCCGGTCCATCTCCGTCGCGAGCGTGACCAGCTTGCCCTTGGTCTCGGGCGCGAGCTTGTCGTAGATGTACTGGATGTTGCTCGTCTTGCCTCCCAGACCGGGACCGTAGTATACGATCTTGCAGTTGATCTCGCGGGAGGAGTAGTTGATCAGCGACACGTCCTTGCCCCTTCCGTGATCGGCCGTGACCGATCCGTGCTCAGTCCGCGAACAGGTTGTCGATCTCCTGCTCCACCCCTTCGGAGAACTCGGCGTCGAAGGGGTCGTATTCCTCGTTGCGGAACTTCAGCTTGTCGTACAGCCCCTCGATGATCACGTTCAGTTCCTCGACCGTCTTGCGCACGCGCAGCCGCACCAGCCCCAGGGTCGTGCTCTTGTCGAAGACCACGGCCAGCACCACGCCGCGCGCGATCTTGCCGAGGTACATGCTGTCGCGGGCGCCCTGATGGTAGAGGCTCGAGAAGTCGTCCTCGCCGATCAGCTTGGCCAGCGCGAAGTTGGCCTCGAAGTCGGCGGCGCACAGCGAGGCGAAGCTCTGCGTGTCGAACTCCGGGTCCTGGCCCACCTTGGCGATCATCTGCCCGGTGCGGTCCACCAGCAGCACGTGCTTGGCATGGCTGCTCTGGACCAGGGCCTCCAGGGCGTTGGTGATGGCCCAGTAGTCTTCCTCGAAGATGGCCCACTCGGCTCTGACCATGGATCGACTCCCGGCCGCAGGGCGGCGCGTGCTAGCTGCTGGACGGCATGACAGGGGTCTTATCGACAACGCTGACGAGAGCTTGAGCGGACAAGCGCTAGCCGCGATCCAGACCCTGCCGGTGCTGGAACGCCCGCTGCAGGGTGGCCTCGTCGGTGTAGGCCAGCGCCCCGCCCACGGGAATGCCCGTGGCCAGCCGGCTGAGCCGCACCGGCCCTCCTTCCAGCAGCCGCTGCACGTAGAGCGCCGTGGTCTCGCCCTCGACGCTGGTGTCCAGGGCCAGGATCAGCTCCCGCACCTGGTCGGCCTCCAGGCGCTGCGCGAGGCGCTCGAACGGCAGATCCTCGGCCCGCACCCCGTCCAGCGGCGACAGCAGGCCCCCGAGCACGAAGTAGCGGCCTCGGAAGAATCCCGCCTTCTCGAAGGGCAGGATGTCCACCGCGCTGGCCACCACGCACAGCAGCGAGCCGTCGCGGGCCTGGCTGGTGCAGATGGCGCAAGGGTCGGCCTCGGTGATCGCCCCGCAGCGGCTGCAGCTGGACACCTGGCTGGCCGCATGGCCGATGGCGGCCACGAGCCGGCCGGCGTGGTCGCCCTGCGTCAGGAGGTGCAAGGCGATGCGGGTGGCCGACTTGCGGCCCAACCCGGGCAAGGCTTGCAGGCAGCGGACCAGATCCTCGAGCGCCGGCGACTGGAACTCCCCGCCGGCGGGGCCATGGCCGCCACGATCGGCCAGCGGTCGCATGCTACATCCCCGGCAGCTTGAGGCCCGGGATGTTCATGCCGCCCATCACGCCGCCCATCTCGGCCTCGACCATGGCGTCGACCAGCCGGCAGGCTTCGTTGACGGCCGACAGGATCAGGTCCTGCAGGAACTCGACATCGTCGGGGTCGACGGCGGCCGGCTTGATGGTCAGGCTGAGCAGCTCGTGCTTGCCGTTCATGACCGCGACCACCTGGCCGCCCCCCACCTCGGCGGTGACCGTCTTCTGCGCCAGTTCGGCCTGCGTGGCCTGCATCTTGGCCTGCATCTGCTGGGCCTGCTTCATCAGCTTCTGGATGTCCATCGGATCCTCCGGCAAGTCGTTCAGGGCGGCGCCGCGCGCGCGGCGCCACGGTCCATCGTCAAGCCTGCGGCAACGGGGGCTCGTCGTCCGGTTCGTCGGCAACAACCGGTGCGGCCGGCGACTCCTGCAGTCGGCGCTCCCGTTCGCTCTCAGGCAGCAGCTCGCCCTGCACCATCGCCACCAGGCGGCCGAGCTGCGGATCGCGCGCGCACTCGCGGGCGAAGACCTCGGCCTCCGTCGGCGCCACCTGACGCCGCACCGCCTCGCGCTGCGCAGCCGCCGGCGCGCCTTCCTCCGTCACCAGCACCAGCTCGAGCCGCAGCGGTCTGCCGAAACACGCCGCCACGTGGGGCTCCAGCTCCGCGCGGCGCTCCTCCAGGCGCTTGAGCATGAACCCGCTGTCGGCCGGCAACGCCACGGTCAACACGCCGTCGTCGGCGCGCACCGCCGGCAGCCCGTGCATCAGGCAGCCGCCGAGGCCGGGGTTGGTCGCCATGACGGCCTGCACGAGGTCGGTCCAGCCGTCCACCATGCCGGCCGCCGCCGCGCGTGCCGACGGCCCGACGGGGGCCGCCGCGGCCCGCGAACCGCCGTCGCCGAGCGGCGA
>CAZVWL010000118.1:0-9447 GCA_964630845.1 uncultured Fibrobacteraceae bacterium
GCAGGCCGGCGTCGCGATGCTGGCCCAGGCCAACATGACGACGAGCCTCGCGCTCAGCCTGCTGCAAGGTTGACGACCTCGCCGCTGCGCACCCCTGAGGGGCGCGCGGCGGCGCACGAGAGGCGGCGCACGCGAACCGGTCGCCCCGCCGCAGCCCCTCCGGCCGAACCCGGGAAGGACCCCGGCGCAGCCGGCGGGAAACCAGCCCCGCAAAGGGGCGCACGGGCCCATCAAGGAGGAACGCCATGGGTATCCGCATCAACACCAACGTCTCGTCGATCAACACGCAGCGGCACCTGTACAACACGACCATCAACTTCAACAAGTCGATGGAGAAGCTGTCGAGCGGTCTGCGCGTCAACCGCGCGGCCGACGACGCCGCCGGCCTGGCCATCAGCGAGGGTCTGCGCAGCGACATCCGCGCGCTCGAGCAGGCCAGCCGCAACGCCAGCGACGGCATCTCGCTCGTGCAGACGGCCGAAGGCGCCCTCGACGAGGTCTCCACCATCCTGCTGCGCCTGCGCGAGCTGACCGAGCAGAGCCTCAACGGCACCTTGACCGACTCCGAGCGCGGCTACCTCGACGCCGAGTATCAGGCGCTGCTGGAGGAGATCGACCGCATCGCCGCGTCGACCGAGTTCAACGGCATCAGCCTGCTGGACTCCAGCGGCGGCACCGTGAACATCCAGGTCGGCATCAACACCAACGCGTACGACAGCATCGCGGTGGACCTGAGCACCAACCGTGACAGCGCGACCCTCGGCCTCGCCGCGGCGATCGACACCGCCGGCAACGCGGCCACGGCGATGACCGAGGTCCTCGCGGCCATCGACACCGTGTCGGCGGCCCGCTCGGACTTCGGTGCGATCCAGAACCGTCTGGAGAGCTCGATCCGCAACATCAACAACCAGGCCGAGAACCTGTCGGCCGCCAACAGCCGCATCCGCGACGTGGACGTGGCCAACGAGACGTCCCGTCTGACCAGCTACCAGATCCTGCAGCAGGCCGGCATCTCGATGCTGGCCCAGGCGAACATGACCACCGGCCTGGCCATGACGCTGCTCCAGTAGCAGGCAGCGTCGCGCGCCGGTCGGCCGCTACGATGGCGGCCGGCGCCGGGAACGCCGGAGGGGCGAGGCGTTAACCTCGCCCCTTCTTTTTTTTGCTCTTCGGAGACCTGGCCCGGCGACAAATATTAAAACTATAGCTCAAGTTTGCCCATGACGGTGTCGATAATTATCGCAGAATCCAGAAAGTGCCACCTGGGGCACCATGGAGGAACGAAGCACCGAGGTCCCCTCGGGACCACTCTTTCAAGGAGGAAGAGCCATGGGTATCCGCATCAACACCAACATCGGCGCGATCAACACCCGGCGTCATCTGTACAACACCACCACCCAGTTCAACAAGTCGATGGAGAAGCTGTCGAGCGGCCTGCGCATCAACCGCGCGGCCGACGACGCCGCCGGCCTGGCGATCAGCGAGGGCCTCAAGGGCGACATCCGCGCGCTCGAGCAGGCCGCCCGCAACGCCGGCGACGGCGTCTCCCTCGTGCAGACGGCCGAAGGCGCCCTGGACGAGGTCAGCAACATCCTCGTCCGCATGAAGGAACTGGACCAGCAGGCGGCCAACGGCACGCTGAGCGCGGACCAGATCACCTACCTGCAGGCCGAGTACGACGCGCTGGACGACGAGATCGGGCGCATCGTGTCCTCGACCGAGTTCAACGGCGTCAGCCTGCTGAGCGCCGCGGCCACGATCACCATCGCCGTCGACATCTCCGGCGGCGGCAACGACATCGACATCACCACGACCGACCTCGCCAGCACGGCCCCCGGCGGCACGGTCGGCGCCGCCCAGGCCGCGATCAACACCGCCATCGACGCGGTCAGCGCGGCCCGCGCGGACTTCGGCGCCATCCAGAACCGTCTGGAGAGCTCGATCCGCAACATCAACAACACGGCCGAGAACCTCTCGGCTGCCAACAGCCGCATTCGCGACGTGGACATGGCCCTGGAGACCAGCCGGTTGACCAGCTACCAGATCCTGCAGCAGGCAGGCGTCTCGGTGCTGGCACAGGCCAACATGTCGAGCGGCCTGGCGCTCTCGCTGCTGGGCTAGCCGACGGGACCGGGGGGCCCGCCCAGGCGGGCCCCCCACCACAAGGTGCAGGCTGAACCATGTCGACGCTGATCGGAATCCCGAGCGGGGCGCTTCCCCCGCCGGCGGTCGTCACGGAGCCGTTGGAACGCGGATCAACCCCGCCGACCGCCCCCAGGACCTCGCCCCCGGTCACCACCGCGAAGCCAGCTGACGCCACCGCCTCCAACACGCCCGATCGGGCCGAGATCGAAGCCGCGATCACGGAATTGCGGGAGGCGATGTCCAGGCTGCCAGGAGGCGAACGCGAGGTCACGCTCCAGTTCGAACCGGAAGACCACTCGTATCTGGTCGAGATCCGGAACAAGGAGACCGGAGCCATCCTGCAGACGTTCCCCCCCGAGAATCTGCTCAACCTGCGGCGCCGATCGGCCGATCTGTTAGGGGTGCTGATCGACCGTCACAGTTGAGCATGACCGGTTCGCCCGAGGCGGGCCGGAGCCTGGGGAGGCAAGCATGAGCAACGTATCATTCGCCGGCCTGGCGACGGGACTGGACACGGCTCGGATCGTGGACCAGCTCGTCGACCTCAGGCGGATCCCGGTCCGCCGTATGCAGGCCCAGCGTCAGCTGTTCCAGAATCAGATCGCCGCGCTCGGCACGCTCAAGACGAAGCTCGAGGCGTTCCAGACCGCCGCCGTCGCCCTCAAGTCGCCGAACGATTTCGCGGCGCTGAAGGCCACCTCCAGCCACGAGGACATCCTGACGATCACCGCCGGCGCGAGCGCCGCTCCCGGCAGCTACGACATCGTCGTCGATGCCCTGGCCCAGGGGCAGAAGGCGCGCTCGGAAGGCTTCGACAACCAGCTGGTCGACGTCGGCGAAGGCGACGTGGTCATCACCGTGGGCGGCGAGGCGCACACGCTCACGCTGACCGGCCACACGACCATCGCGCAGCTCGCCGAGCGGATCAATGCCGAGGTCGCCGGCGTCGGCGCCAGCATCGTCTTCAACGGCTCAGAGACCGGCGGCTACCACCTGATCCTCTCGGGCGAAGCCGGCACGAGCAACGCGTTCACCATCGACACCTCGGGGCTGACCGGCGGCACGCCGCCGACGTTCACCACGACCCAGGCCGCCAGCGACGCCAGCCTGACCATCGACGGCCTGGCCGTGACCGCGTCGGGCAACAGCCTGTCCAACGTCATCAGCGGGTTGACGATCGACCTGCGCGCGGCCGCGCCTGGCACCACGGTGCGCGTCGACGTGGCGACCGACCCTACCGGCGTCAAGGATCAGGTCAAGGCGTTCGTCGACGCCTACAACGACCTGGTCGGCTTCGTCGAGAAGGAGATGAAAGCCGGCGGCAAGCTCGAGGGGAACGCCGGGGCCCGCAGCCTGCTGTCCCGACTCGACGGCGTCCTTTCGGCCTCCCACGCCGGCACCTACACCTCCCTCGCCCAGATCGGCATCGAACGCCAGCAGGGCACGCGCGCCCTGAAGTTCGACACCGTCAAGTTCGAGCAAGCGGTGGCCGCCGATTACGGCGCCGTGCGCGACCTCTTCATCGAGCGCGACGGCAACATCGGCAAGGCCGCGCAGATCGACGCCGAGGTCAAACGCCTGACCGACCGCGTCGACGGCATCTTCAAGCTCGGCAACGACTCGCTCAACCGCCGGATCAAGAACATCGACGGCTCGATCGAGCGCTACGAACGCAGCATCGAGAACTACCGCACCACGCTGGAACGGAAATTCCGGGCGATGGAGTCGTCGGTCGCCCTGCTGCAGGCGCAGGGGAACTCCCTCGGATCGATGGTCTTCATGGGCAACTCGCGCTAACACGAGGAGCAGGGCATGCAGTCCCGCCAGGGTGTCCACGCCTACCGTCAGACGGATCTGTCGACCATGAGCAAAGAGAAGCTCATCGTCATGCTCTACCAGAAGCTCCTGGAGCACCTGTCCGTCGCGTCCGAACGGGCCGACGGCGACCGCGCCGAGATGGCCCGCCGCCTGGGCCTCGCCCAGCGCATCGTGTCCGAACTGCGCAGCGCGCTCGACCACGCCGTCGGCGGCGAAGTCGCCGACAACCTCGCGGCCCTGTACGGCTACGTCTTCAAGGAGATCCTGGCGATGCAGGTCGACCGGGACGTCCAGCACGCCGCGAACTGTCGCCAGGTGCTCACGCCCCTGCTCGAAGCGTGGCGGCAGATCCCGCCGGGCACCGCCGAGCGCGCCCGGCGGAACGACCAGTGCAGTGGCACGGAAACTGCGATGGGAAACCCAGGCCAGCGGGCCGCGCCCGACGGGCAGGCGACGCCCGGCAATGAGCGGCTGGTTTCAACAAGCGCCTGAGGCGACTCGTGGACGACGCGATCAACACGCTGGCATCCCATCATGCGTTGCTGGACGCGGCCCTCTGCGCGGGCGATGTGGACGCCGTCCTGGCCCTCGTCGAGGCCCGGGAGGCGCTTCTGGCCGACCTCGGCGACGCCTGGCAGGCTGCCAGCGCCGCCACCCGGGAACGCTGCCAGGACGCCCTGGCGGCCTTGCAGCGCCAGGAACGTGACCTGCTGCGCCGCTGCCTGCAGCAACGCGACGCGATCCAGGCGCGACTCGCCGCCAGCGCCCATCGCCAAGGCCCCATGGCGGCGGCCGCGACCGCGTCGCTCCTCGATCGACAAGCCTGAGTGGGATCACGCGGCCAGGCGCTGGGGATCCGGCTCTCCGGGGCACGAACGAGCCCGTTGCCGGCCGATTCGTCCTATTCCTTGCCGTTGCCCTCCGGCTGCTTGCCCTTGAGTTTGCGCCTGAGGGCCGGCAGGTCGAGCGTGGCCGAATTGGCCGCGTCGAGGGTGGTGTTCTTGATCTCTTCGTAGATCTCGTGCCGGTGCACCGGAATCGACCGCGGCGCGTCGATGCCGATCTGGACCTGATCGCCTCGGATATCGACGATCAGGATCGAGATATCGTCACCGATCATGATCTTCTCGTTGCGCTTGCGGCTGAGGATGAGCACGGGACCTCCATGTCCGCCGGTGTGGCGCCCTCGGGCGCCACGAAAAACCTCAGAGACCGGATCAGACCGACGCCGTCGCCGACTCCTCGGCGCTCTCCGCCGACCCGGCCGCGGACGACGGGGAGCCCACGACGCCGGTCGTGCCCCCCTCGCCCGCATTCTCGACCGACTCCCCGGCCACGGCAAGCCCAAATTTCAGGTAATCGATCTCCTGGCGGGTCGACAGCCGGTCGTCGTCCAGGGCGATCTGGGCGCCCCGTCGGGTCACCGTATCGAGCACCAGAGGCGCGCGCAAGTTGCCGGTGATGACCTCGCCACCCCGGTGGATCGTCGTGATGATGAGCGTCACCAGGTCGGGTTCCGCATCGATCGACAGGCGCCGCGCGGCCGTTGCCGAGGCCTTGACCGTGTACTCGTCCGCGAAGAAGAAGGGCGGCATCACCGGCACGCCGAACTCCGGCCGGTCGAGCGACTGCAGCCAGCGCATCGGCACGTCCTGGTCCATGTCGAGCATGAGCCAGCGGCGAAGCTGGGGCAGCCCGATCAAACCCTCCGGCAACTCGATGACGTCGGCAGCGGCGTACTGCAGGGTGCCGAAGCGAATGGACTCGAACGAAGGCATGGCTCTCTCCTCGCTGCGGGCGCGCGCCCGGTCTACAGGTACATCATCAGGTTGGCCTGGAACAGCCGGCTGGTGACCAGCAGGCTGCTCTGGTAGCTCATCTCGGCCCGGGCCAGGTCGGCCGAGACCTGGGCGATGTCGGCATCACGTTCCAGCGACAGCTTGGCCTGCAGCTGCGTGTCTCGCTGCATCAGCACGGTCTCGACCCATTCGAGGTCCTGCTGGCGGCCGCCGGTCTTGATCAGCAGCGACTGCAGCATCTGCTCGAGCCCGTCGAGTTCGACCAGCGAACCCCGGATCGCCAGCGGGTCATCGGCGTTCAAGGCGACGCGCAGGTCCTCCAGGATGCCGAACATACGACGCGGGCTGCCGGTGCCCTCGATGCCGAGCAGGCTGGCGGTCGGCGGCGTCCCGTTGTTGCGGACGTGGAAGATCTCGGTCGATCCGCTGACCACGGACAGGCCGCTCGTGTCCAGCCGGATCTGGAAACCGGGCACGGCGGCGGCGACGATGGCCTGCAGATCGCCCAGAGTGGCGGCGGACGAAAGATCGACCGTCGTGATCACCCCATCGACCTCGATATCGATCGAGCCCAGCGGAAGCTGGCCGGCAAGCGTGGCGATGTCGCCCAGCGAGACCGAGGGCGACAGCCCGGCCCGGATATCGCGTCCGTTGAACGTGTCCGCTTCGGAGATTCCGCTCAACCCCAGGCTGCTCGCCGTCTGGCCTGAACCCACCTCGCTGACCTGCAGCGGACCGGTGCCGGCCAGTTGCAGGCCGGTGCCGTCGGCGTTGATGCTGGCGGTTACGGCGCCGCCGGTGGCGGCGTTGATCGAGGCGATCACGTCGTCGACCGTCACGGCGGCCGCGAGGTTCACGTTCCAGCTGCCGTTGTTGCCGTCACGGATGGTGATGCTGCCGGGCTGGAAGCCGGCGCCGAGGCCGATGTCGGCCAGCATCGTCGTCGGCTGCAGACGGGGCGCGAGGTCTACCGAACCGGACAGGGTCGCCGACATCGACCCCATGAAGACCTGCCCCGGCAGGTTGAGCGTGTGCTGCACGCCGTGGCCGATCGCGGTGACGATCGATTCGCCATTGCCCTGGTAGAGGACCGTGGCGCCGTTGCGCACGAACGGCGGCGTGTCGGTCCGCGTGCCGCCGAAGATGTAGTTGCCTTCCACCGTGGTGTTCAGGACGTCCAGCAGGCGGTTGACCAGGTTGTCCACCTGGATCACGGCGGTCTGGCGGGATTGTGTCGTCGCCACGGCGCTGGATTCCCGCAGCGCCAGCTCGCGGACCTCCGCCAGCAGCGTGCTGATGTCCTGCAGCGCGGTGTCGGTGCTGTCGACGATGATCATGCTGCGGGTCAGGTTGCGCAGGTACTGCGTGTTGTTGGCGATCAGGGCGTTGTAGCGCTGGATGGCGCCCACGGCGCGCGGGTCCTCGGCGAAGTCGTTGACACGCCGCATGGTTCCCGCCTGACGCTGGAGCTTGAGCAGGCCGCCCAGGCTGCGGTTCAGGTCGTTGACCAGGATCTGGCTCAGGTAGCTGTCGCTGATCCGGATCGTCATCGCGCACCACCCCTAGATCATGTTGATCACCGCGTCGAACATCGACTGCACGGTCGAGATCAACTTCGCGGCGGCGCTGTAGGTGTTCTGGTAGCGGACCATGTTCGCCGCTTCCTCGTCGATGCTCACGCCCGTGATGCTCGCGATCTTCGACTCGACGGCCGCCACCCCCCGCGACTGGTTGTCGAGCAGGAACTCGTAGCCGTGGCGCTTGCTCGCCAGATCGATGAGTACGCCCCGGTAGCGGTCGGTGATCGTCATGCCGCTGCCGAGCGCGGAGCTGTCGGCGAGCGCGGCGATCGCCCGCGCGATGTCGGCGTCGCCGGCGTCGCCGCTGCGCGACGTGGCAATCAGGTCCGGCCGCTCGACCAGCGCGGGATTGACCTCGATCGTGTGCATGCTGTTGCCGTTGAAGAAGAGCATGCCGGAGCTCGACCCGGTCTGTCCCTGGACATGCAGATCGTTGACGGCGGTGATCAGCATCGAGGCGACCTCGTCGAGCTGGCGGCGCACGCCGGTCACGTGTTCGTCCCGGCTGGCCAGCAGACCGGCCAAACGGCCCTCCGGCAGCTGCACCTCGGCGAAGCTGCCCTCGGTGACCACCACCATGCGATAACCATGGTTGGTCTCCCGGTAGGTCGTCGTGAATTGCTGGTAGTCGCCGCGCGTGACCATGGTGCGGCCGTTGAGGATCACGTCCAGGCTGCCGTCGCTTCGCTCGGAGACGGTCACCGCCGCGATCGCCGACATCCTGGTGACCAGCAGGTCGCGCTGGTCGCGCAGGTCGTTCGCGGGCTGACCGCCGATCTCCGCGGCCATGATCTGCCCGTTGAGTTGCCCGACCTGGGCCAACAGGTTGTTCAGCGCGACCAGTTCTTCCTGGACCTGCGCTTCGATGTTGCGTTCCAGGTCGTCGAGCGAGGCGCTGGTCGCGTTGAAATCGGTGACCAGCGACAAGGCCTTGCTGATGACCTGTTGTTTCAACGCGCTGTCGGCCGGTGGGGTCGCCAGGTCGTGCCAGGCACCGAAGAACTCGTTGAGGGCGTTGCCGAGGTGATCGTTGTCGATCGAGCCGAGGATGTGTTCGATCTCGTAGAGGGCATTGTCGATCGAGGCGTACGACGCCAGTCGCGCCTGCTGCGAGCGCAACGTGCCGAGCAGGAAGTTGTCTTGGGAGCGGCGGATCGTCACCACGTCCACGCCCTGCCCGATCGCCCCGAACGGGAAGGTGAGCGGCCGCCTCGCCGCCATCACCATGGTCTGGCGGGTGTAGCCGGGCGAATCGGCGTTGCCGATGTTGTGCGCCGTGGTCGCCATGCCCGCCTGTGCGGCGAACATCGCCGAGAGACTGTTGTTCATGACCGACGCGAGGCTGGACATCGCGTTCCTTTCGGCGTGTTCTCAGGCCTGCCGTTGCAGGACGCCACCCTGCTCGTTGCGGGTCGGCTGGGCGCCTCGATCGTAGCAGCCGGCCGGATCGGCCAGCAGGCACCGGCGCAACAGCGCCGCCTCCTCTTCGACCAGATCGAGGCAGAAATTGGCCAGACGGCGGTTCATCTCGTTGGTCCGCGCCAGTTCGCCGGCCGTCCGTCGCACCGCCTGCACGGGGTCCTCGAGGGCCACGCGCAGATCCGCCGGCTGCTCCTGCAACCAGGCGCCGAGGCTGCGCGGCTCCTCGGTCCCCGCCTGCCTCATCAGGTCGACCGCAAGCTGCTCCCGCCGGATGCGCACCGATTGCGCGGCGGCCAGCCCATCGCTCATCGCCCGGGCGTTGGCCTGCAGGCCGTCCAGATCGTGGCTGGTCATCATCGCGCCCTGCTGGCGGGCGAGTTCGAGCAACCGCTCGTAATGGCGCCGCTCCTCGTTCAGCACGCTGGACAGGGCATCGACGACGGCAGGGCGCGGAACACGTGACTCGGCCATGGACGGACACCTCGGTCGCTGGAGGTTCACGGCTGTTTCTGTCGCTACTTATCCAGATTCGTGCCAGATCCGTAGCCGAGCCGATTCGCGAGGTCCTTGACCGCCTGCACGTAGCGCTGGGTTTCCGGATAATCGGGCACGCGCCGCCCCAGGCGGTCCACGGTGCCCGGCCCGGCGTTGTAGGCCGCGAGGGCGAGGTCGAGGTCGCCATC
>CAZVWL010000119.1:0-9237 GCA_964630845.1 uncultured Fibrobacteraceae bacterium
TCCTCGATCTTGGTCTTGGCCAAGGAAAGCTCGCGGCTGTCGCCGATCTCGCCCATCGGAGCCGGAGAAGGGCGCGCGGTTCGCCGAGGCCACCATTAAGGCCATCACGGGTGGGGAGGAAATCACCGTCCGGCACCTCAACCACGGATTCTTCGATTTCGTGCCGCAGTTCAAGCTCACGCTGTCGGGCAACCATAGCCGTGGTACATGGCGACATGGAAGACGTTGCGCAGCACCGAGGCGACCTTGCGTCGATCCTTGTCGGGGTAGCTCTCGAGGAAATCGACCACCACCTTGCGCGTCCATGCCTCGCCGAATGGAAGGTCGCGGCCGGCGTCCTCAATGTCCGCCAGATAGCGCGCGTAATACTTGACCGTGCCGGGCGCGAGGTCTTTCCAGCGGTCGCTGGCCCTGTACTTTTCACAGACCCAGGCGACGGAGCCGGGCGGGTGGGAGCGTCCGTTTTCCTCGCGGTCGGCGGCCTCGTTGAGGCGAGTCGCCATGCGAAGGCGGTCGGCCGGATCGTCGGGGAGGCGCGTCACCGGGTGTCCGCGCCGGCGCCAATACCACCGGGTGCGGCCATTGCGGTTAGACCGCTTCTCGACGTAGCGGATTCGCTCTTGCACGGCGGATGCGTTCCAGCATGATCGTTTCGGCAGATGGGCCGGCCTCATTACCGGCCACCTCATAGAGCCTGTCAAGGTCGAGGTCGAGGCGGCGCCGGTCGAACACGAGGCGGCGCGCCCCCCACCTGACGGGCCTGTGCACCATCCCGGCGTCGACCGCCTGACGCAGGATGTCAGTCGAGACGCCGACGTATTCGGCGGCCTCATCCCAGGACAGGCCGCGCGGCGCTATGCTGGGCGGTAGCGGCATCACACCCCCTTCGGCATGTCGTTGTGCTCGCGGCCGTCGAGCAGGCGGCCGGCGGCCTTCTTGCCGACGCGGACGGCCACATGCCCGTCTCCCCAGTCGTGATCGGGGCTGGCGGGCGTGAAAACTGACCCCTCGCCATCCTGACGGCCACCCACAATACTGGGGTAGTAGAACCACCCGCCGGAAGTGCGCCCGCCCCAGCGCCACCCGCCCCAGCCCTTGAACATGAACGGCGTCCCCGCCGCCGCGCACTGGTCGCGAAGGTCGCGCGCCCAATCGGGATGCATGGGACGGGCCTCGGGGCCGGACTCGCCGCCGGCGATGACCCAGTCGATGGCGTCGTGGAAGAGGCCGTGCGGGTCGTCGCTGTCCTCCTCGCCGCCGTCCCTCACAAGGGCGTTGAGTGTGTACCCGGCGTCATCGTCCTGGATAGCGTGGCCGCCCATGGCACCGCAGGTCGTCCTGATTTTGGTAAGGTCCCCCGGCCCCAGCAGCGGCTCGGCGCTGATGAACCTGAGCGCCGCCGGGGTCGCCAGCAGGTGGGGGATTCGCTCGTCGGCGGTGGCTTGGTCCTCGACGCTCGTGCCCAGCCAGACGTTGGGGAGGGGGTACGTCTGCTCAAAAACATCCTCCCACGCGCCGGCGATGTCACGTCGAGCGCCGCTAGCTGCCAGCGCCGTTTCGGCTGCATCTGCGATGTGGCCCGACCGACGCTCCATTACGTCTACGACGTACTCCCGCATCCGCTCAGGCCGCTTGGTCAGCATCTGGAACGTATGCTGGCGCGCCAGCGCCATCACCGCGAACAGCCGGTCCAGCCATTCGTCAGGCACCTCGAGGTGGAAGGGGTCGCCTATCGACGTGACGAAGATGCGGCGGGGCTTGCGCCACGACAGCGGCTTGAGCAGCGCCTTTTCGTCGAGCGTCACCTTGCCGGTCCAGCGCCCGCGCCCGTCCCGGCGCTCGGCCAGCCCGTGGCCCCACTGGCCGGGGTCGGAGAAGCGGGCGGCCATGCCCTCGGCATAGCAGTTGGCGCAGCCGGCGGACACGCGGGAGCAGCCGCGAATCGCGTTCCACGTCGAGTCCGCCCATTCGATCTTGGTGTTGTCACCCATTGCCCGCCTCCGTCGCTGCGGCACGGTCCAGCCGCTCGATCTCGGCGACGATCAGGGCGGCGGCCCGGATCAGGTTGCGGCGGCGGGTCTTCGGCTTCCACCATGTCAGCGACCACGAGCGCGGCCACCAGTCGGAGCGGCCGGCGGCGTAGCATGCGGCAGCCAGCGCCATTCCGCCGGTCGTGTGCTGGTCATCGTGCTCGGCCGTCCAGCCCTCGACGTCTATCTGGCGGCGGCGCTCGGCGATGACGTCGCCGATGGCCCGGATCGCGTTCCACGTCGAGTCCGCCCATTCGATCTTGGTGTGGTCACCCATTGGCTGCCTCCTTCGCGTCGGCCAGCATGCTTGCCTTCATCGGGCACCAGTCCGGGGTCTCGCCGGGGCCGTGCAGGAGGCGCGGGGCGCGGTGGTCGTGAGTGCACTTGATGCCGATGCGGAACGTGCACCAGGTGCAGGTGGCGCGGAACGTGCCATCGGGCCAGTGCACGACAGCGGGACCGAAGGAGCGCGTGGTAGCCGGGTGCTTGTGTTTGCGGTTAGTCATTGGAGGCGGCCTTGTCGGCTATGGATTCGAGGATTTCCCACTGGCGCTCGGACAGTGAGAGGCGGTCGCCCAAGCGGGCGCGGCGGCGGGAGAGGTCGTCGATGAAGCGGCGCTCCCAATCGGTGAGCCTGCCCTCGGCCAACTCGGCCTTGTCGACGATCCAGTCGAGACGACGCAGGTCAGCCATTGGCCTGCTCGTCGTCCGAGGTTGCGAGATGGCGTTCGGCGGCGGCGCGGTCCAGCCGCTTGCCGTCGGCGTCGGTGGACAGGCCGAACACCACCTTGTGCTCGATCGACGCGGCCATCAGTGGAGCACCCGGCGATCATCGCCCCCGGCCCGGGCGCCGATGGCGGCGCCGCCGAACGGGGCGGCGGCCATGGCTTCGGCCCAACCGATTTCGGCCAGGCGGACGAGGGCCGGCGGGGCGTCGGCCGGCAGGGCGTCGAGCACGGCGTCGGGGCCGGCGCCGCGGCGCGCCAGCTGGCGGCCGAGGCGGCGGGCGGCGAGGCGCCATTCGGGGCTGTCGCGGTCGCTCATCGCCGTCACTCCGCGGCCTGGGTGGCGGGGATGCCGGGCGAGCGGATCGCCGCCTCGACGGCCTTGGGCGTGGCGAAACGCAGGGTGGGGAGGACGTAGCCGTCGACCATGGCGGCGACATAGCCCTTGAGCTCGCCCAGCTTCGGCGGCAGATCGCCAGGCACCTTGGCGTCGCGGGCGACCGAATGCAGCGTCGCCTTGCGCAGCCCGTCGAGGTCCTCGGGCACGAGGGCCAGGCCGTGCTCGGCCTCGGCGCCGGCGAGGCCCAGCGTCTCGGCGACGGCCAGCGCCGTCGGGGAGTCGCCGGGCCCGGGGTTGTAGCCATTGAACGTGCCGCAGCGCAGCGCCACCAGGGCGGCGAACAGCGGCTCGAGCTCGTCGGGCGGCATGGCGGCGAGGGCGCGCCACAGGGCCGGGCCGTTCCGGGTCTTCGCCCAGACGCGATGGGGGGTGACGTCGAGCCGCCCCAGGCTCTCGTGGCGGGCCAGCTGCTCGACCACCAGGGGGGCGGCGACCTGGTCCTCGGCGTCGTGGGCCTCGGCGCGGATGCGCACCGCCTCGGTCTCGCCCAGCAGCGCCAGGCAGGCGAGGCGCATGGCGGCGGCCGGGTCGCGGGCGATCGCCGCCTGCAGCGCCTCCGTCTTGCGGCGCCGGGCATGGGCGTAGTGGCCGCGGGTGACCGGTTCGGGGTCGGGCTTGGCGGCGGGCGGGTCGGGCTCTGCGGGCACGAATTGCGGCCTCAGCACCAGATGCTCGCGCACCTTCACGATGCCGTCGTAGCCGATGTCGAGCACGGCGCCGGCGTTGGGGTCGCCCTTGCGCGTCTCGTACTGCCAGGATGGGAAGCTCTCCTGCGGCCCGACCACCTTGGCCCAGGCGAATCGGCCCTCGAGGTCGCGGTGCTTGGCCTCGATCGCCGCCTCCTGCAGGGCCTGGAATTGGGCGCGGTCGGCGAAATAGCGGCGCCCCTCGTCCTCGTCCTCGATGAACGGGCCGTCGTAGAGGTCGAGCTTGAAGAAAGCGCGGTCGACGGGGACGGCGGCGACCGACCTCAGGATGGCGTCCTTGAGATGCGGCGTCGTCCCGTAGACGTCTTCGTCGATGCCGGCGAGGAATTCCTGCTGCTGCGCCGCCGGGCAGTAGGCGGCCAGCAGGTTGGCCTGCTCGACGGTGATCCGCCCCTCGGCCAGGGCTTGGCGCGCCTCGGGCGCCAGGTCGCGGACCAGGCGCAAACGCTTCTGGACGGTGCGGGCGACCATGCCGACGGTCCTGGCGATCTCGGCCGCGGTGGCGCCCTGGTCGACGAGGGCGGCGAAGGCCTCGGCCTCCTCGAGGGGCGTCATGTCCCTGCGGGCGACGTTCTCGGTCAGGGCCAGCTCGATCAATTTGCGGTCAGGGCAGGGCTCGACGAGGCGGATGGGCAGCGGCCAGTCGGCGGCGCGTGCGCCGATCGCGACGACGCTGCCGGCGGCGCGCCAGCGGCGCTCGCCGGCGATGATCTCGAAGGCGCCGGGCTCGGCCGGGTGGCGGCGCACCAGCAGCGGCAGCAGCACGCCCTCGGCGGCGATCGACTGGGCCAGCTCGTCGAGCGCCTCGGGGTCGAATCGTTTGCGCGGGTTGAGCGGCGACGGGTGGATGCGGTCGAAGGGCGCAGTGGATTCGGGCGCGGCGCCGGGGTACGGGGGCGGGGCCTCGCCCAGCAGCTCGGCCAGGGGGCAGTCGAGCGCCGCGGCCAGGACCTGGAGAGTGGCGAGGTCGAGGCGGCCGTGCGTGCGCTTGGCCTGGGCCAGGGTGCTCTCGTCGAGTCCGGCGCGGCGGCACAGCGCACGCTGGGAGATGCCCAGGGCCTCGCGGCGGGCCTGGACGCGGCCGTGCGTGCGCTTGGCCTGGGCCAGGGTGCTCTCGTCGAGTCCGGCGCGGCGGCACAGCGCACGCTGGGAGATGCCCAGGGCCTCGCGGCGGGCCTGGACGCGGTCGAAGGGGGTCATGGCGTGGTCTCCCGTTGGCGCTCGGCGTGGCGAGCGAGGGTCATCAGGCGGGCGAGGACGGAGTGGCGGGAGCGCCCCAGGCGCCGCGCGATCTCGGTAACGGTCAGGCCCTCGGCCTCGAGCGCGAGGAGGCGGGCATCCTCGGCGGCGGTGTAGAGGCGCACGACGTGGTTGCCGCGCCGCATCTCGACCGGCGCCGTCGGCGGCGGGCGGAGCGGTAGGGGGTTGGGCGGGTCGGCGCCTTCGCGCAGGCACAGCCAGCCGATCAGGCCCCGCGACACGCCGTAGCGCGCGGCGAGGCGCTCCACCCCCCAGCCGTGCTCGCGCAGGCGCACCATCTCGTCGACCTGGTCGGGGCCGAGGCGGGATCGGGGGCCGCGCATCGGTCAGGCTCCCGGTTCCGCCGGCCGGCGAACGGCGTTCGCGGGCGGCAGCAGGCGCAGCCGGCAGGTGGCGGCCTCGACGTCGACGACGCCCCGCGCGATCAGGGAATAGGCGACGGTGTGGTTGACCTGCCAGAACCGCAGGTCGCGGCCGTTGAGCAGGCGGGCGACGATGTCGCGCTGGCGCGGGCGCAGACGGCCGTAGAGGCCGGTGGGGGAGGGCGGGGCCTCGGTGCCGCTGTCCTCGCCACAGCGGCCCCGAGGCAGAGAGGAAGCGGGATGGCCGGTCATCGGTCCATCTCCCGTGCCAGGGACTCGCGGTAGATGACGAACGTGCGCCAGAAGCAGCGCGGCAGGCCGGCTGGCTTGCGGGTCCGGATCAATTCCTCGGCCAAGCGGGTGCGCGCGCCGTCGAGGGTGCCGCCGCAGACCGCACGCCAATCGAGCTGGACGCCGAGCGACGTGGCTAGGTAGCAAACGGCAAGCACGCGGGCCGAACCGGTGCCGTCGCCGTCGGCCAGGACCCAGCGCTCGACGGCCTCCCAGGGCCGCCAGCCCTCCTCGTCGCAGGGGTGCAGGCGCTCGCCGAACTCGCCGCGCTCGACGCCGGCGGCATCCATGGCGCGGGCGAGCGAGGCGACCGCCGTGTAGAGGTCGCCGTCCGCCCCGTTGGCATCGCTGCGCTCGGCCAGGTCCTCAATGGCGAGAAGATGGGTGGCGATCTGCGCCTGGAGCGCATTGAGGGGCGGAAGCGGCAGGCCCAAGTCGAGGCGCCCGCGGTCTCTGCTCAGCGCCGGCAGCGCGGCGCCGGCGGGGGTGGCGCTATAGCTCATCGCGCGGCCCCCTTACTCGGCGGCTTCGGCCGAGGGCCGGCGTCGGCCGGGCGCGCCATCGTCTTGACGAGGTGGTAGACGCTGCGGCGCAGATCCTCGGGCAGGGCGTGGTAGTGGCGCGCCAGCTCGAGGGTCTCGCGGCGGGTCAGCGGGTCGGGGGCGGTGGCGGAGAAATGGGCGATGCCGTCGGCGGCGGCGAGGCGCGCCGGACTGGCGGCGGCCGCCTGTTCGGGCATGTCGTCGAAGAAGAACGACACCGGCACGTCGAGGACGCGACCCAAGTCGTAGAGGCGGCTGCTGCCGATGCGGTTGGCGCCGCACTCGTATTTCTGCACCTGCTGGAAGGTGAGGCCGATCGCCTCGCCCAGCTTCTCCTGCGAAATGCCGAGCAGCGTGCGGCGCAACCGCACGCGGCTGCCGACGTGGACGTCGACGGGGTTGGGCTTGCCGTCGGCGGAACGGCCGCGGCTCGCGCTGCGCTGGGTGGTGGCTGTGGGCATGGCTGCCTCCGATGGTGGTAGATCGGAAGGCAGTGTGCGATTAGCGCACGTTTAAGTCAAGCCGAAAGTGCGCGATTGTCGCACACTTTTGCGAAAGGCGCGTCGCAACGGCACAGGCGCCGTGGCCCGGCGGTCGGCGGTCGGCGGTGGCGGGGTGCCTCAGGCCTTGTGCGAGCGGCTCGCTTCGAGGGCCCGACAGGCCTTGAGCAGGTGCACGGCGTGCTCGAGATAGCGGCGCCGTTCCGCGTCGCCGCCCGCGACGCGCTGCAGCTCGGTGTACTCGTCGAAGGCCAGCATCACCAGATCCTGCTCGGCGATCTCCGAGCCCAGGACCTGGCGCAGCGCCATCACGATCTCGGCCATCAGCCGGGCGCGGGGGTTGCGCGCCAGTGCGTTTTCGAAGGGTGCGGCGGTTTCCCCGGTGGTCACCGGCTCGGGTGCGATGTCGAGGCCGGCGCGGCGCAGGATCTCCTGCGGCGGGACCTCGAGCAGGCGGGCGAAGGGTTCGACCTGGAACAGCTCGAGCGACTGGCGGCCGGTCAGGATCTTGCTGACGACCGAGCGATGCCGGCCGATAGCGTCGGCCAGGGCCTCCTGGGTGACGCGCTTCTCGCGCATGCGCTGCTTGAACCAGGCGATATCCATTGGCGCATTGTGCCTCAGCATGTTGTGCGGCGGATGATCGTTATTCGCACATTTGGGCTTGACAGTTGCGCGATACCCGCACACTTTCGAGGCATGACGATCGACCAAAGCGATAGTCCGGCCGCCCTGGTCACCCGCCTGATGGGGGGCGTCAACGCCGTGGCCGCCATCATCGGGCGCCACCGCTCGCGCGTCGCCCGCTGGCCGCTGCCGCGCGATCGCGGCGGCAACGACGGGCTGGTGCCCGCCCAATACGCCGCCCTTCTGCTGGCCCATTCGCGGCGATGCGGCGGCCCCTTGCGGCCCGAGCACTTCTTTCCGGCCCATCTGGTCGACTCAGTGCGGGCGGCGACGGGGGTCGCGGTCGGCGCCGGCGAGTGCCAGGGCGCGGCGCAGTCGCCCCAGGTCGGCGACGGCGTAGAGGGCGCGGTCCTCGGCGATGCCGAGGCGGCGGTCGGCGGCGGCACGGCCGGGCTGGCGGGGCCGGCGGGGCGGGCGTGCCCCGGCGGGTGCGCGGGTCTTCATGGCGGCGGCTCCTGCGGTTGCGACCGGCCCGTGGTCGCCGAAGGGGAGGGGTAATCCCATGTCCTCGGCGGCCCTCGGATTCCTGCTGGCCGACCAGGGGCCGACGCATCTGGTGGGGCAGCGCCTGGCCGAGTGGCTGATCCCGTATTCGGCGAAGGATCTGGCGCGGCTGTTCCCGCCCGTCGAGCCGCGCACCGCCAAAGCCTGGAAGGCCGGCAACCTGCCCAACAACCGGGCGCTGATCCAGATGGTCGAGCGGTGGGGGGGCGAGTTCCTCGAGCACCTCTTCGCGCCGGTCCTGGCCGAGGGCGATCTGTCGCTCGATCGCCGCCTCGAGCGCCTGGAACGCGAGGCGGCGTCCATCCGCAGGGAGTTCAAGCGTGCGCAAAGTCACGGCGCTGGTGGCGCGGATCATGGCCCGGCTGCACGCCACGGCCGGGGAGTGGCATCTGAGGCTCGCCCGGCGCTGGCAGCGGCGCGGCTGAAGCGGGCGGTGGGCGGCACCCTGGCGGCGCTGGCGGTGGCGTCGATGCTGCTGCAGGCCGACGACGCCGTGGCGCGGCCGCGGCCGCGGCATGCGCGGGTGGTGCGCATCGCCGGCGGCGCGCGGACCGGAAGGGGGCAGCCGTGACCGCGCAGCAGCGCCGGGTGGCGCGGCTGGCCGCCTTGGGGCTGCCGCCGGCCGAGATCGCGGCGCGGCTGATGGTGCCGTTCCAGACGGCGGCGGCGCTGGTGCGCGAGGTCGAGAAACTCAGCGCCCGCGCCGCCGCAGACGAGACGATGCAGGGTGGAGCAGAGGCAGCTCGCGAGGTTCATACCCTCGAGGTCGGCGGTTCGAGTCCGCCCCCTGCACCCAGGTCCCGGCCGCGGCCGGGGCGGCGCCGTGCCACCGGCGCCCAACAGGGTGGCACCCTCACTGTCCCTTCGTCCTCCCACTCGGCCGGGCCGGCACCTGCGGGTGCCGCGCCCGGTCATTTTTGGGACGCGGGGCAATCCGACGAGATCCCACTGCCGTCGTGGATGGCGCTGGTGCTGGCCGAGCTCGAGGGCGAGCCGCTGGCCGGCGGCGTGGTGCTGGTCGGGCCCGAGCGGCTGACGCCGCGCGCCGCGCTGGCACAAGCGAACGACCGGCGGCGGCGCCGCGGCCTGGCGCTCATCGAGGCGCCCCCGGCGCTGGCCGAGGGCAGCGGCTGTGGCTGGTCGAGCCTGGGAGGCGGGCTGCTGTGGCCGTCGACTGGATAGCCGAGGCGCGGGCCGCGCCGGACCCGACCACGGCGGAGCGCCGGGCG
>CAZVWL010000120.1:0-9182 GCA_964630845.1 uncultured Fibrobacteraceae bacterium
CGACGGCGCGATTCTCGTGACGGTGGTGCTGTTCCTGTTCCTGCTGAACCTGCGGACGACGTTCATCTCCGTCCTGGCCATCCCGCTGTCGCTGATCGTGGCGTTCCTCGCCCTGCGCCTGGTCGGCTTTTCGATCAACACCATGACCCTGGGCGGCCTGGCGATCGCCATCGGCGTGCTGGTGGACGACGCGATCATCTACGTGGAGAACGTCTACCGCCGCGTGCGCCAGAACGCGGCGAGCCCCGAGGCCGACCGAAAACCGTTCGACACCGTCGTCGCGGCGGCGTCGCGGGAGATCCGCGCGCCCATCGCCATGGCGACCTTCATCGTCATCGTGGTGTTCGTGCCGCTCTTCTTCCTCAGCGGGATCGAGGGCCGCATGCTCAAGCCGCTTGGCTTCGCGTACGTGGTGTCGATCCTGGCCTCACTGCTGGTCGCCGTGACGGTCACGCCCGCGCTCAGCTCGTTCCTGCTGCGCGGCGCCGACCGCGACCGCGAGCCGCGCGACTCGTGGCTGGTCGCCCGGTTGAAGCGGCTCTACGCGCCGAGCCTGGGCTTCGTGCTGCGCCATCGGGGTGTGGTGGTCGCCGCGTCGGCGGTGCTCGTGGTGGCGACGCTCGCGATCCTGCCGCTGCTCGGCCGCTCGTTCTTGCCCGAATTCAACGAGGGGACGTTCAACATCTCGGTGGCCACCGTGCCCGGCACAGCGCTGCAGGAGTCGGACGAGCTCGGCGCCATGGTGGAGTCCATCCTGCTGGCCAACCCGGCCGTCGTGTCCACAGCGCGCCGCACGGGCCGCACGGAGCTGGACGAGCACTCGCTGGGATCGCACGCACACGAGCTGGAGGTGCAGCTCGACCTGTCCCACACGTCCAAGGCCGAGGTCCTGGCCGAACTGCGGCGCGACCTCGCGCTGGTCCCCGGCACGAACATCACCATCGGCCAGCCGATCTCCCACCGCATCGACCACATGCTCTCCGGGACGCGCGCCGCCATCGCGGTCAAGCTCTACGGCCCCGACCTCTACGAACTGCGGCGGCTCGCGGAGAGGATCCGCCAGGAGATGGCCACCGTCGATGGTCTGGTCGACCTCGCCGTCGATCAGCAGGCCGACGTGCCCCAGATCCGCATCCTGGCCGATCGTGAGCGCATGGCGCAGTTCGGTCTGCGTTCGGCCGACATCGACGAGCTGATCGACATCGCCTTCCTCGGCACGGTGGTGTCGCAGGTCCACGAAGGTGAACACCGGCACGACCTCGTGGTCCGGTTCGCCCCGGAGTACCGCGGCGACCTCGATTCCATTCGCAAGACGTTGATCGACACGCCCGTGGGCGGGGCTATTCCCCTCGAGATGGTGGCCGAGGTGCGAGCCGACCGCGGGCCCAATGTCATCAGCCGCGAGAACGTGCAGCGCAAGATCGTCATCCAGGCCAACGTCGCCGGCCGGGACCTTCACGGCGTGGTCGACGAGATCCGCGACAAGATCGGGGCCGGGCTCGAGTTTCCTCATGGCTACTTCGTCGAGCTCGGTGGCCAGTTCGAGAGCGAGGAACGCGCGACACGCACGGTCACCTTATTGAGTCTGGTCTCGCTGCTGACGATCCTCATGGCGCTGAGCATGGAGTTCGCGAGCTTCCGGCAGGCGGTCCTGGTCATGGTCAACCTGCCGCTGGCCCTCATCGGCGGCATCGTGGCTGTCTTGCTGTCGGGTGGCGTGGTGTCGATCGCCTCGCTGGTGGGGTTCATCACGCTCTTCGGGATCGCCGTGCGCAACGGGATCCTGATGGTGTCGCACTACAATCACCTGATCGACAAGGAAGGCCTCAGCCTGGCCGATGCCATCATGCAGGGCTCGCTGGAGCGGCTCAATCCGATCCTGATGACGGCGATGACGACGGGGCTGGCGCTGATTCCGCTGGCGCTGGCGGGGGATAAGCCGGGGTCGGAGCTGGAATCGCCGATGGCGATCGTGATTTTGGGGGGGTTGATTTCGGCGACGTTGCTCAATCTGGTTGTGGTGCCGGCTCTGTACGCGCGGTGGGGGAGGAAGTCGTAAGATCGCACATCGTATCGGCGTCGCAGGCGGACTCACGGTCTACTGGCGCAAACGGCCCAACGTACGTGATGTGAGCATCACGCCGATGCGTTCGCAACCAGGCCCTGGAGTTCCGCCAGCGTGATCGTCAAGCTGTCGTCGCACGCGCTGCGCAAGGCGTAGCCATAGCCGGGGTTGTTGGGCACCTCGACGAAGGCCTGGGTGACGAGCCTGCCCGTTCTGCGCATGGCTTCCACCAGCGGCACGTAGTCTTCGTCGACGGCGAACAGCACGGCGTCGTCGAGCGCGTCGTGCATGCAGAGTTCCAGCATCTCCACGGCCAGGGCCGTGTCGACACCCTTCTCGCGGAACTGCAACGGCTCGCCCGCCAAGGTGGCCATCCGGCTGGAGAACTGATTCATGTACGAAGGCGGGATGCGGCGGTCCTCGTATAGCTGCGAGATTCTCCGGAACAGATCCAGCCGCGCTTCCTTGGCGTCCTGGTTGAGGGTGAGGCAGCGATCCAGGAACGAGGAGACGTCGGCGCTGCCTTCAGCGGCGCGGATGACGTCGAAGGCCCATTTGACCGCCGGCCCGATCGGCGAGGTCAGGCGGCTGGGCAGCAGGCGCCCGGTGACCAAGCGCGAGTTGCGAGAGTTCTCGAGGCGTTTCTTGAGCGCCAGGAAGCGGTCCATGACGCGGTCCGTGCTATAGACCTCGAAGGGAGACAGCTCGATGCTGCCCATCATCCTGGCGCCCGCCGATTCCGTGTAGTAGGCCGGGGTGGCCGTGTAGTAGTTCAGCCGGATGAATTCCCGTTCCTCGTGGCAAAGGCGCTGGCCAAGGCGGAAGTAGTCGAGCTTGGTCTCGAAGCCGACCCCCAGTTCGCGGTAGTACTCCACCTTGAGCGTGTCGCGCAACGCGCTGCCATCGACGAAGACCATCGTGCGACGTTTGATGCCGCGGGCCATGGCCGCGTACCTCCTGGTCGATGAACGGGAACCCTCAATGGCGCTTCGACGATAGCCGCACCACCACCCCAGGCGAATTCAGCACCGCATAGATAGCCCCATCCGGCCCCACCACCACATCCCGCACCCGCCCCGCGCTCTTTAGCACCACCTGATCATGCAGCACCCGCCCGTCGTGCACGTCCAGCACCCGGACCTCCTCGTACCGCAACGCCGACACCAGCAGCCGACCTCGCCAGCGCGGGAACAGGTCGCCGTCGTAGAACGCCAGCGCGCAGATGGCGATCGACGGCGTGTAGTACTTCACGGGCTGCTCGAGGCCCGGCAACGCGGTGTGTTCCGTGATGGACGACCCATCATAGTTGCGGCCATACGTGATCAGCGGCCAGCCGTAGTTGCGGCCGGCGCGGATGATGTTGATCTCGTCGCCGCCGAGCGGGCCGTGGTCGCTGGCCCACAGCTCGCCCGACGTGGGGTCGAGCGCGAGGCCCTGCGGGTTGCGCACGCCCAGGGCGTAGATCGAGGGCAGGGCGCCGGCGTGGTCCAGGAAGGGGTTGTCGGCGGGGATCGAGCCGTCTCGGTTCACCCGGTGGACCTTGCCGCTGGGCAGGGCGAGGTCTTGCGCCTGGTCCTGCAGGCCGCGGTCGCCGATGCTGAAGTAGAGCCGGCCCTCGCGGTCGAACACGAGGCGCGTGCCGTAGTGGTGGCGCGTCGGGGTGTAGGTGGCGTGGGGGGCCTCGAAGACCGTCTGCTGGTCCACCCAGGCGCCGTCGCGCAGGCGGCCGCGCACGACGCGGGTCATCGCGGGCACGGTCCGCGCACCGGATCCCGGCACGGCGTGGCTGTAGGCGAGGTACACCCAGCCGTTCGTGGCATGCTCGGGGTCGCGGGCCACGGCGAGCAGGCCGCCCTGCGACTCGGCCACCACCTCGGGCGTGTCCCGGATGGGCGTGGGCTGCAGGACGCCGTCGCGCACGAGGCGCAGGCGGCCGGGTCGTTCGGTGATCAGGGCGGTGCGGTGGTCGAGGAAGGCCAGGTTCCAGGGCACCTCGAGGCCCTCGATCCAGGTCTGCACCGCGATCGACGCGTGCTCGAGGGAGTGCGTCTCGGTGGGCAGCGCGGGGCGACCGGCGCCGGCGCCGCGGGCCTCGGCCAGCAGGTAGTCGGCCAGGGAGGCGATCTGCTGCCGGTCGAGCGCGTCGCCGAAGCCGGGCATGCCGAGGTGGGGCAGGCCGTCGCGGATGTTCATGACGATCTCGTGCCGCGCGGCGCCGAATTGCCAGACGCCGTCCAGCAGGCTGCGGGTCTGGCCGCCGCGCAGGTCGGTGCCGTGGCAGGAGGCGCAGTGTTGCTGGTAGAGGGGTTCGGAGGCGGGCGATGCTGCGGTTACGCCGAGGAAGAGAAGGAACATGATCGTACGCATGTCGGCTACCTCTCCGAAATGCCTATTCAGTTGCTAGCGGTACGAAGTAATTCCACTTCGAACCCGGGGCTCGATGAAGCGGTCCGATCACAACATCGACCTCCATTGGTTCTCCGACGCGATCACGAATGCTAGATTGCAGCTTTAAGACGAGTTCAACCTCCGTGGACCTATCTTCGAGATCGACGAAGATCCTCAACGATCCGAGCCCAGTTTGCTGAGCTTTGAATTGCCTGATAGGGAATCCGCTCTCTCGTAGCTCTTCGAACAAATAGGCAAAAAGAACCGAATGCCGACGCCTGTCACCGGGTAGAAGGAGATAGCGGTTGGCTCCTGTCCGGCCTTCGATTGCTTGAATCACCGGCGTCGTGCGTCCACACGGACATGGCTCATGGTCGAAACGAATTCTGTCTCCAAGTCGGTAGCGAATCAAGGGCATGAGCGTGTTATCGAGGTCCGTGACGACAGCTTCTCCGATTCCGTCGGATTCTTCGATCGCTTCGACGATGACATGATCGCTAGCCACGTGATAGCGACCGTGCGGGCAGTCGAACGCGATGATATCAGTCTCGCTGCAGCCGTATTCGCGCACCACGGGACAACCCAGTATTTCCCTAATGCTTCGAACGAGATCTGGCGCAACCCGTTCGGCCGTCAGAACGACGGCCTTGATTGATGGGGGTGGTGACGCGTGTTTGCGAAGATGCTCAACCAATTCGTGGACGACCGACGAGTAGCCGTATAGATACGATGGGTCGAACTTGCGCAGTTGTTCAACTTCAGCCGATCGACGGTCCGGATCATTGTCTTCAAACGTGAAGACTCGCCGGCTCAGTAGCCGGTCCATCGTCGACACACCGCCGCTGTGATGCCGACCCCAGCACCGCCCTTCGCGGTCTCCGTACCGAATACCGTGAGTCGCGAACAAGTAACGTCGCCTGGCGATGGCCCGAATCCAGGCATGTAAATCGATTGAAACCGTCACGGGCTGCCCCGAAGTGCCGGCAGATCGAACAGTGCGTTTCAGCCGGGTCGCTCTCGTGAGTAGTAGGGGTGCTCTGTCGGCGGCGAGGTCGGATTTCTCGAGAAGTGGCAGTCTTCCGACATCGGCCATGGATCTAATGTCTTCCGCTCGCAGACCGGTCCCGGCCAATCGTTCCCGATAGATTGCCGATTTCGACTGGGCATGACCAACCATGCGACGGAGGCGTTCCAGTTGCCAGGCTAGACGTTCCGTAGGGTCCATGTACTCAAGTCGTTGGAGCAATTGGCCGAAACCAGATCCTGCACCGCCGACATGGGTCAAGATCGGCAACACGACCGATGTAGTGACAGTTGGACCGCGCGAACGCTGCACGTGTCTACCGCGTCCTTGTTGCCATGGACTTCCGCGGTCCTCTGTTGTGGACCAGATACAGTTCGGTGCTTATCCTAGCGGCGATCCGGACAGAAAGCGATCGCAGGATCTCACGTAAATCAAAGTTGTCCCTGGAGCCACCATGACCAACCACCCCTCCACCAACCCCTTCCTCGCCGAGATGCAATGGCGGGGCTTCTACCAGCAATGTACCGACCCCGCCGCTCTAGGCGACCTGCTGAGCCGCGAGACGGTCACCGCGTACATCGGCTTCGACCCCACCGCCGACAGCCTGCACGTCGGCTCGCTGCTGCCGATCCTCGGCCTGGTGCACCTGCAGCGCCACGGCCACCGGCCGATCGCCATCGCCGGCGGCGCCACCGCCATGGTGGGCGACCCGAGCGGCAAGACCGAGCTGCGCCAGTTGCTGACCCTCGAGCAGATCGAGGCCAACCTCGCCGGCATCAAGGCCCAGCTCGCCCGCTTCATCGACTTCGGCGTGCCCGGCCTCGCGGACCTCGACCACGGCCCGGTGGTCACGGCCGGCGCCGACAACCGCGGCATCCTGCTGAACAACGCCGACTGGCTGCGCGACCAGAACTACATCGAATTCCTGCGCGACATCGGCCGCCACTTCTCGGTCAACCAGATGCTGGCCCGCGACTCGGTCAAGAGCCGCCTGGAGGTGGGCCTGTCGTTCATCGAGTTCAACTACATGATCCTGCAGGCCTACGACTACTACATCCTGAACCGCGACCACGCCTGCAAGCTGCAGATGGGCGGCAACGACCAGTGGGGCAACATCTGCTCCGGCGTGGACCTCTGCCGCCGCCTCAACCAGCAGGAGGTCTTCGGCCTCACGTTCCCGCTCTTGACGACGGCCGCGGGCGAGAAGATGGGCAAGACCGCCGCCGGCGCGGTGTGGATCGGCCCCGAACGCACCCCGCCCTACGACTTCCACCAGTACTGGGTCAACGTGGACGACCGCGACGTGAGCCGTTTCCTGCGCCTCTACACGCTGCTCGAGCGCGACAAGATCGAGGCGCTCGAACGCCTCGAGGGCGCCGACATCCGCGAGGCCAAACGCGAGCTGGCGCGCGCCGTGACCACCCTCGTGCACGGCCCCTCCGAGGCCGACAAGGCCGAGAAGGCCGCCACAGCCCTGTTCATGGGCGGCGGCGACCAGGCCACCGTCCCCGGCAGCGACCTCGCCGCCTCCCGCCTCGACGCTCCCGGCCTGTCGCTGATCGACATCCTGGCCGAGTGCGGCCTCTGTGCGAGCAAGGGCGAGGCGCGGCGCATGGTGCGCCAGGCCGGCGTCAAGATCAACGGCGCGGTGGTCGACGACGAGGCGCGCCTGCTGACCGCGGCCGACGTCCAGGACGGCCGCGTGCGCCTGCAGGTGGGCAAGAAGCGCCACCACCACCTGGTGGTGGTCTGACGCCATGGCCACAGGCGGGCACGCGCCCATCCCGATCCTGTACTGCATCGACAGCCTGCCGCCCTCGGGCGGCACCGAGGGCCAGCTCGCGGGCCTGCTCGAACGGCTCGACCGCGCCCGCTTCCAGCCCCACCTCTGCACCCTGCGCCCCGAGGCGCCGCTGCGCCCCTTGCCCACCGACTGCCCGCACCTCTCGCTCGACGTGCCCAAGCTGCTCGGCCCGGCCGCCTGGCGCGAGAGCCGACGCCTGGCCCGCTATCTGCGCGATCACCGTATCCAGGTGGTGCAGACATTCTTCCAGGACGCCACCGTCTTCGGCATCTGGACCGCCCGCCTCGCGGGCGTGCCGGTGCGCCTGATCTCGTTCCGGGACCTGGGGTTCTGGCGCGAGCGCAAGATCGAGTTCCTCATGCGCCGCACCTACCCGCTGGCCACGGCGTTCGTGGTCAACTCCCAGGCCGTGCGCGACCACTTCACCACGGTCGACGGCCTCGATGCCCGCCGCTTCCACATCATCGGCAACGGTCTGGACACCGACCGCATCCCCTTTCACGCCGACCCGGACACGCCACCGCGCGTCGTGCTCGTCGGCAACCTGAACCGGGCGGTTAAGCGGGCCGACCTCTTCGTGCGCGCCGCCGCCCTGGCCCGACCCCGCTGCCCCGACGCCCGCTGGCAACTGATCGGTGACGGCCACCTGCGCCCCGGCCTCGAAGCCCTGGCCCAGGAACTCGGCGTGGCCGACCGCGTCGACTTCCTCGGCCGCCAGGACAACGTCGCTGACTGCCTGCGCGGCGCCGCCGTGGGCGTGAACTGCTCGGACAGCGAGGGCTTCAGCAACGCCGTGCTCGAGTACATGCTGGCCGGTTGCGCGGTGGTCGCCACGGCGATCGGCGGCAACAGCGAACTGGTGCGCGACGGGGTCGACGGGCGGCTGGTGCCGGTTGGAGACGCCGATGCGCTCGCGGCCGCGGTGGCCGGGGTGCTGGGGGATCCGGAGGGTCGGCGCCAGATGGTGGTCACGGCGCGGCGGCGGGTGGAGGAAGAGTACGCCTGGGTTAGTTGTGTGGGGCGGACTGAGGGGTTGTATGGGGAGTTTCTCGGGTCGGGGGCTTGCTCATTGCATCATCTCAGTACGTAGTGTATCCAGTTGTTTATATGTGACAACAAGTCATCCATACCCTGGCCCCACACAACCTATATCGAGGTCGGTGATGAACACGCGGCGTTCCTTCAAAGACCTTCTGTCGGCCGGATTCCTGTTCGCAGCGCTGTTTATCCCGGCAGGATCGGTCTTCGCCGAGACGCCTATTGAAGATCAGATCGCCACCATCAAGGCTGAGCTGAACCGCGTACTGCGGAACAAGGCACTGTACGAACTCGGCGACAACCTACGGGGTAGCCGGACAGAGATCAGCGACGAGGTCGCCGAGGTTCTCGCACACTTGCTGGCCGACGTCCTGCTTGATCCCGATTCGGCCGGCGAACGCAGCTTGGCATCGGATCTCTTGACGACGCACGCCCACCCCGCCGTGGCCGATAGGCTCCTGCAGCACCTGATCACCGCACCGGACGACCCGCTGCGTGTGCACGACACCATTAAGACGGTCCTGGCGCGGCTACGGGACCGGCGCATCTACGAGACGTTGGTGGCCGACCTGTCCGCAGATACGGCACGTCGGCTGGTCGTGGCCACAGAACGCCTGGTTGGACTCGGCGACGAGCGGGCCATCGCGCGCCTGGAGACGCTGATGGCCGACACGACTCTAGCCGAGCGACTGGGCGAGAGCTTGGTCGCCCGTCGCCTCGCCGCTGGCAAAGAGATATCACTCGCCATCGAGGTCGAAAGCAGCCAACGCCATGCCGCCGAGGTCTACGCGGCGGTTGACCGGGCCTTGCGTCAATTGCGTTTTCAGGCGGAGTCCGGTGTCGTTTGCGGCTTCGATCTGCCG
>CAZVWL010000121.1:0-9129 GCA_964630845.1 uncultured Fibrobacteraceae bacterium
CTACTTCCCCGGCGCGAACGACAACGCGTCGGGCGCGGCGGCCGTCCTGCGCATCGCCGAGGCCTTCCGGGAGGCGGGCCAGGCGCCCCGCCGCAGCGTGGTCTTCGTGCTGTTCGCGGGCGAGGAGTCCGGGCTGGTCGGCGCCACGCACCACGCCCGGAACCCTGTGTTCGAGCCCGCGCGCACGACCGCGATGTTCAACCTCGACTGCGTGGCCTGCGGCGACTCCATCCGCATCGGCGGCGGCACGTCGTCGCCGGAGCTGTGGAACCTGGCGCGCTCGCTCGACGCCGAGAACAGCCGCCGCACCGTGGCCGCGACGTGGGCCGGCGGCGGCGCCGACGCCACGCCCTTCTTCGAGCGCGGCATCCCGACGCTCTACTGGGTGACCACCAACGGTTACGCCCACCTGCACGCGGTGACCGACACGCCCGAGACGCTCAACCTCCCGCTGTACCAGGACCTCGTGAAGCTCGCCTTCCGCACGGCCTGGGCGGTGGCCGACGCACCGGCCGACGCGCCGGCCGACGCGGACCAGCCGCCACAGACGGCCCACCGTTAGCCGCATCCCGACGGCGACGGGCCGACCTCGCCGCGCGGGCCTATCGTGTCGACCATGGGGCGTCTCGCACACAACCGTCATCCGTGGCCAACCCTGCTCGCCGCGTGCGTGGTCGTCGCCGTGGTGCCGGCGGCCACGGCGCGCACCCCGATCAACGCGGCCACCCTCGCGCCGTGGCAAGGCCGCGAGGTGTCGGCGCTGGAGCTGCCCGGCCTGCCGTCCGAGCTGCGCGACCAGGCCGCCGCCGGGCTTGCCCTGGCGCCGCGGCGCAAGCTGGTCGGCCGCCAGCTGGCCACGCTCACCGTGCGGACCGCCGAAGCGGATCTGCGCCGCCTGCAGCTGCTGCTGGCCCGCCATGGCTACCCCGACGCCGTGATCGACGCCCGCGGCGAGGCCGACGGCGAGCGCCGCGTGCGCCTGACCTTGTCGGTGGCGCCCGGCGCGCCGGTGCGCCACGGCGTGGTCGTGGTGACGGGCTTGCCGGATGGGCTCATGGCCGCCGCCGACAGCGTGCGGGCCGCGCTGGCGTCCGGACGAAGGTTCCGGGAGCAAGCCGTGCTTCGTGCGCGCGAGGACCTGCTGCGCGCGTTGCGACAAGACGGTTTTGCCCGACCGGAGGTCACGGTGCGCACGACGCGACCGTCGCCGTCGGTCGCCGACCTGACCTTCGCCTGCGAACCCGGACGACGGTTCCGCTACCGGGACCTGGTCGTCGACGGCGCCCCCGACGACCTCGTGCCGCTGGTGCGCCGCACCGTGAGCCTCGCGCCGGGCACGCCTTACAGCCCGGCGGTCATCAGCGACACGCGCCGCCACCTGCGCCAGCTCCAGCTCTTCCGGCAGGTGCGCCTGCAGGCCGACGCCCGCGATTCGACGACCCTCGACCTGGTCGCCGACCTGCGCGCGCGCGCCATGCTGACCAGCGAGGCCAGCGTCGGCACCTTCACCGACAACTGGCTGGCCGTGCGCGCCGGCGTCACCCACCGCAACTTCTGGCGACGCGGCCGCGGCCTGTACGCCGGCGCTTCCTGGGCGACCTACAGCCGCGACGCCGAGCTGCGCACCTGGTGGCCGGCGCTGGTCAGCGCGCGCTCGCGCACCGAGCTGCGGCTGCGCCGCGAGATCCAGGACGAGGACAGCTACCGGCTGGCCACCAGCGAGGTCGCCCTCTCCAACCTTTTCACCACCTGGCGTCACAGCTCGCTGCGCCTGGGCGTCACCTTCAGCCACGGCGACCTGGACGACCGCTCGGCCGACCCGCGCGCCTTCGTCGGCGACGTCGGCCTGCAGACCCTGCTCGAGGGCATCTTCTACCACGACACCAGCAACAACCCGCTGGAGCCGAGCCGGGGCCATCGCCTCACGCTGCAATCGTACTGGTCGCCGCCGGGATTCTGGACACGCAGCCCGTTCGCCTCGCTGCGCGCGTTCGGTTCGCGGTATCGGCCTCTGGGCGAACAGACCGTGCTGGCGATGCGGCTCGACGGCGCGGTGGCCTGGCCGCTGGGCGACGCGCCGGACCTGCGTCCGGACCGTCGCTGGTTCGCCGGCGGCGTCAGCACCATGCGCGGCGCGCGGCGGCGCCAGCTCGGCCCCAGCGATGGTGACGGCAACCCGATCGGCGGCGAGGTGCGCCTGCTGGCGGGCGTCGAGGCGCGCGTGCCGGTGTGGTCGTTGCTGGGCGTGGCGGCGTTCGTCGACGGCGGCCAGGTGTGGCGGCGCACGTCGGACGTGGACCTCGCCGAGCTCGAGGCCGCCGCCGGCCTCGGCCTGCTCGTCGGCACCCCCATCGGCCCGTTGCGCCTCGACCTGGCGCGGCACCTCGGCACGCCGTCGCCGGGCCAGCCGCGCACGTTGTTGCAGTTCGGCATCGGCCATCCCTACTGATCGACCTCGCCGCCAGGAGACGCGATGCAGCACGGTCCGCCCACCGACACCAGCAAGACGACGCCCGCGCCGCCGGTCCGATCGGCGCCTGGCCGGCGCCGCCGGGTCGCCCTCGCGGCGCGCGCCGTCATGCTGGTCGTGGCCTTTGGGATCGCCGTCATGCTGCTGGCGCTCATGTTGCCGGCCGGTCGCGAGGCGCTGCTCGACCACGCCGTCGAGGTCGCCCGCGATCGCCTGCCCGGCACCGTGCACGTCGGCCGCGCGGCCTGGCCGCGGCTCGGCACGCTTGCCGTCGGCGACGTCATCTGGCACGACGGCCCCGACACCCTGGCCCACCTGGAGGACCTCGAGCTGCGCCTGGCGCTCGGCGACCTGTGGCGGCGCGACGTGACGGTCCGGCGCGTGCACGCGGCCGGCATCGTGGCCGACCTGCCGGCGATCGCCGCGCGCTTGCCCGCCGCGCCGCGCGACACCGCCCTCGTGCCCGGCGCGTCGCCGCCCCCGAGCCTGCCGTTCTTCCTGCGGCCCGGCGCGTTGCCGCCCCTGCCGTCGCTGGCGATCGAGCAGGTATCGATCGCGCGCGTGGCGGTCCGCACGGCGCCGCGGCACACGGCCAGGCTGGACACCTTGCATCTGGCGGTCGAGCTGCGGCACGGTCGACCCTTCCACCTCGCGGCCGCCCTGCGGGCCCGCCCGCTGGCCACGCTCGGCGTCAGCGGCCGTTTGCGCGGCGAGGTCGAGGCCGACACGCTCGTGCTGGCGTTCGCGCCGCTTTTTCTGGCCGCCCCGGAGCGCCTGCCGGCCCTGGCCGACCTGCCGCTGGACGGCCGCGTGCGCCTGCCGCTGCCCGCGCTGGAGGCTTTGCTGGCCGGCCACGCCGCCTGGCCCTCGTTGACGATCGACGCCCTGGCGCTGGCCGGCGACCTGGGCGACTGGCGCCTCGACGCCCGCCTGGACCATCGCGCCGCCGGCCGAGTGACGCTGCGCAGCGAGCTGCCCGCGGCCCCGGTCGCGCTCTTGGCCGGCCTGGCCGCCCTCGACGACCCCGCCCCGATGACCCCCGCGCAGCTCGACACGCTGGCCGCCCGCTGGGCCGCGCACGGTCCGCCGGGCGTCGACCTCACCGTCGACGTCGTGCCGCCGCCCGCCCAGGCGCCGCGGCGCGCGCGCGTCGAGGCCCGCGGCCGCGTGCGCCTGCCCGCGCCGGCGGCCATCGCCTCGCTGTTGCCGCCGCAGCTGGTGGCCGCAGACCTGGGCCCGGTGGAACTGGACCTCGACGCCGCGTATGACGGCACGGTCGACCCCGCCGTCTGGCGCGCCACGCTCGACCTCGGCCGCACCGCCTGGCTCGACCGCGCCCAGCTCGAGGCGGACGGCACCCTGGCCGCCGACGGTGTGGTCGCCCTCGACCGGGCGCTGGTCGAGCTGCGGCTGCCCGGACTGGCCATCGCGGCCACCGGCCGCGCCGACCAGGATTCGCTCCGCCTGGACGCCTCGCTCGACGTGCCCGACGCGTCGCTGCTGCGCCGCTGGCGCGACCTCGATCCGGCCGCCGCCGACCCGGCCGCACTCGACCTCGACCTCGCCGGACGCGCCCGCCTGCGCGCCCACGGCCGCTGGTCGGCCCCCACCGCGCGCCTCGACGCCGACGTGCGCGTCGCCGCAGCCGGCCTGCAGTTGCCGCGCGCCGAGCTATCGGCCCGCCTGGACCCGGACACCCTGCACGTGCGCGCCCACCTGCCCGCGGGGCTCACCTTGCCGACCGCGGTGGTCGAGTCGGCCACGTTCACCTTCGCCGGCGCCGCGACCGATTCCTTGCGCCGCCTGCGCGGCCGTTACGACCTGCAACTGGCCATGCCCCCGGTGGCCACGAGCTGGCGCGGCCACGTGGACGCCGCCGGCCTGCCCGACCGCCCCGAGGTGCTCATGGTCGCCGACCACCTCGCCCTCTCGCTGGACCGCCGCCACCTCGCCAGCACCGGCCCCTGGCGCCTGACCTACTCGGCCGCCGACACCACCGCGCGCCTCGAAGGCCTGCAGCTGGCCGGCACCCTGGGCCGCTTCGACCTCGCCGGCCGCGTCTCGCCCGACAGCCTCGAGGCCTCGCTCGCCCTGGACCTGCGCGTGCCGCTCGAACCGGTCCGCGACTTCCTGCCGCCCGAGCAGCAGGACGCGCTGCCGGCGGGCACGGTCACCGCGACCGGCCGCATCGCCGCGCTGGGCGCCCCGGCCGCCCCCTGGACCACCGGCGACCTGCGCCTCGCCCTTCTGGACGCGTCCGACCTCGCCGACCTCGCCGTCGAGGTCGCCCTCGCCCTCGGCGGCAGCGGCCCCGCACCAACCACGACCCAGCCCGGCCGCCTCGGCTGGCAAGCCGGCTCGGCGCGCCTGTCGGCCCGCCTGCTCGACCACGGCCAGCCCGCGGTCACCGTCGCCGCGCGCGTGCCCTGGCCGCTGTCCGGTTCGGTGCCCGATTCGGTCGACCTCGCCTTCGGTGCGCCCTCGATCGACCTCGGCCGCCTGCAGCCGCTGCTGCCGGCCGGCCACGCGCTGTCCGGCACGCTGGCCGGCACCGCGAGCGTACGCGGCGCCTTGCCGCCCACCCTGCTCGACGACGCCACCACCACCGACCCGCTGACCCTGGCCCGCGCCCTCGACCTGGCGATCGGTCTGGACCTGCACCTGGACGACATCGCCGCCGGCCTGCCCGACGGCTCGGCGCTCACCGCCGCCGGCACGCTGACCTTGACCGGCACCACGGCAAGCCCCGCGGTCGCCGCCAACCTCGAGGTCGCGGGCGACCTCGGCCGCCTGGTCCTGCGCGCCGACGCGCTCGGCGATGAGGTCGAGGCCCGGGCCGACCTCGACCTTCGCCTCTCGAGCGACGCCGTGCGCCCCTACCTGCCGCTCGACCAGCAGCCGCTGCTGCCGCGCGGCATCCTGGCGGTCACCGGCCGCCTGGCCGCGGTCGGCCCCGCCCAGGCGCCCTGGGCCCACGGCGACCTGCAGCTGGCCGTCGTCGACGAGCCCGACCTCGCCGCCCTCACCACCACGATCGACCTGCACCTGGGCGGCCGCGGCGACCCGCCCGCGACATTGCCCGCGCCGGCCGCGCGCTGGCGCGCGGGCAGCGCCCGCGTGGCGCTGCGGCTGCTCGACGGCGGCGTGGAGCTGCTGCGCCTGGACGCCCTCGCCCCGCTACCACACCTCGTGGCCGCCGCCGACTCGGTCGACATGCGCCTGCACGCCCCCGGCCTCGAGCTGGCCCGCCTGGCCCCGCTGCTGCCCCCCGGCACCACGGTCACCGGCCGGCTCGAAGCGTCGACCCGCGTCGCCGGGCTCATGACACCCGGCCAGCCCGACCCCGACCTCGACCTCGCCGGCCACCTCCGGGTCGCCAACTTGCGCGCCCAGCTACCGGAGGGATCGCGCCTGGCGCTGCGTGGCCGCGTCGACCTCGCCGGCACTTCGCTCGCGCCGCAGATCCGCGGCGGCCTGCACGTCGAAGGCGGCCTCATCCGCCTGCCCGACCCGCCGCCTACCCTGCTGCCGCCCGCCGGCGAGGCCCTGCTCTGGCAGACGTCGGCAACGCCGCCGCCGGTGATCGTCGATCCGGATGCGCCGGCCGCCACCGGCCCCGCGCCAGCCGACACCAGAGGCGCCCCCGCGCCGCCGGGCGCCTTGCCGCGCGTGCTGCCCGACCTCGTGCTGACGCTGACCAGCCCGGGCGACCTCTGGCTGCGCGGCCAGGGCCTGGACATCGAGCTGGCCGGCGACCTTTCCTTGCTGCTGCGCGGCGATCACATCGCGGTGGAAGGCGAGCTGACCGCCGTGCAAGGAACCATGCGCCAGCTCGGGCACCTGTTCCGCCTGCAGCGCGGCCGCGTGGTCTTCGACGGCAGCGAGACCGAACTGAACCCCGAGCTCGACCTCGCTCTCGGCGTGCGCGTCGGCCAGTACGACATCGGCATCCTGCTGGGCGGCACGGCGCTGTCGCCCACGCTGAGCTTCACCAGCGCGCCCGAGCTGAGCGACGGCGACATCCTGGCCGCGCTGCTCTTCGGCAAGCCGCTCGACGAGCTCGACGAGGGCCAGACCGGCCTGCTCGCCTCGCGCGCCGCCCAGATCGCCGCCGCCTACGGCTCGGCGCGCCTGCAGGACAGCCTCGCCCGCCAGCTCGGCGTCGACGTGCTGACGATCGCCCCGCGCGAGGGCGACGAGGAGACCACCGCCCTGACCGTGGGCAAGTACCTCAGCCCGCGCGTGCTCGTGCGCTACGAGCAGCTCCTGCGCGAGGGCAGCGCCTTCTTCGTGCACCTCGACTACGCGTTCGCCGGCGCCTTCCGGCTGCACACGCAGGTCAGCCAGGGCGAGCAGTCCGGCGTGCAGCTCAAGTGGCTGCGCGACTGGTAGGCCCGCGCGGCGTCACGGGTGCACGGTCCGGCACAGGCGAAAGCCGATGCCCGACGACTGCCCGCCCGGCACGGCATCGACCCGGGCGGCACTGTACTGGGCCGTGATCAGCCAGTGCTCCCAGCTGCCGCCACGCAACGTGCGGCTCGAGCCGGCGCCGCCGACAGGATCGGTGATCGGCTGGTTGCCGTAGAGGCTGTGCCAGTCGTTCACCCATTCGAACACGTTGCCGGCCATGTCCTGCAGACCCAGGGCGCTGTTGCCGGCGGGCCGGCTGCCGACCGGCAACGTCCAGCCGACGCAGTGGTTGTTGCCGGAGCGGTGGTTCGTCCGCTCGCAGGTGATGGCGTCGTTGCCCCACGGGAAATAGCGCTGATCGTTGTACCGCGCCGCATACTCCCACTCGGCCTCGGTCGGCAGTCGGTATCCCTCGGCCTCGTAGGGGTTGGGGAACGGCGGCGGCCACGAGGGCCACACGCCGTTGTAGAACGGCGGCAGGCCTTCCATCTGGCTGCGCCAGTCGGCGTAGCAAGCGGCGCCGTACCAGGTGACGTGCTTGACGGGGTGGTCGGCGGGGTCGTAGCCGTCCGGGTAAGCGACGCCGGGGCCCGTCTCATCGTAGATCGCCGTGGCGGCGTGCAGATAGAACTGCTGCAGCGCCGGTTCGAAGCGGATCTCGTACCGGTCATCGGTCTGGCTGATCATCAGCAGGAAGTGCCCGTGCTGCATCACGCCCAGGCCCGCCCCCCAGCTCGCGATCGACAGCAAGCCCTGGTTCCAGGCCCACTGCAACGCCTCGAGGTATTCGGCGTTGGTCACCTCGCGCCGCCCGATCAAAAAGTCGCGGGTCAGCGTGACCTCGTGGACCGGGGTGGCGACGCCTCCCAGCCCCATCATGAACGTGCCGGCCGGTACCAGCACCATGGCCTCGCTGGGCCCGGCTTCGCCCAGGTCGACCACGAAGCTGTTGGACCCCTCCACGATCTGCACCGGCTTGACGACCGTGCCGTGGTCGACGTGGCTGACGATGATGTTGATCGGGTGCGGCTGCCGGGCGCCGTCCTTCTGGCCGGAGGGACGCATGTCCAGCCAGCCGGCCGCCGCCGCCTCGGCCGCGCTCAACCGCCGCGCCATGACCGCTTGCGCGCGCGCCCCGACGCTGGTGATGCGCTGGGCCACGGGCGCCGCCGCGCCGGCGCTCAGCCGGGCGACGTAGACGCCCGCCGGCAGGCCGGCCGGCACGGCGAGGTCGAGATCGCCCGCGCCGCGCGCCTCGGCGAGCCGCCGTCCACGCAGGTCGAACAGACCGAGGCTCGCCTCGTTGCTGCCGGGCGGCACCACGAAATCGAACCGCACCTCGGCCGCTCCCACGGCGCCGCGCAGGTTGCCGGTCAGGATGCGAGGCGCCTCCCAGTCGCCACCGGGAACGCCACCACCGGATTGCCCGGGCCCGGAGCCCACCGACGTCACGTCGACGAACCAGGCCGTGCCGTCGACGCCCGTCCAGATCACCGGCTCGTTCAGGTGCTCGTCCCAGGCGCCGCTCGCGTCGAGGTCCAGCTCGACGCGGGCCGCGGCCAGCGGCGTCGCCCCCACGGTCACCGTGACGTCGATCTGGGCGGTCAGCAGCTTGTCCGGCGTGGCCACGGCCGGGCCGGGGTCCGCCGCGATCAACAGGCATGCCATCAGGAGCATCGAAAAAACGGGAACGCGCCGCATCATGGTCTTCTCCAGGGCCCCGGGGGCCGCGAAGTGGTCGCACGAGGTCATGATGCGCAGAGAAACGCAAAACAAGGATCAAATGGGTCAGGAAATCTGACGCCGCTAGCGCAGCACCGTGAACTTCCGCACGCTGCGCCTCCCGTCGACCGACACCGCCGCCCAGTACACCCCCGCCGGCACCCGCGCGCCGGCCGCGGTGCGGCAATCCCAGGCCATGGTGTTGGCCTCGGCGTCGGGCACCACCCGGCCGAGCGACCGCGCCCACACCTCGCGCCCCATCACGTCGTAGACCGCGACGTCCACGCTGCTGGTCCCAGCCAGCCGGAACGCGAAGACCGCCCAGCCGTCGCGGGCCGGGTTCGGGTACACCAGCACGACGCCGGCGTCGTCGGCGGCGGCCGCGGCGGGCCGCCACATCACCCAGTGCTCGGGATCGAGGATCACGCCGGCCACCGACTCGCCCGCCGGCAACGCCACCGAGGCAGCGGCCTGCGGCCCGGCCAGGCGGATGCGCGTGTTCAGCACGGCGCCGCCGGCGAGGTAGA
>CAZVWL010000122.1:0-9061 GCA_964630845.1 uncultured Fibrobacteraceae bacterium
TGCTGCTGGCCGACGAACCGGTGGCGAGCGTCGATCCGGCCCGTGCGCACGACACGGTGGCGTTGCTGGTCGACCTCGCCTGCGAGCGCGGCCTGACCCTGATCATGAGCCTGCACAACCTCGACCTCGCCCGCGCGCACTTCCCGCGCCTGATCGGTCTGCGCGACGGTCGCGTGGTGTTCGACGGCCATCCCGCCACGCTCGACGCGGCCGGGTACCGCGCGCTCTACCAGCTGCCGGAAACGGGGGCCGCGGCCGATGGCGACTGAACGTCGGCGGGCGGCCCGCGGGTCCGGGCCGGGTTGGGCGCGGCCGCTGCTCGTGCTGGGCCTGGCGGCGGCCGGCGCCTGGGCCGCGTGGCAACTGGAGCTCGACCCACGGCTTTGGTGGCCTGACGAGGGCGGCTGGCGCCTGGCCGCCGAGTTCTTCGGCCGCGCCTGGCGGCCCGCCCTGGTGCGTGAAGCCGCCGAGCTGCCGCCGGGTCTGCCACCGCTCGTCTGGCAGGCGCTGGGCGCCGCCTGGCTGACGGTCGTCTTCGCCGCGGCGGCGCTCCTGCCCGCGGTGCTCGGCGGCCTGCTGCTCGGATTCGGCGGCGCGACCGCCTGGTGGGCCCCCGACCGCGCGGCGGGCGCGGTTGGTCGCCTTGGCCGGCGGGCGCGGTTGGGCCGTGTGCTCGGGCCGCTGATCAGCGGCGCTTGCCGGCTGGTAGCCGTGCTGCTTCGATCGGTGCACGAGCTGCTCTGGGCCGTGCTGCTGCTGGCGGTCCTCGGCATCTCGCCGCTGGCCGCGCTGGCGGCGTTGGCGTTGCCCTACGCGGGTATCCTGGGCAAGATCTTCGCCGAGATGGTCGACGAGGCGCCGCGGGGTCCGGCCGGAGCGCTGCGGGATGCCGGGGCGACGGCCGCCCAGGTCTTCGCCTTCGGCTTGCTGCCGCGCGCGCTGCCGGACATGGTGGCGTACGCCCTCTACCGATTCGAGTGCGGCCTGCGTTCGGCGGCGGTGCTCGGCTTCTTCGGGTTGCCGACCCTCGGATACCACCTGGCGGCGAGCTTCGAGAACCTGCACTACGGCGAGGTCTGGACGTACCTGTACACGCTGCTCGGGCTGGTCATCCTGGTGGACTGGTGGAGCGGCTCGGTGCGCCGGAGGCTCGTGGCATGAACGAACAGCTGGCCACGATCGCCCGCCTGCGCCGCGAGCGTCCGCGTAGCCGTTTCCTGCGCCTCAGCGGGCTGGGCCTGGCCGCGCTCGTGGCGACCAGCTGGCTCGTCGGCGGCTTCCTGGACGACCCCGGCTGGAGCCCGCGCCGCGCGGCGAACGTCGAGCGTTTCCTCGGCGATTGCGTGCCGTGGCCGTTGCGCGAATCGGGCTGGGACGCGGGCGCGCTGCTGGGCTGGCTGGGCGGGTTGTGGCGGAGCCATCTGCAGGCGGCCACGCTGTCGACCCTGGCGATCAGCGTCGCGGCGATCCTGCTGGCCGGCTTGCTCGGGGGGTTGGTGGCGCCGTGGGCGGCTCGCACGTTCGCCTGCCCCGAGCCATACCTGACGGGTCCGCGGGATCCGGCGCGTCGGCGGCGCGTGGCGTGGTCGCTGGTGGTCGTGGCGGCGCGCGCGGTGCTCACGCTCCTGCGTTCGATCCCCGAGTATGTCTGGGCGTTCCTGCTGTTGGCCCTGTACGGGCCCGGCGCCTGGCCCCTGGTGCTCGCGCTCGCGTTGCACAACGCGGGGATCCTGGGCAAGCTCGGGGGCGACGTCGTGGAAAACCTGCCGCCGGCCAGGCTTGCAGGCTTGCGTGGCCTGGGCGCCACGCGCGCTCAGCTCGGGCTCGCCGGAGTCTTCCCGCTGGTGATCAACCGATTCCTGCTCTTCCTCTGCTACCGCTGGGAGACCTGCGTGCGCGAGGCGACGGTTCTGGGCATGCTCGGCGGCGTGTCGCTCGGCTACTGGGTCCAGGATGCCAGGGCCCGGCACCACCACGATGAGCTGGTGCTCGTGCTACTGCTCGGCGCCATGCTGGTGATCCTGGGCGACCTCGTCTCGTATTTGTTGCGTGACGTGGTCAGACGCGCCTGATGTTCCTACGCTATGGACCGCCACCACCGTAGGGAGCCGTGCGTGACCTGCCAACCCCGCGTCCAGCCCGAGCGCGTCCGCAGCCTGCGTGGCGGCGAGGTCGGCCCTGGGCCGATCCTTTACTGGATGCGCCGCGACCAGCGCGTCCGCGACAACTGGGCCCTGCTCTACGCGCAGGACCTCGCCCTGGCCGCCGGCCGACCGCTGGCGGTCGTCTTCTGCCTGGCGCCGACCTTCCTCGGCGCCGGGGCGCGCCAGTACCGCTTCATGCTCGCCGGCCTGTGCGCCGTGGCCCGCGACCTCGCCGACCTGCGCATCCCGCTGTGGCTGCGCTGCGGCGATCCGGTCCGCGAGGTGCCCGCGCTCGTCGACGAGGTGGCGGCCGGCGGGGTCGTGACCGATTTCAACCCGCTCGGCATCGCGCGCGCCTGGGAACAGGCCGTGACCGCGCGGCTGGCCGTGCCGCTCCGGCAGGTCGATGCGCACAACGTCGTGCCGTGCTGGGTCGCCAGCGACAAGCAGGAGTTCGCCGCGCGCACGCTGCGCCCCAAGCTGCACCGCCTGCTGCCGCGTTACCTGGTCGATCTGCCGCCGGTCTTGCCGCACCCGGTGCCGTGGCCTCATCACGCGCCCTCACCCGACTGGAAGGCGGCTGCCGCGAGCATCGCCGCTGCCGGCGGCGGGCCGGCGATCACCTGGCTCGAGCCGGGCGAGGCCGCCGCGCACGCGGCGTTGCAGCGCTTCCTGGACCGACGCCTCGCGGCGTACGACACCGCCCGCAACGACCCCACCCTCGACGGCCAGTCCGACCTCTCGCCGTACCTGCACTTCGGCCACCTGGCGCCGCAGCGCGCGGCCTTCGCGGCGGTGTCGAGCCCGCACCAGGCCGGCCGCGAGGCCTTCCTGGAGGAACTGATCGTCCGGCGCGAGCTGTCGGACAACTTCTGCCATCACCACGAGGCCTACGACCGCTGGGAAGGGTTGCCGGCGTGGGGGCGGCGCACCCTGGAGGAGCACGCCGACGACCCGCGCGAGCAGGTGTACGACCTCGCCGCCTTCGAGGCCGCCGCCACCCACGAGCCCCTGTGGAACGCGGCCCAGACCGAGCTGGTCGTGCGCGGCAAGCTGCACGGCTTCATGCGGATGTACTGGGCGAAGAAGATCCTGGAGTGGTCGCGCGATCCGGCCGAGGCCCTGGCGATCGCCATCACCCTGAACGACCGCTACAACCTGGACGGCCGCGACCCGAACGGCTACGTGGGCTGCGCCTGGTCGATCGGCGGCCTGCACGATCGGCCGTGGACGGAGCGGCCGGTCTTTGGCAAGATCCGCTACATGAACCTCGCCGGCTGCAAACGCAAGTTCCGGGTCGACCGTTACATCGACCGCATGGCGCGGCTGGCGCGCGAGGCCGGCTCATGACCCTTCACGTGTTCGAACGGACCCAGACCGTCGCGGCCGCTCACGACGAGGTCTTCGCGTTCTTCGCGCGGCCGGAGAACCTGGCCGAGATCACGCCGGCGTCGATGGGGTTCCGCATCCTGACGCCGTCGCCGATCACCATGCGCGAGGGCGCGTTGATCGACTACGTGATCCGCCTCGGGCCGCTGCCGTTGCGCTGGCGCACGCTGATCACCTGCTTCGAGCCGCCGCACCGCTTCGTCGACGAGCAGCTGGCCGGCCCGTACGCGTTCTGGCACCACACGCACACATTCGCCGCCGCGCCCGGTGGCGGCACGGTGCTCGGCGACGTGGTGCGCTACATGCTGCCGCTGGGTCTGGTGGGCGACCTCGCCCACGCGCTGGCGGTGCGACGGCAGCTCGGGCAGATCTTCGACCACCGTCGCCGGGTGATTGCCGCCCGCTTCGGGGCGAACCGGGAGGCATGATGAGCGACCTGATCCGCGTCGGCGTCAGCACCTGCCTGCTGGGCCAGAAGGTGCGCTGGGACGCCGGGCACAAGCACGACCGCTACCTGACCGACATCCTCGGCCGCTACTTCGAGTTCGTGCCGGTCTGCCCGGAGGCCGAGGTCGGCATGGGCATCCCGCGCGAGCCGGTCCACCTGGCCGGCGATCCCGCGTCGCCGAGCATGATCGGCAGCCGCAGCGGCGAGGACTGGACCGAACGGATGAACCGCTACTCGCGGCGCAAGCTCAAGGAACTGGCCGGCGCGGCGCTCTGCGGCTACGTGCTGAAGCGCTCCTCGCCGAGCTGCGGCATGGAGCGCGTGCCGGTCAAGACCGGCAAGGGGGGCATGCCGCACAAGGTGGGCGTGGGGCTGTTCGCCGCCGAGCTGATGCGCCGCCTGCCGCTGTTGCCGGTCGAGGAGGAGGGCCGGCTGAACGATCCCGGCCTGCGCGAGAACTTCATCGTGCGCGTGTTCGCTTACCACCGGGTGCAGCGCCTGTTCGAAGCGGGCGCGCGGCGCGGCGAGGTCGTCGCGTTCCACACCCGGCAGAAGTACCTGCTGATGGCGCACAGCCCTCGACATTACAAGGAACTGGGCCAGCTGGTGGCCCAGGTGAAGGACTACACGCCGGCCGAGCTGCGCGAGCGCTACGTGACCGGCTTCATGCAGGCGCTGCAGGTGAAGGCCACCACGCGCAAGAACGTCAACGTGCTGCAGCACCTGCTCGGCTTTTTGAAGGACCGCCTCGGCGCGGCCGAGAAAACAGACATCATCGAGGTGATCGACCGCTACCGGGACGGCCTGGTGCCCCTGATCGTGCCGTTGACCCTGCTGAACCACCACCTGAAGGTCCAGGGGATCACGTACCTCCTGGAGCAGGAGTACCTGCAGCCGGCTCCGGCGGAGCTGGCGCTGCGCAACCATGCTTGACGTCCCTGGAGGTCCGAGATGATCCGCCGCCGCCTGGGGTCCACGCTGCAACTGCTGATCCTGACGGCGGCGCTTGCCGCGACGCCGATCGCCGCGGAGGCACAGCAACGCCTCGACCTGCCCGGCGTCGACCGCGCCGCGCTCATGCGCGAGGACGCGGCCGACCCCGCCGCACCCGGCCCGCTGCGCTTCGCGCTGCCGCATGACCTGGTCCTCGAGCCCGACGCCAGCGAGGGCTGGGATCGCCTGCCCGACGGCAGCCACCGCTGGCGCCTGGAGGTCACCGCGCCAGGCGCGCTCAGCCTCAACTTCGGCTTCAGCCGCTTCCGTCTGCCCTGGGGCGGCCACCTGGAGATCACCAGCCGCCAGGGCCCCACGCGCCGGCTGACCGTGGCCGACCAGCGCCCCGACGGCGCGCTCTGGACCGCCGTCGTGCTCGGCGACACCGCCCTGGTCAGCGTGGTCGTGCCGGCGGGCCACCGCGACGACTTCGAGCTGGAACTGCGGCGCGTCGGCCGCGGCTACCGCTTCTTCGGCGAGCCCGCGCCCGACAAGAACCCGCCCGGCTGGTGCAACATCGACGTGGTCTGCCCCGAGGGCGATCCCTGGCGCGCGGAGATCCGCAGCGTGGGGGTCTACTCGATCAACGGCTACATGTCGTGCACGGGCGCGATGATCAACAACACGGAACGCGACCAGACCCCGCTGTTCTTGACCGCCGCCCACTGCGGGGTCAACGCGACCAACGCCGCGACCGTGGTCGTCTACTGGAACTTCGAGAGCCCAGGCTGCGGCCAACTCGGCGGCGGCAGCCTCGACCACGCCCATCTGGGCGGCGCGACCTGGCGTGCCGGCAGCACGGCGACCGATTTCACGCTCGTCGAGCTGAGCGAGTTGCCCGACCCCGCCTGGCAGGTGACGTACGCGGGCTGGGATCGCAGCGGCGACGTGCCCACCGCCGCGATCGCGATCCATCACCCGCGCACGGCCGTCAAGTGCATCAGCTTCGAGAACGACGCCCTGGAGATCACGAGCTACCTCGGCTACACCAGCCCGGGCAACGGCAGCCACTGGCGCGTCGTGGACTGGGACCTCGGCACCACCGAGCCCGGCAGCAGCGGCAGCCCGCTCGTCGACCCCGCCGGGCGCATCATCGGCCAGCTGCACGGCGGCTACGCGGCCTGCGGCAACAACGAGAGCGACTGGTACGGCCGCCTCTCGGTCAGCTGGGACGGCGGCGGCACCAGCACCACCCGTCTGCGCGATTGGCTCGACCCCGCCGGCATCGCGCCCATGGCGCTCGACCTGCTCGACCCCCTGGCCGCCCCGCCGCTGGTGCTGGACGACCTGGAGATCGACGCCGACACGCAGGAAGCACGGGTGTCGTTCACCACCCAGCAACCCGCGCTCGTCTCCCTGGCCTACGGCCGCACGGCCGCCCTCGAGCTGGGCGAGGTCGACGGCGACGGATACCGCACCGAGCACGAGTTCCTGCTCGAAGGGCTGCTGCCGGCCACGACGTACTTCTACCGCGTCACCGCCCGGTTCGAGGCCGGCGGCCAGGCGCGCTCCGACCTCGCCGAGTTCCACACCGCCTCGCTGGTCGGCAGGCCCCGGGTGGCGATCCTGCCGGTCCGCCCCAACCCCGCCCGCGGCGAGAGCTTGACGTTGGAGTTCTGGCTGGCCGAAGCCGGCGCCGCGCGGCTGGCGGTCTACGACCTGCGCGGTCGCCTGGCCGGCCTCGTGTTCGACGAGGATCGTCCGCAGGGAAGCCAGACCGTGGTCTGGGAAGCCGCCGGCCGGCAGGCGGGCGCTTACGTGTTACGGCTCGAGTCGCGTGGCCATGCGGCGACGGCGCCCTTCACGCTGCTGCGCTGAGCCCGGCGGCGCCGCGCCAGCAGCGCCAGCGTGATGGCCAGCGCTGCCGTCGTGGCCACGGCGGCCATGACGCCGGCCGCCAGGCCGTGGCGTAGTCGGCCCGCCGCCCGCAGCGACACCACAAGCTCCGGGTCGCCGAGCAGCACGTACCCGGCCCACTGCCGGGGCCGGGCCGTGGCCTCCTGTCCGGCCAGCCAGGCCTGCGTGCGACGCAACGCCTCGCCCGCCGCGCGACCGCCGGCCAGCTCGCCGTAGAACCGGCGCGAGAAACGCTCGGCATCCCGGTCGTCGACCGGCCAGAGCGTCGCGACCACGGCCGGCGTGCCCGCCGCCAGGAAGCCGGTCGCCACACCCACGACACCCTCGCCGGAGAGCACCGCGCCGTCGGCGGTGCGGCAGCTGGCCAGCACGGCCAGCCTGATCGGCAGCCGCGCGGCGGCCACCTCGCCGGCGCGCAGCCAGCGCGGAGCGCCGGCGTCGCCGAACAGGACGGCGCTGTTCCAGGGATGCTGCGGATCGACGTCCGCGTGCGCCGCCAGGTGCAGCACGGTGGCCGGCGTGGCCGAGGCGATCGCCGCCAGCGGCGTGCCGACCTCGCCGTCCAGCACCACGGCATCGACGAACGCGCGGCCCAGCCAGGCCACCTCGGCCACGGCCCCCTGGAGCGGTCGGCCGTCGCGATCGGCGCTTCCGGCCATGGCCACCAGCGGGGTGGCGGCGGCGGCGGGCGCCTCGCCGCCCTGGCCGCGCAGGACCGCCAGGAAGGTCGCCGAGGGCACCTGCGCCAGGGCGGTGGCCGGGCCGGTCAGGCCGAGCGCCGCCACGGGCAGGCGGTGCAGCGGACCATCGGGCGACCAGTACACCGTGGTGGCTCGTTGCAGCAAACGCGTCAATCCGCCCGCGGCGTCGGAGCCACCCGGACCCAGCATGTCGGCCGCGAGTTCCTGCAGCGCCGCCGGCGACCACCCGGCCTCGCGGTCGAGCTGCTGATCGACGGCCGCCACGACCCGGGCCGTCGCGGCCGCGCCGGCCAGCGGCAGGACCACGAGCGTGTCGTTCGTCACCAGGAAGAGCAGCCCGCGTTCGTCGGCGAGGTAGCAGTCCGCGAGCGCCTCGCCCGGGCGCAGGACCTCGGTCTGCAGCTGGGCGAGCGAGACCGGGGGCGGGGCGGCGGCGTGCACGCCCGGGCCAAGGGCCCGCTCGAGCATCGTGCGCGCCTTGTAACCCTGGAGCAGGTCGAAGGCCTGCGCCCGGCGCGCGGCCGGCGGTCGCGAAGCCGGATAAGCGAGCGTGACGGCGGCGAGGTCGGCGTACAGCCGGCGGGCGCTGCTGGCGCGCCGCTCGCGCCAGGTGGGGTCGTCCAGCAGGTTGCGCGAGGCTTCCCAGACGACCGCGGCCTCGTGCAGCAGGGCCGCCGCGCGCGCGGTGTCACCGGCGGCCAGGCAGGCGGCGCCGGCCTGGCTGCCGAGGGCCAGCTCGAGGTTCACCAGCCCGGCCGCGGCCGCGATCCCGCGCGCGTCGGACATCACGGCGGCGGCGGCGGCGGGCCGACCGGCCTGCAGCAGCAGGTCGCCTTCGATCTGCGCGGCTTCCGCTTGCAGGTACACGTCGCCGATCGACCTGGCCTGGCCGGCGGCGACGGCGATCTCGGCCTCGGCCGCGGCGAGGCTGTCGCGCGAGGCGAGCGCGCGGGCGAGGTTGAAACGGAGCTGCAGCTCGTGGCGTGGCGCGGGCGGCGGGGGGCCGGCCAGGCCGTGGCGGGCCGTCTCGGCGGCGAAGTCCACCAGGCCGACCTCGAGCTGCAGACGGGCGAGTAGGACCAGGGCGGGCGCTTCGAGGTCCCGGAAGCCGCTCGTGCGGCAGGCGGCCAGGACCTCGGCCACCGTGGCCAGCGCGGCGTCGGTCTGGCCGAGGCGATGCTGGCAACGGGCCACGTTGAGCGCCGCCGGGACCGCTTCCCGCACGCGTCCGGCCCGCAGGTGCAGGGCGCGCGCATCCTGGTAGCCGGCCAGCGCCTCGTCGGGGCGGCCGAGCACGTCGAGCAACCCGGCATGGTTGTTCAGGGCGTTGGCCTCGATCACGACCTGGCGCGCCGCGCGGCTCCGCGCGATCACCGCGACGAAGATGGAGTCGGCCGGGGCGAGGTCGCCCAGATCCCAACGGCAGAGGCCGAGGCCGTTGCTCGCCCACAGGGCGCCGAAGGTGTCGCGCGCCGCCCAGGAGAGGGCCTCGCCGCGCGTGTACGTCGCGATCGCGGCGTCGTGCCGGC
>CAZVWL010000123.1:0-9045 GCA_964630845.1 uncultured Fibrobacteraceae bacterium
TCATCAGGTGGCGCGCGTCGTGGTGGCTCGGGTTGTGGGTCGCTTTGACCTCGATCGGCAGCAGCCGGTTGCCGGCTTCGATCACGAGATCGACCTCTTCCTGGTTCTCGCTGCGCCAATGGTAGATCTCGGGTCTAGGGGTGCCCAGTTCACGCCAGGCGATCAGGTCGTTCAAGATCAAGTTCTCGAGATGGGCGCCAACAGGGTCGCCACCGGCAAGGTGAAGGGCGAGGCCGACGTCCGACCAGTAGAGCTTTGGACTCTTGACCAGCCGACGGGTCCGGTTGACCGAATAAGCCGGCACGCGCACGAGCTGAAACGATGTCTCCATGAGGTTCAGCCAGCGATGAGCCGTTGGCCGCGAGACACCGACGTCGCGCGCAAGGTCAGATTGATTGACCACGCCGCCGAGGCGTAGGGCCGCCGCACGCATCAACCTCCGGAAGTCGCCCAGGTCCGTGATATGGGCGAGGGTCTGCAAGTCCCGCTCTAGATATGTCTCGATGTATGCGTCGAACCAACGTCCGCGTGCGGTCGTGCTTGTGAGGTCGTGGGCCGGGACCGGCAGGCCTCCGATCCTCGCGGCTTCTCTCCAGTCTGCCGGGGGGCAAGACTGGTTCTGCACCAGCCGCTGCCAGTCGGCGACCGGGGTCGCGAGCAGTTCGCTCCAGATGCCGACGCGACCGAGTCCAAGGCGTTCCCGCCGCGTCAACGGCCATAACTTGATGTAGCATGCGCGCCCAGCCAGGGACTCGGAAATCCGGTGCATCAGCAGCAGGTTGGCCGACCCCGTCAAGATGAAGCGCCCTGGTTGGCGGGGTCGGTCACGATCAACGACTCGTTTGACCGCCAGCAGCAAGTCCGGCGCTCGTTGCACCTCGTCGATGATCAGCGTGCGGTCCCTCGCCAGGATCGAGGCAGGATCGCGCCGGGCCTGATCGCGCAGGTCGAGTTCGTCGAGCGACAGATAGCGATGTTGTGCCAGTTCCGGCAACGATTGGACGAGCGTGCTCTTGCCGGTCTGCCTGGCGCCGATGACGACGACGACGGGGAATGACAGCATGGCATCGACCAGGCTAGGGCCGGCGGCCCGGGGCAGTAGCCTGCTTTTACGTTCATTCCGTGAGCGGATATCGTTCATGGTGTGATCATATTCCGGTCCGCGTTGCCTGTCAACACTCGATTTTCCCGGCCGCCCGCCGTGCCGACCAACGACGGTTTCGTGAGGACGGCCCTTCCGGTATGATCATTCCGGTGACAAGCCACTCGATCCGGGGGGAACACCCATGCCGGCACTCCGTCTGCCTCGTGAATCACGGCCAGCATCCGGATCCGAGCCGTTGCCGCTGTTCTTCCGAACCCTGGCGATCGAATTCCAGGAGTCGTTCGAGGCCCGCAACCCCGGCGCCTTCGAAGCCTTCTGCGCCGGCCACGGAGTCCGGGGCGGCTTGCTGCGGATCCCCTATTTCTGGCACTGGGTCGAGCCGAACCCGCGCCACGAGAATACGAACGCGCGTCAGCGACGGGCTGACGCGCGCTCCCGGAGAATCCTGACCGGGTGAGGCTCCCCGACGATCTACCCCGCCTGACCCTTCGCCACCTTCTTCAGCTTGTCGTTGGCCATGATCGCGAGGTCCACGCGGCGGTTGCCGGCGCGGCCCTCGGGCGTGGCGTTGTCGAAGAGGGGCTGGGTCTTGCCGTAGCCCATGACCGTGAAGCGCGTGGCGTCGACCTGCTGGCCGGCGAGCACCGCGGCGACGGCGTCGGCGCGGTTGCGCGAGAGGGTCATGTTGTAGTCGTCGGGGCCGGTGCTGTCGGTGTGGCCCTCGATGAGCACGGCGGTGTCGGAGTACTTGTTGAGGATGGCGGCCAGGCGCACGAGGTTGTCGCGCGAGGCCGGCTTGACGTCGGAGCGGTTCACGTCGAAGAGCAGGCCGGAGTCGAAGGTGATCTTGATGCCCTCGCCGATGCGCTCGACCTTGGCGCCGGCGAGGTCGGCCTCGATCTCGGCGGCCTGCTTGTCCATGTAGTTGCCGATGTAGGCGCCGGCGGCGCCGCCGACGGCCGCGCCGATGATGGCGCCGAGCACGGTGTTGCCGGCCTGGTTGCCGATCACGCCGCCGATGACGGCGCCCGAACCGGCGCCGATGACGGCGCCCTTCTCCTGGCGGCTCATGCTGGCGCAACCGGCCAGGCCGATCACCAGCACCGAGATCATGAGGATGGCCTTGAGCTTCACGGTGTCGTCACTCCTTGCAGCGAGGTTGCCCATGCGGGCCGTTCGCGGCCCGTGGTCGATCGTTCCGGGACATGGTAACGCGGCAGGGCCGGCAACGCACGACCAGCGGCCGTCGACCCGGTCAGGCTTCGCCCTGCAACAGTTGAAGTGCGGCCTCGACCGAGGGGGCCGTCTTGATGAACTCCAGCAGGTGCATGATCGAGAGCACGGAGTGCGCCCGCGCCGCGACGTGCACGATCACCACCATGCCGTCCTTCTCGCTGGCGCCGTTGTAGAGCGAGGCCAGGATCCCGACCCCGGTGCTGTCGACGCGGTCGACGTGCTCGAGGTCGAGGATGACGTTGACGAGGCCCGCGTCGATGCGCGCGCGGGCCTCGTCGAGGAACTCGTAACAGGCCGCGGTGCCGATCAGCTTGCCCGACAGCGTGTTGATCTGCGCGCGGTGGTCGGCGTCCTCGCGGCAGGCGACGGACAGGGCGGGGCGAGTGTTCATGGCGGCTACCTTTCGCGGACGATGTTCGGCCGCAAGTCTACCACCAAAACCAGATCCGTCCAGGCCGGTTCTCCTGGATGCCTCCGGAACGTGTTCAACCCAGCCGCAAGTGCAACGACCGCTGCAGGTCGCGACGCACGCTGTCCAGGAACGTCTTGAACGCGTCGTAGCGTTCCGGCGTCACGAGGTCGCCGCTGAGCGTCAGCGTGCGCACCGCCCGCAGCCCTCCCGGCGTCCGTTCGAACGTGGTCGTGTACACGCAGCCGTGCGCCTCGTACGCGCGGTTCTCCGGCAACACGGCGAGCCGATGTCCAGCCGGCAGCACCAGGTGCAACTCCTCCTGTTCGCAGAGGTTCAGGCTGCGCAGGTCGATCGGCGAGCGGCGCCGTTCGTCGGCGACCACCAGCCCCGCCCACTCGTGCAGCTCGGTTTGCCAGGGCAGGTTGATCGACAGGAAGCCGTCGCCGAGCGAGGCCAGTTCCGGCACGTCGAACCGGCTCGACAGGACGACCTCGCCGTCTCCCGGCACCAGGCCCGTCGCGGTTCCGGCGCGGATCTTCACGCCGGGATACACGACCGCCAGCGAACGGTTCAGGCGCGTCTGCAACTCCTCGTCGCCGACCTCGGCCAGCTGCTGGCGCAGCGCCGCCAGGCGGTCCACCTGCTGGACGGCGGTCTGCCGGTCGACGGACGCGTTGCCGCGACCGTCCAACTCGACGCGCGTGGCGATCCGCGACGGGTAGAGCGTGGCGGGCGACGGGTCGATCACCACGAGGTCGCCGGCCAGGCGGTCGACCACCAGAGCGGGCACGCCGCCGAGATAACGCGGCACCTGGCCGGGCTCGGCGTGGCGCAGCGTGGGGTCGTACCAGTCACGACGCTGCGTCGAGCGCACGCGGGCGACCACCGCGTGGTGGAAACGCGGCGAGGGCAGGAAACCCGGCGAGGCCGGCGCGTTCGGCGTGCAGAGGGCAAAACGCAGATCCTCGACGCCGGCGGCCCGCCCGAGGGCGATCATCAGGCAGCTCATGTCCTTGCAGTCGCCGAAACCGTCGCGCAGCACCTCGCCGGCGCGACGGGGGATCAGGTTCGACTGGTAGAAGGGCAGCGACTTGTAGGTGACCGAGTTGGCCACGAACCGGAAGATGCGCGCCACCTTGTCGTCGTCGTCCAGCGCGCCCTCGCAGATCTCGGCGGCCTTCAGGCGGATCTCGGTGTCGGGCTGGGCCTGGCCGCTGGCGAGGTCGTGGTACCAGTCGGCGATCTGCGACCAGTCGGCGACGGTCGAGACATCGACCCAGGGCAGGTAGTGCCTGGGGTCGGCGGCGCCGGGCTCCTCGCGGACGGGCGGCAGATCGTGGTAACGCCAGCGCCACAGATCGAAGCCGCCGTCGATCTTCTGACGCACCGGCATCGCCTGGCGACGCTCCGGGTCGGGCTGGTCGTTCCAGGTCTTGACCGTCACGTCCAGGCCGGGCGGCGTGACCAGCTCGAAGACCGATTCGCGGCACGGCAACGCGTTGAACGCGAAGAGGTGCTGATCCCAGATGTTGCCGATCAGCTTGCCGGTCACGATCGCCGGCAACTGATACCGCAGGTGGACGACATCGCCGACGGCCAGCCCCTTGAACAGCACCTGGCCGTCGTAGACCTCGGCCTTCTCGCGGCCGCCATCGGGTTTGAGGATCTCGTATTCGAGGAAGGTCAGGTCGCGACGCGCCGCCGCCGCCGGCGCGTACCGCTCCCAGGCCTCGACGCCGCTCTGGTCGCGGATCTGCACGGCGAGGGTCTGGTCGTGCAGGCTGGCCTGGCCGTCGAAGAAGAAGTGGCGGCGGTGGGCGTAGATCACGATCGCGGAATCGCCCGGGTACAGCGACGCGTCGACGCGCTTGGCGGTGATCTCGGCCGGCGTGATGCCGGGGAAGACCTCGCGGTACGGCTTCAGCCCCTGCATGGTGCGGATGCGGTCGCGGAGCGTGAAGTTGGCGGGGTCGGCCGGCAGGGCGGTGGTCAGGATCTCGGCGGCGGCGGCCGTCACCTGCGACCGGTACTCGGCCACGATCTTCTTGGTCTCGCGATTGACGGCCTCGTCGTTGCGCAGGTGTTCGTTGCGACGCAAGGCCTCGAAGAGCTCGGTGCGGCCGCGCATGAACGCGGCGCGGTCGAAGGCGACGCCCATCTCGACGGTCGCGGCCTGCATGGCGATCAACGTCACGTCGTCGGGAAAGCTGTCCATCAGGCGCGGGATCTCGACCGCGGCCTCGCGGGCGCGGTTGTCCGCCAGCAGCGCGCGCACGTGGATGCGCCAGGCCTCGATGTTGTCGGGCATCAGGTCGGTGAGCTGCTTCGTGTAGGTGCGCACACGGCCGAAGTCCTCCTTCTGCCAGTGGGCGAAGAGCAGCTGCACGCTGCGCGCGTCCGGCGAGACTCGCTTCGAGGCTTCCTCGCGATGCCGCGCGAGCAGCTTGAGGTCGCCGACCTGCTCGGCCCAGGCCATCAAGGCGTAGTAGGGTGCGGCCTCGTTCGGAAACTGCTGCTGGGCGCTCCAGGCGCCGTTGCGCAGGTCCTGCCAGTGCTGGTCGTGGTAGTAGATGTCGAACTTGAGGCGGTGGGCCGCCAGGCAGTCGGGCGCGCGCGACAGCACCGTCTGGGTGCGCGTCAGGGCGCGGGCCCGGTGCTGCTTGCGCAGATCCTCGGTGGCGAGGTACAGGTGCGGGATCGCCAGCTCGGGCGCCGATTCGGCGAGGTCGGCCATCGCCTGCTCGAACCGGGCGATGCTGCCGGCCTGGTGGCGGGCCAAGGCGACCTGCAGGCGTAGCAGCGGCACGTCCGCGAAGCGGGCCGCCAGCGCGTCGCAGTACTCCAGCAGGTCGTGAGGCGGCAGCTCGCGCCGGGCGCGCTGCAGATCCCAGAGCGCCAGTTCCGGATCGTCCGGCTGGGCGGCCGCCCGGGCGGCCAGACGCTCGTCGCGCGGGCTGCGCTGCGGCGTGGCGGCAGCCGGCGTGTTCTGGGCCATGAGGTTCTTGTCGGCCGCGACCTCGAGGCCGCGGATCGTCGTGCCGTCGGCGTTGCCGAGGCCGACGGCCAGCACGTCGCCTTGCTCGCGTTGCGAGATCTTGAACGCGAGCTGGTTCCAACCGGCGGCCAAGGTCACCAGCCAGTGCAGGCGCTCGCGCCCGGCCGTCTCCTGATCGGCATCGATGATGACCTCGCCGTTGATCCGCACCTCGAGATCGCCCGCGAACCCGACGCTCAGCAGGTACTGGCCGGTCGCCGGCACCTTGACCGAGGTGCGCACGTAGCTGGTCGTGTTGATGTCCTGATAGAAGTGGCGGTGCGGCGCGATGCTGCCGTCCAGCGGCAGCAGCCGCGGCCGGAACCACGCGATGGGCTGGCCGAACTTGCCCTCGTACGTGGTGCGCGGGTTGAACGCCACGAACTTCAGGAACTCCTTGCCGTGGCCGGAACCGGAGGTGTTGTCGAACGGTCCCAGCACGCCCCAGTCGCTGATCCGGTTCAGTTCCTGCGCCAGCTTGCGGACCGCCGAGGTGTTGCCCGCGAGCAGCTCGAAACGCTGCTGCTGGTCGAGGTAGCGCCGGCGGTCGACCGCGTCCAGATCGCGCGCGCCGGCCAGGGCGGCGTAGGTGCGGGCCAGGTCGCGGTGGTGTTCCCGGCTCTGGAGGCTGATCGTGTGGGCGGCGAGGTCGATGATGGCCGCATCCACCGGGTCGCCGGCCATGACCCCGCGATAGCGTTGCAGGGTGGCGGCGGCGGCGAGGTCGCGCCCGAGGGCGAGTTGCGCCAGCAGCAACTGGCGCAGCGTGACCGGATCGCGGGCGTCGGCGAGCTGGTCGGCGGCCGTGGCGAACTCGCCCCGCCAGAGCGCTTCGTTGGCGAGGGCCGGGGTGGCGCCAGCCACCGGGACGGCGACCGCGACGGCCAGGCAGACGGCGGCCAGGCGCCGGCAGGGACGAGCGTGCATCATGGTGTCCTCCATAAAACGGTCTTGATCGTATCTTGTCATCTGGGTGTCATAAAGGATCTGCGATCCCCGCGACCATCGTAGCGGAAGCGATCAACGGTTGTCAATCGAACGAAACCCACGCGCCCGACCTTGCCGCCCGGCCCGGTCGACCGCTATCCTCTTTTGCGGAGCACCACCATGAAGTCCCGACGCCTCAGCTTCCCCAGCCGCTCCGGCCACCAGCTCGCCGGCATCCTCGACCTGCCGGACGACGGCCCGCCCGTCGCCACCGCCCTCTTCGCCCACTGCTTCACCTGCGGCAAGAACCTCAAGTCCATCGTGCACATCGACAAGGAGTTGACCGCGCGCGGCATCGCGGTCCTGCGCTTCGATTTTACGGGCATCGGCGACAGCGGGGGCGACTTCTCGCGCTCGACCCTCACCTCGAACCGCGAGGACCTGCTCGACGCAGCCGCCCACCTCGCCGAACTCGAACAGCCGCCGCGTCTGCTGGTCGGCCATTCGCTCGGTGGGGCCGCGGTGCTGCAGGCCGCGCGCGACCTGCCCTCGACGACCGCGGTCGCGGTGATCGGCGCGCCCAGCGAGCCGAGCCACCTCAACCCGGTGCTCGCGCGCAAGCGTGAGGAAGCGCGGACCCGCGGCGAGGCGGAGCTGACCCTGGCCGGCCGCACCTTCACGCTACGCCCCGAGTTCTTCGCCGACCTCGAGGCCCACGAGGGCCGCACCGCCGTGGGCGACCTCGGCCGCGCGCTGCTGATCCTGCACTCGCCCCAGGACGACACCGTGGACATCCAGCACGCGGCCGCCCTGTTCCGCGCGGCCCGCCACCCCAAGAGCTTCGTCTCGCTCGACGGCGCCGACCACCTCCTGCTCGAGGAGGCGGACGGCCGTTGGGCGGGCGGGGTGATCGCGGCCTGGGCGCGCCGCTACCTGGAGGGCTGAGTCCGCGGGGGGCGGTTCACGTTTACGCTGGCGCGGTCGGCCCCTTGCAGCCTAGAATTGGCCGGAACGATCGAACAGCCGTTTTCTGCCGCCCCAACCCCTGGAGCCGCCACACCATGACCGACCCGACCGTCAACCTCTCGACCCGCTACCTCGGCCTCAAGCTGCCCACGCCGATCGTCGTCGGCTCGTGCGGCCTGACCGGCACCGTGGACGGCGTGCGCGCCTGCGCCAAGGCGGGCGCCGGCGCCGTGGTGCTCAAGAGCGTGTTCGAGGAGCAGATCGCGGCCGAGGTCAACCAGGTGCTGGCGTCCTCCGAGCAGCCCTACGACCATCCCGAAGCCCACCAGTACATCGCCGCTTACGGCACCCAGAACGCCGTCGGCGAGTACCTGCGGTTGATCGAGGGCGCCAAGAAGGCGGTCGCGATCCCGGTCATCCCGTCGATCCACTGCGCGACGCCGACCGGCTGGTCGACGTTCGCGCGCAAGGCGGAGGCCGCCGGCGCCGACGCGCTCGAGCTGAACACCTTCGTGCTGCCCACGGCCGCCTCGCACACGGGCGCGAGCGTCGAGCAGTTCTACCTGGATGCCCTCACCGAGGTCAAACGCCAGGTGTCGATCCCGGTCGCCCTGAAGATCGGCTGCTTTTTCTCCAGCCTGCCCGAGATGGCCGCCAAGCTCTACGCCCGCGGCGCCGACGGCCTCGTGCTGTTCAACCGCTTCTACCCGACGGACATCGACATCGAGCAGTTCGCGGTGATCCCCGGACCGGCCTTCAGCGTGCCGGAGGAAGCGCACCTGACGCTGCGCGCGGTGGCCCAGCTCGCCGGCAAGGTGCAGTGCGACCTCGCCGCCACCACGGGCCTTCACGACGGCGAGGCCGTCATCAAGCAACTGCTCGTCGGCGCCACCGTGGTGCAGGTCGCCTCGGTGCTCTACCGCCATCGGGTGGAATACCTGGAGACCCTGGTCGCCGACCTGCGCGCCTGGATGGTCCGCAAGAACTTCGAACGCCTCGACGCGTTCCGCGGCAAGATGAAGCAGCAGTCCTGGCCCGACGGCGCGGCTTACGACCGCGTGCAGTTCATGAAGCGCACGCTGGCGGGCGAGAAGATCTGACGCGCGGGCTTGACCGCGATGCCGATCGTATTGATCATGTACTGATCAAATCCTGATTCAGGATCAGCCGTCCTTTATCCGCAAGGAGCCCATCGTGTCCCGCGATGAGGTCCGTCCCCCGCATGACGACGACGGCGCCGAGACTCTTGGCGTCGCCCCCGGACAGCCGACCGCCGCCGATCCGTCGCAGGAACCTGCCGGCAAGCTGGTCGGCCGTTACCGCCTGATCAGACCGCTGGGCGAGGGCGGCTTCGGCACGGTCTAC
>CAZVWL010000124.1:0-9001 GCA_964630845.1 uncultured Fibrobacteraceae bacterium
GCAGGATGCCGAGATCGGAACCGTGCTGCGCTCGCTCGCGAGCTTCTCGGGCACGAACATCGTCGCCTCGCCGCGCGTGACGGGCAAGGTCACGGTCAAGCTCGAGCAGGTGCCCTGGCGCGAGGCGCTGGCCGTGATCCTGCGCGCCCACAGCTTCGACTACACCGAGGAGTACGGGATCATCCGCGTGGACACCGCCGCCGAGCTGCGGCAGGAGCAGGTGTCCTCGAAGATGGCCGAGAAGCAGATCGACGACCTGGCCAAGCTGTCGCTCGGCATGGTGACCCTGCAGTACGCGAACGCCAAGGAAGTCCGCGACGCGCTCAAGCAGATGCTCACCCAGCGCGGCAACATCGACGTCGACATCCGCACTAACTCCCTCGTGGTCAACGACATCCCCGAGCGGGTGGCGCTGATCCAGGACATGGCCGCGCAGCTGGACACCCAGACGCCGCAGGTGGAGATCAACGCCCGCCTGGTGGACATCGACACGCGCGCTTCGCGCGAACTGGGCATCAGCTGGTCGCTGTCGAACTTCAAGCCCGACGGCGCGAACATGGTCGGCGACGCCACCGTGCTGAACCCGATCCAGGAGCCGAACGGCACGCTGCGCGTCGGCACGGTCCAGAATTACGGGGAACTGGTCGGCCGGCTCGACGCGCTCGAGCGCTCGAACCTCGCGCAGCTGATCTCCAACCCGGTGGTCACCACGGCCGACAACCGCGAGGCGCGGATCCTCGTCGGCCAGAAAATCCCCCTGATCGTGGCCGATCAGGCCGGCAACGCGGTCACGCAGCTGACCACGATCGGCATCCTCTTGCGGGTCACGCCGCACATCAACAGCGCGGACCGCATCACGCTGGACATCGTCAACGAGGTCAGCGACCTCTCGAGCCAGGCCACGGTGCAGGGCGGCGTGATCATCAACACGTCCGAATCCGACACCCGCGTCATGGTGCGCAACGGCGAGACGGCGATCATCGCCGGCCTGATCCGTTCGGTGGAGAGCACGCTCGAGTCGGGCGTGCCGGTCCTGAAGGACCTGCCCCTGCTCGGCGCGCTCTTCCGCCACAAGACCACGACCAAGAACGGCCGCGAGCTGGTGATCTTCGTCACGCCGCGGATCGTCACCGACGCCTACATGGCCCGCGACCAGCTCTCCCTGCAGGGCAAGGTGCGCATGGTCGACGACGACGTGAAATACCAGTCCTGGGACTGATCCTCCGGCGCTTCGCCGCTGGGACGGGCCGTGGCTGCTTGCCGCGGCCCGTCGTCTCGTCTATGCTCCGGGCATGTGGATCAGCCTCGTGGGTTTTCACGCTTGCGGCAAGAAGACGGTCGCCCGAGCGCTCGGCCGGCTCGACGGCCGCCGTCTGGTCGACCTCGCCGTGACGCGCGTGGGCGATCTGGCGGTCGCCGAACCCTTGATCATCGCCACCTGCGCCGACTCCCTCGAACAACCCCGGACGGCGGCGCTGCTGCGTGAGCGGTCGCTCGTCGTCTGGCTCGACGCGCCCTGGCTGGTCGTGCGCCGACGCCTGGCGCCTGGTCGGGGCGGCGCACCGGCGCCGATCTGGCAAGAGCTGGGGGAGGCCGGGCTCGAGGCGCTCTACCGGCGCCGGCGGCCGGGATATGCGGCCGCGGCGCGCCTGCGACTCGACGCGCGGCTTGCTCCCGAGGCGCTGGCCCCGCGACTGCTGGGCCGCCTCTGGTCGCTGCAGCCGGCAACGGGGCAGGACAGTCCATGAGGATCACCGGAGGCGCCTGGCGCGGCCGGCGGCTCGCCGCCGCCCGACAGTCGGCGGCCCGCCCGACGACCGACCGTGTGCGCGAGGCGATCTTCAGCATCCTCGGCGATCTGGTCGAGGGCTCGGCGGTGGTCGACCTCTGCTGCGGCAGCGGCGCGCTCGGCATCGAGGCGCTCAGCCGGGGCGCGGCCGGCGCCGACTTCGTCGACCTCGACCCGGCCTGCCTGGCGGCCACGCGCGCGAACCTCGAACGGTGCGGGGCGCCTGCCGACCGCTGGCGGCTGCACCGTGGCGACGCGGCGCGGTGGTTGACCCGCCGGTTCGACGCCGCCGGCCCGCCGGTGCTCGTCCTGGCCGACCCGCCTTACGGAGGGCCCGCCGCGACCGCGTTGCGAGGCGTGCTTGCCGCGGCGCCGCCGGCGCGTATGCTTGCCGCGGTGCTCGAACACGACGGCGGCGAGGCGTGGGCCTTGCCGCTTCACCGGTCAGGATCGTGGACCTGCCTGACCCGCACGTACGGCAACACGACCCTGACCGTGATGCGCCCCGCGAGCGCGGGCGCGCCGGAGGCTGACGATGCCTGATCGTCTGGCGCTCTACGCGGGATCGTTCGACCCCGTGACCCTCGGCCACGTCGATATCCTCGCGCGGGCGCGGCGCCTTTTCGGCCGCGTCACCGTGCTGGTGGCCGCCGGCGGCAAGGCCGGATTCCTGACCGCGCCCGAGCGCGCCGACCTCTGGCGCGCCTGCATCGCCGCCGACGGCGCCCTCGCCGGCACCGAGGTCGCCGTCTTCGCTGGCCTCCTGGTCGACGAGGTGCGCGCGCGCGGCGCCTGCGCCGTCGTGCGCGGCGTGCGCAGCGCGGGCGACTACGAGCACGAATGGGGTCTGCACGGGGTCAACCGCACGCTGCTGCCCGGCTTCGAGACCGTCTGGCTGCCGGCCCGGCCCGAGCTCGCGGCGCTCTCCAGCAGCCTGGTGCGACAGGTCGCCGGCCACGGCGGGCCGCTGGCCGGCCTGGTTCCCGACGCGGTGGCCACGGCGCTCGCGAGGCGGCCGCCCCGCTGATCGCCGGTATTTCCTTGCCCGCCCGCGACCAGGCGTGCTTCTTTGATCCTCCATCACCGCCAGCGCGGCGTCCGGCGGCGTTGCGGCGGGCACGCGTGTCTCCAGCGACGGGAATGGTCGGACATGTCGAGGCGTCTCGGTTGGCTGGCATCGGCTCTGGTGGACTCCCCGACCCTCAAGCTGAGCAGTCAGGCCAAGGCCCTGATCCAGGCCGGCGAGCCGGTCCTGAACCTGACGGCCGGCGAACCCGATTTCCCCACCCCGGCCCCGGTGCTGGCCGCGGCCCAGGCCGCGCTGGCCGACGGCCGCATCGGCTACACGGCGAGCGCGGGCATGCCCGAGCTGCGCGAAGCGGTCGCCGACTACTACACGAAGCTGATGGGCCAGGCGATCGCCCCGGCCGAGGTCATCGTCTCCAACGGCGCCAAGCAGGTGCTCTTCAACGCGCTGTCCGTGCTGCTGGACGAAGGCGACGCGGTCGCCATCCCGGTTCCCTACTGGGTCACCTACCCCGCCCAGGTCCTGGCCCTGCGCGGCCGCGTGATCGAGGTGCCGCCGCAGCGCGGCTGGAAGATCACCCCGGCCGACCTCGACCGCGCCGGCGCCGGCCAGGCGCGCGCGCTGATCCTCAACAGCCCGGTGAACCCCACCGGCGCCGTGTACGACCGCGCCGAGCTGACCGCCCTGGCCGAATGGTGCCGCCGCCACGACTGCTACATCCTGACCGACGAGATCTACGAGGACCTCGTCTACACGGACCAGGGGCACGTGTCGCTGCGCCAGGTGGCGCCCGACCTGCTGCCGCGCATCGTCTGCGTCTCGGGGCTGTCCAAGAGCTACGCGATGACCGGCTGGCGCGTCGGCTTCGGCATCGCCGACCGCGAGATCGTCGCCGCCATGACGCGCCTGCAGGACCACTCCACGAGCAACATCTGCACGGTCGCCCAGAAAGCCGCCCTGGCCGCGTTCGGCTGCCGCGAGGAAGTGCTCGCCATGCGCGCGGCCTTCCACCGCCGGCGCGACGCGCTGGTCGCCGGGCTGGCCGACATCCCGGGCCTGCGCTACGACGTGCCCGACGGCGCCTTCTACCTCATGCTCGACTGCCGCGAGCTGATCGACCCCGCCCGTCGGCACGAAGGCTGCTGGCGACTGGCCAGGCACTTGCTGGAAGCGGAGAAGCTGGCGACCATACCGGGCGAGCCCTTCGGGGCGTCCGGCTGCATCCGGCTCAGCTTCGCCCGCAGCCAGGCCGAGCTGGAGGCCGCGGCCGCGCGCTTGCACACGGGACTACGTTCGTTCCCAGGATAGGCCCAGGTGTTCCTCGACGTTGCCACCATCACGATCCAGGCCGGGCGCGGCGGCGCTGGTTGCGTCTCGACGCGCCGGGAGAAGTTCGTGCCCCGCGGCGGGCCTGACGGCGGCAACGGCGGCAAGGGCGGCGACGTCTGGCTGGTGGCCGAGCCGGAGCTGTCGACCCTGCTCGACTTCCGCTACCGGCACGAGTACCGCGCCGGCGACGGCCAGAAGGGAGGCACCAAGCGCTGCACCGGCGCCGACGGTGCCGACCTCACCATCCCCGTGCCCTGCGGCACCAGCGTCTACCGGCTGCCGGACGACATCCTGGTGGCCGACCTCGTCGAACCCGGCCAGCGCGTGCGCCTGGCCCGCGGCGGCGACGGCGGCCGCGGCAACTGGGAGTTCCGCACCGCCCGCAACCAGACGCCGCGCAAGGCCACGCCCGGCTGGCCCGGCGAGGGGCTCACCGTCCGGCTCGAGCTGCGGCTGATCGCCGACATCGGCCTGGTGGGCGCGCCGAACGCCGGCAAGAGCACGCTGCTGTCGGTGGTCACCGCGGCGCGGCCGAAGGTGGCCGACTACCCGTTCACGACGCTCAGCCCGAACCTCGGCATCGTCGACCTCGGCGATTTCCGCTCCTGCACCCTGGCCGACATCCCGGGCCTGATCGAAGGGGCCAGCGAGGGCAAGGGCCTCGGCCACGAGTTCCTGCGCCACATCGAGCGCACGGCCGCCGTGCTGCTGCTGGCCGACGCCAGCCTGCCCGACCCGCTCGCCGACCTCGCCGCCTTGCGCCTCGAACTCGGCCAGTACGACCTCCGCCTGCTCGAGCTGCCGTTCGCCGTCATCCTCACCAAGGCCGACCTGCTGACCGAGGACCAGGCCGTCACGCGCGCGGCCGAGGCGTCGCGCTGGTGCCGTGAAGCGGGCGGCGGGCAGACCCTGCTGATCTCGGCCGTCCGCGGCGACGGCCTGCCCGAACTGCGCCGATTGCTAGGCACGCTGAAGGACCGGCTCGAGGAACCGGCGCCGCTGGTCCTGCCCACCCCGCCGCACCTGACACCGGACGCGAACGACTGACACGCCCGTCCTCCTCCCGGAAACGGCCGTTTCGACGTGCCTGCAACAACCTGGATCCGGATCGACAGGACCAGCCCGCACTGGCCGCAGCGCTGGCACCTGCTGCACGACGCCCCGACCGCGGCCCTGGTCACCGGCAACCCCGCGGTCCTGAACACCCGCGCGCTGGCCATCGTCGGCACCCGCGGCGCCACACCGCGGGGTCTGGCCGTGGCGCGTCGGCTGGCGATCGACCTCGCCGAACGCGGCTGGACCATCGTCAGCGGCCTGGCCCTGGGCATCGACGCCGAGGCCCATGCCGGCGCCCTGGAGGCCGGCGGCCTGACGGTGGCCGTCATGGCCACCGGCCCGCAGCGAACCTATCCCACCCAGCACCGTCCGCTGCGCGCGGCGATCGAGCGGAACGGCTGCTGCGTCACCGAGCAACCGGTGGACGGGGGACCCGGCGGTCGCTGGCTCTTCCCGCGCCGCAACCGCCTGATCGCCGGCCTCGTCGAGGGCGTCGTCGTCGTCGAGGCGCCGGCCAAGAGCGGCGCCTTGAGCACGGCCACGCGCGCCGAGGAACTCAGCCTGCCGATCTGGGCGGTGCCCGGGCCGGTCGACCTGCAGGCCAGCCAGGGGTGCCACGACCTGCTGCGGGCGGGGGCGTACCTCTGCGCGGGCGCGGCCGACGTCGACGCGCACCTCGCGCCGCCGCGCCCGCCGAAGGCGCTGCGCGCCGGGCCGCTGGAGCCGTTGCCGGGCAGCGCCGCCCGCTGGATCCTGGACCGCCTCACCCTCGAAGGCGCCGACCTCGAGGATCTGCGCGCTCGCTGGCCCGGCACCAACGCGATGTGGAGCGAGGGCCTGCTCGCGCTCGAACTCGGCGGCTTGATCCGCCGCTTGCCCGGCGGCCGGGCGGCGCCTAGACTCTGGCGTCCGTGAGCCGCCCGGCGGCTCGGATTCGCAACGGGGTCATCAGGGCGGCTCGTGGCATGGCGCTCCTGCCGAAACGCGTGGTCCAGTGGCGGGATTACCTGCTGCTGCGCCTGGTGCTGCTGCTGGCCGCCGCGCTGCCGCTGCGCGCGCTGCAACGGGTGGGCCGCGCGCTCGGCCTGTTCTGCTGGACGCTGATGCCGTTCCGGCGCGGGGTGGTGCTGGCCAACCTGCGGGCCGCGTTCGGCGCGGACCTCGACGAGGCCGGCGTGCGCGCGCTCGGACGCGCGTTCTACGCCCAGCTCGGCGCCACCCTGCTCGAGTTCTGCGGCGGCTGGCGCCTGGGCCGCGAGCAGCTGCTGGACCTCGTCGAGGCCGAGGGCCGCGAGCACCTCACGGCCGCCCTCGCGTCGAGCCGCGGCGCGTTGCTGGTATCCGGGCACTTCGGCAACTGGGAACTGATCGCCGCCTGGCTGGCGGCGACCGTGGGCGAGGTGCGCTTCCTGGCGAAGTCGCAGTCCAACCGCCGGGTCGACCGGCTGCAGAACGACCTGCGCGCGCGCTCGGGCGTCGGCGTGATCCGCGCCGGCGAGGGCACGCGCGAGATGGTGCGGGTGCTGCGGGCCGGCGGCGTCATCGGCCTGCTCGGCGACCAGGACGCCGGCGCCGGGGGCTACTTCGTCGATTTCCTCGGCCGGCCCGCGAGCGTGTTCCGGGGCACGGCGCAACTGGCCTGGCGGCTGCGCTGTCCCGTGCTGACGGGTTTCCTCGTGCGGCAACCGGACGGGCGGCACCGCCTGCACATCGGCGCGCCGCTCTTTCCCGATCCCGCCTGGACCGAGGACGAAGCCGTCGCCACCATCACGCGTTGGCACACCGAACAGCTGGAGGCGATGGTGCGCCGCCATCCCGACCACTACTTCTGGGTGCACCGGCGCTGGAAAACCCAACCGCCGGCAGCCCATCGGGCCTGAGCGCCCGCGGTCCTACTTGGGCGGCTGGAAGCCGATCTGGCTCGGATCCGGCGGCGTGCCCGGCTTCAGGCGGATCTCGCCGTGCTGCTTCTCGAACCGGTCGATGTTCTGACCGAGGTGCAGGTGCAACGCCTTGGCCGCGGCCGGCGTCAGGATCACCCGCGCGTGGATGCGCGCCTTGGGCACGCCCGGCAGCAGGCGCGCGAAGTCCAGCACGAACTCGCTCGGGTTGCTCGCGATGATGCTCAGGTTGGCGTACACGCCCTCCGCCACGTCGGGGGGCAGGTCGATCGCGATCTGGGTCTGGGGCTGCTGCGGCGGTTGCATGACGCTCCTGGACGGGCGGCCGGCCGCGCCGGCTTCCGGAATTTGACACACGCGAGACCGGGCGCTAGCCTGGGCGGCGCCCGTTCCTTTGGCGGAAAGCAAACACCCGATGACCGAGAAGTACAAGCAGATCCTGGCCGCCCTGCCCGGCCTGCGCGTGGCCGTGATCGGCGACATCATGGTCGACCGGTTCCTCTGGGGCCGCTGCGACCGCATCAGCCCCGAAGCGCCGGTGCCTATCGTGCGCGTCCAGAAGGAGACGCTCAAGCTCGGCGGCGCGGCCAACGTGGCCGCCAACCTCAAGGCGCTCGGGGCCGAAGTCGGGCTCGTGGGCCTGCGCGGGGACGACCCCGCCGGCCAGTCCCTCGGCCGCCTGCTGGGCGAACTCGGCCTGGCGACCGACAGCCTGGTGACCTGCCCGGACCGCCCGACGACGCTCAAGACGCGCCTCATCGCGCAGAACCAGCAGGTCGTGCGCGCCGACATGGAGGACGACCGCCCCGTCGACGAGGCGACCGCGGCGGACGTCCTGCGCCGGTTCGCCGCGCTCGGCCCGGTCGCCGGCGTCGTGATCAGCGACTACGGCAAGGGCCTGCTCACCGACCCGGTCCTGGCCACCGTGATCGAGACCTGCCGGCGCGACGGCCGCATCGTGGTCGTCGACCCCAAGAAGGGCGATTACAGCCAGTATCGGGGCGTCACCTCCCTGACGCCGAACCAGCGCGAAGCCGAGCAAGCCTGCGCCATGGTCATCGCCGACGAGGCCGACCTCGCCCGGGCCGGACGGATGCTCTGCGAGCGCACGGCCGCGGCCTGCGTGCTGATCACGCGGGGCGAGCACGGCATGAGCCTGTTCCAGGCGGACGGAGCCGTCCACCACCTGCCGACCGAGGCCACCGAGGTCTACGACGTGACCGGCGCCGGCGACACCGTGATCTCCGTCTACACCGCGGCCCTCGCCGCCGGGGCCGATTTCCGGACCGCCGCCCATCTGGCCAACCACGCCGCCGGCGTGGCGGTGCGCGAGGTCGGTACGGTGGCCGTCTCGCACCGGCAACTCGCGGCCGCTTGCGGCGCCGTGCCGGGGAAGGACTGACCATGCGCGAGGTCGACCTCGGACTGGTGCTCGAACGCAGCCAGCTGGCCGGCTGGGGCGAGGCCCAGCGCCGGGCCGGCCTGACCGTCGCGTTCACCAACGGCTGCTTCGACCTCGTGCACACCGGCCACCTCTGGAGCCTGGCCGAGGCCGCCCGCCACGCCGACCGGCTGCTGGTGGCGCTGAACGACGACGCGAGCGTCCGCGGGCTCAAGGGCCCCAGCCGTCCCCTGGTGCCCCAAGAGCACCGCGCCGCGCTGATCGCCGCCTTGCGGCCCGTTGCCGCGGTCACCATATTCTCCGAGCCAACACCGCTGGAGACGATCCTCCAGGTGCGGCCGGACGTGCTCGTCAAGGGGTCCGAGTACGAGGAAAGCGCGATCGTCGGCGCGCCCGAGGTCCAATCCTGGGGCGGCCGCGTGGTCCGGGTGCCCATGCGGGCTGGTTGGTCGACCTCCTTACTCATCGCCGCCATCCGGGCCGCGGGCGATTGACCC
>CAZVWL010000125.1:0-8963 GCA_964630845.1 uncultured Fibrobacteraceae bacterium
GTTCCCGCTCGAGGACGCCGAGGCCGTCATCCTGACCACGGCGCAACAGGCCGTGGCCGATGCGGCAACGGCGCTGCTGGATCGCCGCGAGTACGGCGCCCTGCTCGTGCACGGGGTCACCGGCAGCGGCAAGACCGAAGTCTACCTGAGGGTGATCGAAGCGGCGCTGGCGCGTGGCCGGGGGGCCCTGTTCCTGTTGCCCGAGATCGCGCTCACGCCGCAGACGCTGGCGCGCATCGCCGCCAGGTTCGGCGACCTCGCCGTGGCCATTCATAGCGGTCTGGCCGACGGCGAGCGCTGCCGCGTGCACGAGCAGGCGGCCGCCGGCGAGGTGAAGGTGGTGGTGGGGCCGCGCTCGGCGCTGTTCGTGCCGGTGCGCGACCTGGGCGTGATCGTCGTGGACGAGGAGCACGAGCCGAGCTACAAGCAGGACGAGAAGCCGCGTTATCATGCGCGCGACGTGGCGCTGGTGCGAGGCCGCGAGGCCGGCGCCGCGGTGCTGCTCGGCTCGGCCACGCCCGAGCTGGTCACCTGGCACAACGCGCAGACGGGGCGCTACGGCAAGGTCACGCTGCCGGACAGGCTCGGCGCCGAACTGCCGCCGGTCACGCTCGTCGACCTGCGCGGGTCGTCGCCGCAGGACGGTTTCAGCGCCGCGTTGCTCGAGGCGATCGGCGAGTCGCTCGCGGCGGGCCGCCAGACGATCCTCTATCACAACCGGCGCGGGTTCGCGCGGCAGCTGCAGTGTTGCGACTGCGGCGCGGTCGTCATGTGCCCGCACTGCGACATCGGCCTGACCGTGCATCTGCGGCCGCGTCGCCTGCTCTGCCACTACTGCGGGTTCCAGCGGCCGGCACCCGACGCTTGCGAGACCTGCGCGTCGACGGGATTCCTGCCGGCCGGCGGCGGCACCGAGAAGACCGAACTCGTCCTGCAGGCGCACTTCCCATCGGCGCGCGTGCTGCGCCTCGACCACGACACCACCCGCCGTCGAGGCAGCCACGCGCGCATCCTCGGGGCCTTCGCCGCGCGTGACGCCGACATCCTCGTGGGCACGCAGATGGTGGCCAAGGGGCACCACTTCGCCGGAGTGGACCTCGTCGGCGTGCTGGCGGCCGACGACGGTCTTTCGCTGCCCGACTTCCGCGCCAACGAGCGGTCGTTCCAGCTCTTGACGCAGGTCGCCGGACGCGCCGGCCGCCGATCGCCGGGCCGCGTCCTGTTGCAGACCTGGCAACCTGACCACCCGGTGATCCTCGCGGCCGCCGCCCACGATTACGAAGGGTTCGCCGCGCTCGAGAGCGCCCATCGACGTCTGGCGGGCTATCCGCCCTTCGTGCGGCTGTTGCGCGTCGGCCTGACCGCGCACCGCCAGCACGACGTCGACGCCGCTGCCGCGCAGCTGGCCGAGGCCGTGCAAACGCAGCTGGCCCGGGACGGCCTGGAGGTGCTCGGACCGGCGCCCGCGGTCTTCCCGCGGCTCTTGAACCGCCACCGCCGCCAGCTGCTCTTGAAGGGCGAGGCGAGCCGGGCCCAGAAGGGGTGGCTGGCTGATTGCTGCCGGGCGTTGCGCGACGCCTACCGCGGGCTGGACACCGTGCTCGACGTCGATCCGGTCGGACTCTGGTGACGGGCGCGGCCTGAGGTAGGCAGGACCGTACGTTTCGGCATGAATATTGATCTACCGCTCCCAGACGTCAGCCTGTATACTACCCAGGATTGCCGATCGCCCGATCTGGCGCGGCGAGGCCTTGCATTGTACCGCCCGGGACCGGCACGAGGCCGGTCCGAGCCGCGAGGAGATGCGTTCCATGCCCCGTTTCAACGTCGCTGCCCGCTTGCCTGCCGCCCTCCTCGGGGCCGTCCTGGCGCTGTTCGTGTTCATCGTGTTGTCGGCGGCCCTCCTGCCTGCGTCCGCGTCGGCGCAGCCCTACGGGCGCGGCTACGCCCCCCCGTCCGGCTACGAGAAGATCCTCGAGGATCGCCTGTTCCTCTACCCGGAGGACAAGAACAACCTGCCGATCTTCTGGGACTGGCGAAACAACGACGGCGTGACCCCGGTCAAGAACCAGGGCAGCTGCGGCTCCTGCTGGGCGTTCGCGGCGACGGCCGAGATGGAGAGCAAGATCAAGATCTACTACCAGCGGACGGTCGATCTCTCCGAGCAGCAGATCATCTCCTGCAACCCTTACGGCGCCGGCTGCGACGGCGGCTGGGCCGCGGCGTCCTACTACGTGCACATGCACCACGGGGGCATCCTCGAGCACTGCATGCCCTACGAGGGCAGTGACTTCGTGCCCTGCACGCAGGACGACTACCTGAAGTTCACCAACATCAGCAACTGGGTGCACATCTCGAACAACGTCACGCAGATCAAGAACGCGGTCTACAACAACGGCCCGGTGAGCACCGCCGTCGACGCGAACGACGCCTGGGACGGCTACACCAGCGGCGTGATCACCGCCCCGGGCAGCGGCACGAACCACCTCGTGCTGATCGTCGGCTGGGACGACCGCCTCGGCGACGGCGGCGCCTGGATCGTCAAGAACTCCTGGGGCGCCGGCTGGGGCATGAACGGCTATTGCTACGTGGCTTACGGCGCCTGCAACATCGGCGCCGGCACCACGTCGTTGACCTATGCGGCCCCGCCCGTGCGTGTCACCGTGGCGTCCCCGGTCGCCGACGGTGTCTATTACGCGGATGATCTGCTGACCGTGCAGTGGGCGACCTTCAACCAGCCCGTCAACCACGTCGACCTCTGGTACGGGACCGCGGGCAGCTGCCAGAACCAGCCCATCGCGCTCGGCGTGCCGAACACGGGCAGCTACGACTGGACCGTGCCCAACCAGACCACCCAGCGCGGCACCGTGCTCGTCTACCCGTCCGAGGGCACGCACCGCGGGTTCGGCTTCACCGCGGGCGAGTTCCGCATCGTCGGCAAGCAGACGCGCTACGTGTCCGCCGCCGGCAGCAACACGCCTCCCTACGATACCCCGGCGAAGGCCGCGCATTCGATCGCGGCGGCCGTGCTGGCCGGAGCGGGCCGCGACTCGGTGCTCGTGGCCGCCGGCAACTACCTCGAGAGCCCGATCGCGGTCAACACCCAATGCTACATCGTCGGCGGCTGGAACGCGGCGTTCACCGTCTGCGACCCGGAGCTTTATCCCACGCGCTTGCGGAGCGTCAACGGCGCCGTGCGCTTCGCCGGCGGGGCGGGCAGCCACTGCGGGGTCAGCAACATCATCTTCCACGACTGCCAGGGCTCGTTCGGCCAGGTGCCGGTCCAGGGCCGGCACGGCGCGGCGATCATCAGCATCGGCACGTCCCCGCAGATCGTGAACTGCCGCTTCGAGAACAACCGCGCCGAGGCCGGCGTCGGCGTCGGCTGGGGCGGGGCGATCCTTTCGCACGGCGGCTCGCCGCTCATCCGCGACTGCACGTTCGTCGGCAACATCGGCAGCCATGGGGCCGCCGTGGCTTTCTCGTCATGCGTCGACGCGCGCGTCGAGGACAGCCTGTTCCTGGCCAACGCCACGAGCGACAGCACGGCCAGCTATCCGGGCGGCGCGATCTACGTGCACGGCGGGCAGGTGACGATCAGCGGCAGCCAGCTGCGTGGGGGCGGAGCCGGCATCGGCGGCGCGGTGGCCGTCGCCGGCGGCGGCGTGCTGCGCGGGCACGACCTCGAGGTGGCCGGCAACCGCGCCGGCCACGGCGGTGGCGGTGTGCACGCGGCCGGCGGCACGCTGGAGCTCGTGCGGTCGCACGTGGTCGGCAACCGGACCTGGAACGGTTCGGGTGGCGGCGTGACGGCGACCGCGACGCAACTCGCCCTCAGCAACGTGCTGCTGAGCGGCAACATCGCGACGACCTTCGGCGGCGGCTTGTACGCGCCCGACGCCGTCGGCGGCCACGTCCGGCACACGGTGGCCCATGGCAACGAGGCGCTATTCGGGGGCGGCCTGCACGTCACCGCGACGGTGCCCTGCGAGGTCGTCGACAACGTGGCGACCGCCAACCCCGGCGGCGGCCTCTTCTTGAACGGTGCCGGGCTGGCCGCCAGCCACAACCTGGCGCACGCCAACCCGGGCGGCGACTTCATCATGGGCGTCGGCCCGCATGACCTCGTTGCCGATCCCTGCTTCGTCGACCCCGCCGGCGGCGACTTCGCGCCCGGTATGCATTCGCCGTTGATCGACAGCGGCCACGGCGCGGCCGGCGCCGACTGGGACGGCAGCGAGACCGACCGCGGCCTGCACGGCGGCCAGCTGGCGCTCGCGGCCGGCCCGGCGGCCGTCGCCACCCTCGCCGGCGTGCTGGTGGGCGACACGGTCCACCTCGACTGGCCGCCGGTTGACGGCGCCGCCATGTACGTGGTCTACCGCGACACCGCCGCGGTGTTCGTTGCGGCCGCCGAGCTGGTCTGCGGCAGCCTGGCCGCGCCGCTGGCCCAGTTCCAGGATACCCCGCCCGCCGGCGACTGGTACTACGTGGTGGCCGCCATCGACGAGGACGGTCGGGCCGGCGGGTTCAGCCCGCGCTACGAGGTCGCCGGAGGCCAGCAGACCTCCGTCGAGGGGCCGACCGTGCCCCAGGCGCTCGCCATCACGGCGGTGGCCCCCAACCCGTTCAACCCCGCCACCACCATCGCGTTCGACGTGCCGCGCGCGGGGTCGGTCTCGGTTCAGGTCTTCGACCTGCGAGGCCGTGTGGTGGCCACGCTGCACGAGGGCCGGCTCGAGGCCGGCCGCCACGCGGTGGTCTGGCGGGGTGCCGACCACGCCGGCCGCCAGGTGGCCACCGGCGTCTACTTCGTGCGTCTGCACGACGGGCAGCAGAGCCGGACCGCCAAGGCAGTCCTGACCAAGTGACGGCCCGCCAGGGTCCGTGACCGTAAATCCTACCTGGGGTGTCGCGTATTGCGGCACCCCTTTTGCTCCATCTTTGCTTGTCCGGCGCACCGCCGCTGGCTAACTTGGACTTGCAACAGGAGCCGCCTGCTTCGTCCGACTCCCGGTAGCGCCTCAATCAGCCACAAGGAAGGTTTACAAGATGGCTGCTCAGATGGTCGAGATCCGCTGGCATGCGCGCGGCGGACAGGGCGCCAAGACCGCTGCCACCTTCGTGGCCCAGGCCGTGCTCGTGAAGGGCAAGTTCGGCCAGGGCTTCCCCGAATACGGGCCGGAGCGGCGCGGGGCGCCGGTGCGCGGCTACACGCGGATCGCCGCCGAGCCGATCCGCCGCCACTGCGGCATCGAGAACCCGAACATCGTGGTCGTCCTGGACCCCACGCTGCTCGACTCGCCGGCCGCCGGCGTGACCGCCGGCACCGACGAGCGCACCGTCTTTTTGATCAACACCACCCTGACGCCCGCGCAGATCCAGGTCAAGCTGGGCGTGCCGGGCGCGAAGGTCTTCACGGTGGACGCCACCAAGATCGCGCTGGACTGCTTCGGCAAGCCCATCCCCAACATGCCCATGACCGGCGCCCTGCTGGCGGCCGAGCCGTTCATGGAACTCGAGGAGTTCCTCGAGGCGATGAAGCACAAGTTCAGCACCAAGTTCTCGCAGGCCGTGGTGGAGGGCAACCTGCGCGCGGTCACGCAGGCCTACAACGAGGTGGTATCGGCATGACGCTCAAGAAGGCCCAGGACCTCGCCGAGGCCGGCATCATCACCGAGGCCGGCTGCGCCGAGTCCTTCAAGACGGGGGACTGGCGCACGTACGTGCCCCAGTTCTATCCGAACAACTGCATCCACTGCCTGTTCTGCTGGATCTACTGCCCGGATGCCGCCATCAAGGTGGACACCAGCGGCGACAAGCCGCAGGTCGTGGGGATCGAGCTGGATCACTGCAAGGGTTGCGGCATCTGTGCCCAGGAATGCCCGCCTGCCGCCAAGGGCAAGGCCGCGCTGGTCATGGTCCGCGAAGAGAAGTAGCCAAGGAGGCTGGGGAGCATGAGCAAGATCCTCGACCAGGAGCTGGTGGCGCTCAGCGGCAACGAAGCCGTTGCGTACGCTTTCCGGCAGGCGAGGCCCCACGTGGCCTCCGCCTTTCCGATCACGCCGCAGACCGAGATGATGCACAAGTACGCGGAATTCGTGGCCAACGGCGAGTCGCAGACCGAGATGATCCTCGTCGAGAGCGAGCACTCGGCGATGTCGGCCGCCGTCGGCGCCGCGGCTGCGGGCGCGCGTACGATCACGGCCACCAGTTCGGCGGGCTTCGCCCTGATGTGGGAGGTCGTGTACATCGCCGCGTCGCTGCGCCTGCCGATCCAGATGGCGCTGGTCAACCGGGCGCTGTCGGGCAACATCAACATCCATTGCGACCACAGCGACTCGATGGGCGGTCGCGACGCCGGCTGGATCCACCACTTCTGCGAGAACGCGCAGGAGGCCTACGACACCGGCCTGATCAACTTCCGCATCGGCGAGCACATGGACGTGCGCCTGCCGGCGATGGTGAACTACGACGGGTTCATCATCAGCCACAAGGAAGACGCGCTGCACATCCTGAGCGACGAGGCGGCCTACGAATTCGTCGGCCCCTACAAGCACAAATACACGCTGCTCGACCCGATGCGACCGATCACCGTCGGCCCGCTCGACCTGACCGACTACTACTTCGAGCACAAGTGGAGCCAGCTCGAGGCCTACCCGCACGTCTTCGGCGTGGCCGAGAAGGTCTTCGACGAGTACGCCCAGCTCACCGGCCGCCGGTACGGCTTCTGGGAGGAGTACAAGCTGGACGACGCCGACATGGTCATGGTCATCCTCGGCTCGAGCGCCGGCACCGCCAAGGACGTCATCGACGAGTACCGCGCCAAGGGCGTCAAGGTCGGCATGCTCAAGCTTCGCCTGTTCCGTCCATTCCCGGCCGAGCAGCTCAAGCCCGTGCTTGCCGGCCGCAAGGCGATCGCCGTGCTCGACCGCTCGGCCAGCTTCGGCGGCTGGGGCGGTCCGGTGTTCACCGAGATCCGCAGCGCCCTGTACGGCCAGCCGAACGCGGCGCCGATCCACAACTGGCTCTACGGCCTCGGGGGCCGCGACTTCGAGCTCGGCCACGCGGCCGAGGTCATCGAGGCGCTGCAGAAGATCGCCGCGGGCCACGCGCTGCCCACCCACAACCTGCTCGGCTGCCGGGCCTAGAAAGGAGGACCCCTCATGGCCATCGAACAGAAAGCCATCAACCTCAAGCAGCTGGTCGAGAACCAGGAGCTGCTGACCGGGGGCCACCGCGCTTGCGCCGGCTGCACGGGAGCGACGATCCTGCGCCAGATCATGCTGGTCGCCGGCAAGAACACGGTCGTCGGCGGCGCCACGGGCTGCATGGAGGTGGTCACCACCATCTACCCGTACACCGCCTGGAAGACGTCCTTCATCCACACCGCGTTCGAGAACTGCGCCGCGACGATCAGCGGGGTCGAGACCGCGTATCGCGCATTGAAGAAGTTCGGCGACCTGCCCGCGTCCGCGGCCCAGGCCGAGCGCATGAACTTCATCGCCTTCGGCGGCGACGGCGGCACCTACGACATCGGTCTGCAGTCCTTGTCGGGCGCGCTGGAGCGCGGTCACAAGATGCTGTACGTCTGCTACGACAACGAGGCCTACATGAATACGGGCATCCAGCGGTCGAGCGCCACGCCGTTCGGCGCGCACACCTCGACCGCCCCGGCGGGCAAGGTGGAGCAGGGCAAGAAGCAGAACCGCAAGGACCTGACCCGGATCATGGTCGCCCATAACATCCCTTACGTGGCGCAGACCACGCCGTTCCACTGGAAAGACCTCGCCACCAAGGTGGAGAAGGCGCTCAACTGCGACGGCCCGGCCTTCCTGAACATCCTGATGCCGTGCACCGTGGGTTGGGGCTTCGCGCCGGAACTCGGCGTGCAGATCGCCAAGGAAGCGGTCGAGACCAACTTCTGGCCGCTGTTCGAGGTCGAGCACGGCAAGTACACGATCAACAAGAAGCCGAAGGAACGGCAGCCCATCGTGCCCTGGCTCAAGCAGCAGGCCCGTTTCCGGCACCTGTTCAAGCCGGGCAACGAGCACATGCTGGAACTCAGCCAGCAACACGTCGACGCGCAATGGGAGGCGCTGCTCAAGCAGGAGGCGGCCTCGGCCTAGAACCGAGAGCGCGCCTCCGGATGGCATGGCGGGGCGGACCCTGTGGGGCTGCCCCGCCTTCTTTTATGACGGTCCTATCGGCAAGCCGCCACGGCGTTGTTGATTCTTGACGAAGCCGAACGGCTTGTTCTACCCTGACCCCATTGAAGCATGATGAGCGGACCCCGCCCGCGCCGCCACGCTGATCATGCGGCGCCCTGAACCGAACCAACAAGGAGAACGACCATGCGCAAGCTCGTCTCGTTGGCTGCCCTGCTCGCCCTGCTGGGGCTGGCGTTCGGCGGCTGCACGGATGCCGGCGACCCGTTCATTCCCGGCGAGGCCGGCGTGTCGGCCACCGTCCGGTTGACCGACCTGGTCGGCGACTGGGACAACCTGCACGTCAGCGGCGACCTGACCGGCGGCGCGCCGCGGGCGATGACCCGCGACGGGATCGTCTGGTCGGCGTCGATCTCGGGCCTGACCCCGGGGACCTACACCTACGGGATCTATCACGAGGATGGCACCGCCAAGGTGCTGCAGCCGGTGCTCGAGAACCAGACGATCACCGTCAGCAGCAGCTACCAGGTGAGCGGCGACCTGCAGGTGTCGGTCGCACCGGCTGCCGGCACCGGCTTCAACATGATCGTCTACAACAACAACCCGGCCTACGAGGACATCAAGATCAAGGGCGAGATGAACGGCTGGGACGCGGCGATCACCGGCAGCGACGCGGCCGGCACGGTCTTCTATCTGCACATCGCCGCGGGCCTGGAGGCCGGCAACTACCAGTGGGGCGTGATCGAGGACGACGGCACCGAGTTCGGCATCTGGCTGCTGCCGCCGGGGCCGAAC